>NZ_RJVA01000017.1 GCF_003751385.1 Desulfosoma caldarium | reverse complement strand
GTCTTCTCCGGCACCCGGCTCACAAAAGGAATCTCACCCTCCACCTGCGTGTAGGTCCGCTCCAACTCCTCATAAAGATCCTTCGCAATCTCCATGGTCTCGCGGCCTTCCACCTCAATCCCCACGCTTTGAGCCACGCTGCGAAGCTTCTCCTCGTCCTTGATCTTGTAGTCCGTAATCTTCCCGTTCACCACCTCCCGAAACACATCCAGCATCGTCATCCCATGGTCCGTATGCGACGCACAACCCGACGCCACCATCCGCGCAAAATTCCTCGCCGCTATGGTGTCAATGGTCGCCCCGCACACCCCAACCTTCGAATATGGATCCTTCGGATTCAACCGACACGGCCCCATGGCGCAATGCTTACAACACGCCGAATCCGCCCCTATGGGACACGCCTTCATCTCCGCCGCCCGCTGAAACGCCGTCTCCACCCCATCCGACGCCGCCTTCTGCAGCATCTGTATGGTCGCCTCACACGTGGAAAAATCACGAAAATTGTACGCCTTCTGCTTCTTTTCCTTGACTTCGGCCATGGTCGTCCTCCCTTTTTTGATTGGCCGAGACCCCTGTCTTCATCGGCCATTCTTGTCATCTCTTCGCCGCATGAAAAGGCACGGCATGCATTCTCGACGGCGCATGGCTTTAAGGCAAATTGCATACCAGATTTTCACCCGGCCTGCCCGCCGAATCCTGCGCGGCCTCGGGCCCATGGCCATCGCCACTTTTTCAGGAAACGGTCTTGTCAAAAAACCTTCGAGTTTTCCCCGCCTCGGGTTGCCTTTTCCGGTCGGGGTATTCCATCGTGGAATGATTGGTGGGGGGTGCTTTCCACATTGGAAGGATCAGCGGGGGAGAAGAATGCGAAAGGTGGTGTGCACATGGGGCAAACTGCTCACGGTGATTCGGCCCCCGTGGGCTTCGACGATGTCCTTGCAGATGGCCAGACCCAATCCCGTCCCCGCAGCGCGACGCGTAAAAAACGGCTTGAAAATGTGGGGCATGTCGCCGGAGGCGATACCCGGGCCGTTGTCTCGAACCAGGATTTCCAGACCTTCAGGAATGGGCTTAGCTTCGAAAAGCAGCTCCCCCGAACCGCCGAGGGACTGCAGGGCGTTTTGGCCAAGGTTGATCAAGACTTCTTTCATGAGGTCCGCGTCCATGGGAAAAAGATCCCTGTGCAGCGCCGCTTCCACACGAATGCGAACCCGGCCGGTCAAAGAAGTGTCGGCGGCGAGTAGCGCTGCCACATCGTGCAAAAGCCGACCGACGTCGGTGGGTTTCTTTCCCGGCAGGCGCCCCTTGGCGTATTGCAGGAACTCGGCGAGTTTTCGTTCGAGCCGAGCAGTTTCTTTTTTGATCAAATCCAGAATCATGACCCTGCGGGAAGGATCCACGGGCTCTTTTTCCAAAAGCTTTACCCCTGTGAGAATGGCTCCGAGCGGGGTGCGGAGTTCATGGGCCAGTCCGGCTGCGATTTCTCCTAGAAGCGATAATCTTTCGCTTCGAAAAAGTCTTTGAGCTTGCTCCTGCACTTTGGCTTCCAACGATTTGGAATGCTCCTGAAGCGCCTTTTCCAGGTCTTTGCGCTCCGTGATGTCGCGCATGATATGCAGCCTGAAGATACTCCCGTCAGGCCCGTGCACCGGCGATACCGACACTTCGTAGATGCGACCCGTCGTCGGCGAGGTCCATTCCCGGCGACGTTCCGGTTCAAAGGAACTCATGCCATGTTGGCATTCGTCGCACGTGTCCCGGTCGTGCCCAAAAAATTCATGACACAGAGCCCCTTCACCATCCCCCATATGGCGCCGCAAAGACCAGTTCATGAACCGAATGCGATAATCGCGGTCCACCACATAGATTTGGTCTTCCATGCTGTTCAGTACAGCGAGAAGTGTCTCGGGGGTCAGACTGTGAAGACCCCGTTGTTCAAGAGGCTTCATGGCCGTATTTCTTCAGCTTTCTCCAAAGGGTGTTGGTGCCGATGCCGAGCACGGCGGCGGCTTTGGTCCTGTTGTTGCCGCATCGCTGAAGGACCGCCAAAATGTGGCGCCGCTCCATTTCGGCCAAGGAAAGTTCCTGAAAACTTTCTGGTTCTTTCATCTCTTTCGGTGAACAGGCGGCTTGAGGCCTCGGCACAGCCGGTGTCACACCCATCGAGGATTCCACAGGCTCCAAGAGAAGATCCCCGGCATCGATGCGATCTGCCCTGGAAAAGATCATCACGCGCTCCAGCGTGTTTTCCAATTCGCGCACATTGCCCGGCCACGCATGGTCGAGGAGGCGCCGGCAAGCCTGATCGGTGAGCTCTGGGACTTTGCGCCCCATGCGACGACTCAACCTTTCCAATATGGAATGAGCCAGGGGCAGGATGTCTTCGCGGCGCTCGCGCAGGGGAGGCAAGACAATGGGGACAACCTTGATGCGGTAATAAAGATCCTGCCGAAAACGGCCTTCCTGAACCAGGCGGGCCACGTCTTGGTTGCTTGCGGCGATGATGCGCACATCGACAGGAGTTTCCTTCACCGAGCCTACGCGGCGGACGGTTCCTTCCTGAAGGGTTCGCAGTAGCTTCACCTGAAAGGCCGGAGAAACCTCTCCCACTTCGTCCAGAAAGAGAGTGCCGCCGTCGGCCGCCTCAAAAAGCCCTTTCTTGGGCTGGTGGGCTCCGGTGAAAGCCCCGCGCACATGCCCGAAGAGTTCCGTTTCCAAAAGGGTTTCCGGCAGGGCTCCGCAATTGATGCCCACAAAAGGCCCTACTGCGCGTCGACTGCGCTGATGAATCCACTTGGCCATAAGCTCTTTGCCGGTGCCGCTTTCCCCCTCGATGAGCACGGGGGCGTCGCTGGCGGCCACGTCATCCAGCCGTTCCATGACGGCCTTCATGGCTGGACTTTCCGCCACAATGCGGTTCAGCCCCGCTTCCTCCGTGAAGCGGCGCGTGAGGTGATCCACCTGCCGGCGCAACCGCTGCCGCTCCAGGGCTTTTCTGAGAACGCGAACCAGCGCTTCCGGATCCACTGGCTTGGTCAAGTAGTCATAAGCGCCGCGTTTCATGGCTTCCACGGCGCTTTCCACCGACCCGTAGCCCGTGATGACCACCGTTTCCGCTTCCGGCCTCAGTTCCCGCACATCGGCCAACACATCGAGGCCACTGGCATCCCCCAGTCGCAGGTCTGTCACCACGGCATCGAAGGCCTCCTCACGCAAAGCCCGCCGCGCCTCGAAACGGCTCGACGCCACCACCACCGCAAAGCCCTCCTGTTCCAGATAGAGGCTCTGGGTCAACCGCAAAGAGGCGTCGTCTTCCACAAAAAGAACTTTGGGCGCACGCATGGACGAATCACCACGCTTTGAAGTGGACAAACGTTCGGCGCCAAGGCCTTGTTTCCATGTTTTTAACGTGTCACTGTGGTTTTGAAAAGCCAACAAACAACACAAAGGAGCGCACAGTGGACAAAAACTCGGAAGTTTCCGCGCCCCAAGCCAAGATTCCCGCTTCGGAACTAGCGAGCACAGCAGGCCATGCCGTTTGTCCTCGCTGCGCAGGCACGGGCCTCATCTGCGGCGTCGAACCCGTCATTGGCCCCGGGGCGTGCTGCGCCGATTACGCTAACGCCGTGTGTCCCCAGTGCGGCGGATCCGGAAAGAACCCTGACCGCGAATGAGAATCTTCCCTTTCCGGATCACATTCCATGGCGCCTTGAAGCAAATTCTCGAAAAGATTCATTAACTTCCGTATGTTCTGACCCTGCATACGGAAGACAAGATTGGTCTATCGTTCTGGAGGGTGAAGAAGATGGTATGTGGCGTTTGCGGAAAAGAAGGTGCCCGTGTTCCACACGGTCGCCTGCAATGGCAGCACGGGTCAAGATTTACTCATTATCCAGAATAGTTACCTTTTTCGATGTCCGCCTTGAGGCGAGAGCTACCGCACCGCAGACACAGGGCATCCCATCGAGCTTATGGCACTTCAGCGACAAGCCGCTGCGACCAAGCGGCGAGTCGATGTGACTCAGTATGTTAAGATTCTGTTTTGTTGAAACGTGCAAGACCATCGCTGCGGCTGCAGGTACGGCTCACCGCTCCTGTTCGGAGGCGTCGATTCAGATGCAGCAAGGTCCAT
The DNA here is from genome assembly GCF_003751385.1 of Desulfosoma caldarium. Taxonomy (NCBI): domain Bacteria; kingdom Pseudomonadati; phylum Thermodesulfobacteriota; class Syntrophobacteria; order Syntrophobacterales; family Syntrophobacteraceae; genus Desulfosoma; species Desulfosoma caldarium. The sequence goes on along the minus strand of NZ_RJVA01000017.1, from coordinate 109,599 downwards.
TGGAGGTCGAACAAAGCAAAGCGAAAGACCAACTCAGAGGCACTCAAAAGCGCCGCCGCTCTCAAACAGAAAACCAAGCTCCGGCCCATGGCCGACACCCTGCGCGGCTCGAAGGATGCGGATAAACGAAGACTTGATGCTTTCATCTTTCCTGGGAGATGTTCGACGCCGTTGAAGACCAGCACGCAAGCCCAACGCGTAAAAAAACCCAAGGCGCTCATCGCCAAAATTTCGCCGACAAGATCGTCGGCACGTCTAGAGTCTGGCGACTTCGAGTGGCAAACCTTACCTTCGGCACGGAGGACGGGCAGGCACAGAGGCCTGCCCCGTCGAAGAGATCCTTGTGGTGTTCAAGAGCGCGACGCTGAAGGAAATAAGTGAGCAGGAAGATGGACACGCTGTGAAGGAAAAAGACTCCCCGAATCATCGGGTCGACCTAGCGTTGAGCATGACAAACCTGGGTTGACATTACGCCTGGCCTTCCTGTTCCAAAGACGCCATGGTTTTTCGAACCTGTTCCAAGGCGTGTTCCAAAGACGCCGCTTCATTTTTGAGCCACTGAAGCTCTTCCTCGCGGCTCAGTGGGCGAGCGCCAAACCAGCCCCATCCAAGACCCAGTGGACCTCGCCACAACGCACCCCAAGGGCCCCAACCGCAACGCATTCCTCGAGCTCGGCCGCCACGGCCGAAGCCCCATCCATAGGCCGCAGTCCTCGGCCCCGCTCCCGCCGGCCCAGCGCACCAGCCCAAGCCTCGACCCGTTCGCGGACCCATGCCCCACGGTCCTGTTCTGTCTAATCCTGGCATCGCATGTCCTCCTTTAGACTCAAGCTTCAAAAACCAAAGCCCGATCAAGCGGCTTCGTCCCATTCCCTAAAGCAGGCTGCGTGCCAGGTCAAAAAAACCTCGGTGCCATGCGTCGTGACGAAGATTTTTTGGAGTGCCGAGAACGGATCACCCTAGCAGTTTGGGTGCATCGGGTTTCCAACGACGATCAGCATCGGTGCAGGATGCCTCATAGGCCCAACCGATGCCGATAGTGTCGGACCAAGCCAACCACAACGCCGAGAATGGAGACGCTGTCCGCGGGCACCATCAAAGAAGCCATAGCTCTGTTGGCCGGCCGAAGCTCCACCATCGTATCGTGCAGGAAAAACCGCTTGACCGTCGCTTCCCCGTCTACCAAGGCCACGACCGTCTGCCCGTTTTCGGCGGTTGGCTGCTTCTTGACGATGAGAATGTCGCCTTCCCGAATCCCTTCATCGATCATGGAATCGCCTCGAACCCTCAGAGCGAAATGTTCTCCGCCGGCCAAAAGGCTTTCGGGCACCTCCACCGTCTCCGGCACTTCCACCGCTTCAATGGGAGTACCCGCGGCCACCACGCCCAAAAAAGGAACGGACCTTCCGCCGCTGCGAAGTTCCACGAGTTCCAGAGCGCGCTTTCGGTTTTTCCCAAGGCTTCGCACATAGCCTCGCTCTTCCAATTGCTTCACGTGCTTGTAGACGGCATTCAAGGACCGAAACCCCAAGTGTTTTCGAATTTCCTCGTACGACGGCGCATGGCCGTGCAGGATCATGTAGGCTTGCAGAAAATCGTAGACGCGTTTTTGTGCCGCCGTCAGTTTCATGAAAAACCTCCTGTTCAAAAAAAGCGTTTTTTCCGAAAGCATAGAGTGAAAGTAAGGTGAAAGTCAAGGCGCCGCTCACCTTGGAGACTCACCGTACTTAAGCCCCTTGTTTACGAGGGCGCCACGGTGTATGAAAACGCCTCATACTAATCCGGCCAACCGCTTGCGTTTCGCTTATCCTCGGAGGGGAACCGATGGTGCTTCCGTGCTGCTATTGTGCGCCGCGCTTTTTAAGGAATCCTCATCTGCAAATGATCGTAGCAAACCAAGTGCGCTTTGTGCCCGGTGTCGTCTACAGGCGCGAAAGGCTGGAAACATCTGACGGCGATTTCCTCGATCTGGACTGGTCTCGCGTCGGCTCTTCCTCTGTTTGTATTTTATGCCATGGCCTGGAAGGGCACTCGCGCCGGCCCTATGTGTTGGGCATGGCCCGAGCGCTCAATAGAGCAGGTTGGGACGTGTGCGCCCTCAATTATCGAGGATGCAGCGGAGAACCCAATCGAAAACCTTTTTTTTATCATAGCGGATTTACGCAGGATTTAGATGAGGTTGTGAAACATGTTTTGGAACGGCCATGCTATGACGCCGTGGTGCTGGTGGGGTTCAGTTTGGGAGGAAACTTGATTTTAAAATATCTCGGAGAGAGCGCTCGCCGTGTCCCACCGCAGCTTCGAGCGGCGGCTGTCTTTTCCGTGCCGTGCCATTTGGCTGCATCGGCCAAAGCCATCTCACGGCCCTCCAACCGCATCTATCTCAAACGATTTCTCAAAAGGCTTCGCAAAAAGATTGAAGCCAAGGAAGACCTTTTTCCGGAAACACTGAACACGAGGGGCTATGAGCGCATCGTCACCTTTGAAGATTTCGACAACCGATACACGGCTCCTTTGCACGGATTTCGAGACGCCCAAGACTATTATGCCAAGGCTAGCTCCAAACCATTCTTGAATTCCATCACCGTGCCCACGCTGATCGTGAACGCTTTGGACGATCCTTTTCTCAGTCCGGAATGCTTTCCGTACCAGGAAGCTTATCGCAACCCTTATCTGTTCTTGGAAACACCACGTCATGGAAGCCACGTGGGTTTCTACGACTTTTCCCCTGACGGCTTCATCTGGTCCGAAAGACGCACCGTCGCCTTTTTCAGAGATCAATCCTTGCCATAGATGGCGCAGGCCGTGGCCACTCGCGCCGCTTCCTGAAGCGCTTCGGAAAACGTGGGGTGTCCGTGCATGATGCGGCCCACATGGGCGGCCGTAACCCCGCATTCCATGGCAAGCACCGCCTCGGCGATCATGTCCGACGCTCGAGGGCCGATGATGTGAACTCCCAAAATGCGGCCGGAGGCCGCGTGCGAAAGCACCTTGACGAACCCCTCGGTTTCCCCCATGCATCGGGCGCGGCCTGCCCCGGTGAAGGGATAAGTCCCCACACAGTAAGGCACGTTTTGAGCTCGCAGTTCTTCTTCCGTTTTGCCCACCGCGGCCACTTCTGGCCATGTGTAAATGATGGCGGGAACCGCATCATAGTTCACTTCGCTGTCCATGCCGGCCATGCCTTCTACGCACGCAATGGCTTCCGCGGACGCCTTGTGGGCCAGAGCAGGGCCGGCGATGAGATCCCCGATGGCATAAATGCCGGGGACGCTGGTCTGATACCGCGCATTCACCAAAACATGCCCTGTTTTGTCATGCATGGCGATCCCCACGGCCTCCAGACCCAAGCCTCGCGTGCGGGGCCGACGGCCCACGGCGACTAAAAGGCGGTCAAAGACGAGCCGTTCTTCCCCTTCCTTGGTCTGCACGCGCACGACCACTTCCCCCTGTTCCACCGAAGCTTTCAGCACGCGGCTTTCCAAAAGGAATCGAAAACCGCGCCGTCGCAAGAAGCGTTCCAAGGATCGAGACACTTGGGCATCCAAAAGCGTCGCAATGCGGGGAAGCATTTCCATGACGGTAACGTGCGATCCCAAGCGGTTCCACACCGATCCCAATTCCAGCCCGATGTAGCCTCCGCCGATGATGCCAAGCCTTTGGGGCACCTCGGCAAACGCCAACGCCTCGGTGGAGGACACAATCCACTGGCCGTCATAGGTCACCTGGGGCACGGCCACAGGTTCACTGCCTGTGGCCAAAATCACCGAACGGGCTCTCAGTTCCACCGGGTCTTTGGAAGAATCCGCAAGGTCCACCACCACGCGGCCGGGTCCCGTCAGCCGTCCTGTTCCGTGAATGACCGACACATGATGGCGTTCCAAAAGCTTGCGCACGTTTTCCGTGAGCTCGTGCACCACTTTGTCTTTTCTCGCCATCATGGCCGCCAGATCAAGGCTCAGCCCCTCAAACCCGATGCCGTGTTCGGCAAACCTTTGACGAGCCAGATCATAGAACTCGCTGGAATCCAAAAGCGCTTTGCTGGGAATACAGCCCACATTCAAACAGACGCCGCCCAGGCGTTCGTCCTTTTCCACGCAGACCGTCTTCATGCCCAATTGGGCTGCGCGCACGCAGGCCACGTAGCCCCCCGGCCCTGAACCGAGGACACACAGGTCGAATTGATTTTCCGCCATCTCGGACTCCCCTTTCACCCCTCAGACTCAAATGCCCACGAGCAGCCGCTCTGGCTCTTCGATCCCTTCCTTGACCCTTCGTAGAAAGGTCACCGCTTCACGGCCGTCAATAAGGCGATGGTCGTAGCTCAAAGCCACATACATCATGGGTCGAATGACCACCTGGCCGTTCAGGGCGATGGGCCGATCTTCGATCTTGTGCAACCCCAGAATGGCGCTCTGAGGAGGATTCAGAATGGGCGTGCTCAGTAGGGATCCGTAGATACCGCCGTTGCTGATGGTAAAGGTTCCCCCTTCAAGATCGCGCAACTGCAGTCGATTCGCTTGAATTTTCTGAACAAAATCATCGATGGCCTTTTCAATATCCGCAAAGCTCAAACGATCCGCGTACCGAATGACGGGCACCACCAACCCACGTTGCGCGCCCACCGCAATGCCCATGTGCACATGGCGGTGGTACACGATGTCTTCCCCGTCGATAAAGGCGTTGACCTCTGGAATTTCTTTAAGGGCCTGCACACAGGCCTTGACGAAAAAGCTCATGAACCCCAGCGACACGCCGTACTTCTTTTTGAACGCCTCCTTGTATCGGCGCCGAAACTCCACCACGCGGCTCATATCCACTTCATTGAAGGTGGTGAGCATGGCCGTGGTCTGTTTGGCCTGGAGAAGCCTTTGCGCAATGCGCTTGCGAATGGGGCTCATGGGCTTGCGCGTCTCTTCGCCGTTCTCCTGAACACCGGCCTGAGGCGGCACATCACGTCCATCCTTGATGAGGGATGGCACTGGAGACTCTTTCTTTTCAAGGATTGTGGGCGGCGATTCCTTGCCCGGAACGCCGGTGGAGGCGAAAAAAGACGGGGTAACGAAACGCCCTTGGGATTCCAAAAACAGGAAGAGGTCGCCTCGAGTGATTCTTCCGCCCGGCCCTGTCCCTGAAACCTGGGTGAGATCCACGCCCATTTGGGACGCCAGTCTGGATACGGAGGGGAAAACATCGTCCGAGGGCAAAGAAGCCTCGGCCTGTTCCTGCCGAAGCGTCGACAAAACCGCCGCGGCTTTTTGAACCTCTGGGGCGGGCGCCGCTGCCACGGGTTCATGGTCCTGGGCGGGTTCGCGTGCAGGCGGCGTTGGCGCGAATGGGGCCTCGGCGGGTTCAGGTGCCGTCTTTACCGTTTCCGCCGGCTGGATGGTCTCAGCTTCCGCACGAAGGCGACCCACCACGGTTCCCACGGTGACCGTTTGTCCGGCAGGCACCAGAATTTCCACCACGCCGTCCGCGTCCGCAGGTACTTCCAAGGTTACCTTGTCCGTTTCCAGAACAAAAAGTACCGTGCCCTTGCCGACTCGCTCACCCGGCTTGACAAACCATTCCGCCAGAACGGCCTCACGAACGGATTCTCCCACTTCCGGAATGACAATATCGAGATCCATGACCGACTCCATCTTTGGAGTTTAAGAGTCCTGAAAAGCCTCTGCCACAAGCCTTTCTTGTTCTTCCTTGTGGCGGCGATGAAATCCCGTGGCGGGACTCGCCGATGCCGGCCGTCCCGCATAGGTGGGCTTTTCTCCCAGCAACTTGTGCAGCAGCGGACACACGAAAGACCATGCCCCCATGTTTTGCGGCTCTTCCTGCGCCCAGACCCAACGCCGCACGGAACCGTACGCACCCAACAAAGCGCTCAGCTTTTCTTCAGGAAATGGATAGATTTCCTCCAGGCGCAGAAGCACCACGTCGTCGCGTTGCGCCTTTTCGCGAAACGCCGCCAGGTCATAGTAGACCTTGCCCGTACACAGGATGCCATAGGTGGGCAAAGGGGGCGCGTGCGGATCATCCAAGACCGATTCAAAACGGCCGCCCACGAAGTCGCTGAGAGGCGAGACGGCTTGAGGATGCCGAAGGAGGCTTTTCGGGGTCATGACCACCAGGGGTTTCTTGTGAGGATGAAGCGCTTGGCGGCGCACAAGATGAAAGAACTGGGCTGGCGTAGTGGGTTGACAGACCCGCACATTGTTCTGGGCACTCAGTTGCAGGTACCGTTCCAATCGAGCGCTGGAATGTTCCGGCCCCATGCCTTCATATCCGTGAGGAAGGAGCAGGACCAGGCCACTGGAGACGTTCCACTTGGCTTCCGCAGCGCAGACGTACTGATCGATGATGGTTTGGGCATTGTTGGCAAAATCCCCGAACTGCGCTTCCCAGAGCACCAGCGTGGACGGATCCCTCAAGGAATAACCGTATTCGAAACCCAACACGGCGTATTCGGACAAGCTGCTGTTGACCACCACGAAGGGCGCCTGGGTCGCCGCCAGGTGATTGAGGGGCACATAGGTCTCTTCGCTCTGGACATCATAGAGAATCGCGTGTCGATGACTAAAGGTGCCGCGGCCACAATCCTGACCGCTCAAGCGCACTGGATGGCCTTCCAGAAGTAGGGATCCCAGAGCCAGAAGTTCTCCGGTGGACCAGTCCAGATCTTTTCCCGATTCCACTTTTTCCCGCCGCTTATCAAGGATTTTTTCCAGCTTGGGATTGACATGAAAACCGGCGGGGTAAGTGTGGGTCGCTCGAGCAATGGCCAGAAGGCGTTCGGCGGAAACGGCCGTCGGGACGCCTTCCGCGTAAGATTTTTCTTTTGTCGCTGCCCTTTTCCACGCTTCCAGTCCAAAGTCCTCAGCCAGCACACAGCCGGTGGCTCGGGCTTCCTTGAGAGCATTTTCCAGGCCGGCCAGGGTGTTTTTTTCCAATTCCTCAATTTGATCCGCCGAGACCACCTTCGCTTCTTGCAGCCGCGCCGCGTAGAGCTCATTGACGGGAGGGCGTCGGCGAATTCTTTCCACCATGGTCGGCTGGGTGTAATAGGGTTCATCTCCTTCGTTATGCCCATATCGGCGATAGCAGACCACGTCGATGACCACGTCCTTGCCGTATCGGTACCGGTAATCACAGGCCAATTGCATCACGTGCACCGCCGCTTCCGGGTCTTCTCCGTGCACGTGAAAAACGGGGGCCGGAAGCATTTTGGCCACATCGGTGGCATAGCGCGTCGATCGCGCTTCCTGCGGCACGGTGGTGAAGCCAATCTGGTTGTTGATCACGAGGTGAAGGGTGCCTCCGGTGCGGTACCCGGCCAACTGGGATAGATTCAGGGTTTCATAGACCACGCCTTGGCCGGCAAAGGCCGCGTCGCCGTGAATAAGCACCGGCAAAACCCGGTCTGTGCCGCGATGGTCCAAAGCGTCTTGCAGGGCTCTGGCCAAGCCTTCCACCACGGGGTTCACGGATTCAAGATGGCTCGGGTTGGGAAGGAGAAGCGTTCGCACCTTTTTGAGGCCGTCTTCGGAGACGCTCACCCAGCCCGTAAACCCTTTATGATATTTGACGTCACCACTGCCTGTTTCCGATTCCGTATCGCAGCTTTCTTCAAATTCCGAAAAAACCGCGGCAGGGCTTTTCCCCAGGACGTTCACCTGCACGTTGAGCCGGCCTCGATGCGCCATTCCCAAAACCAAAGTCTCACAGCCCTGCACGGCCGCATGGCGAATGAGGCCGTCCAGCATGGGCACTACGGTCTCGGCTCCCTCCAGGGAAAACCTCTTCTGGCCCAAATACGTCTTGTGCAAGAATTGCTCAAAGCGGTTGGCTTGCCAGAGCTTTTTTAAAATGTGAAGGCGTTCTTCCGTGGAAAATGGCGGATGATTGCGGGTCGATTCCATGCGTTCCTGCAACCAGCGCCTCTCTTCCGCATCCGTGAGGTGCATGAATTCCACACCCACCGAGCCGGCATAGGTTTCCTTCATCAAGGCCACCACATCCCGCAGAAGGGCCTTGTCCCAGAAAGCAATTTCCGGAGTGAAAAACACGCGGTCCAGGTCCGCTGCTTCCAGCCCACAGGCTTCGAGAGTGAGCAAGGGATGCTCCAGAGCGCAGGGTTCCAAGGGATCCACGCAGGACAGCAGGTGGCCCAGTTCGCGATAACGCCGAATGAGCTCCGCCACGCGAATGTGACGATGGATATCTTCGGGACCGGCCACCGCTTCGACCGACGGCGCGACTTCCGAAGCCACCCCCAAGGAAAAACCTTCAAAAAACCATCGCCAATCCTCAGGAACGCTCTGAGGATTGGCGTGCCATCGATGATACTGTTCTTCGATGTAGGTCGCGTTGGAGGCCAAAGAAAGGTCTTTCATGAACGGCTCCTTTGATACGGCCGCCTTTGGCACGTCAAGGCACTTTGATCGCCCCGGGGAGCGCAAGCGCGATGCCGGCACGTCAGGCGGGCCGCAGGCCGCACTCCCGGGAACGAAGCCATGTCTGCGCGACCGGGGCGAAAGCCTTTGTTGCCAGCCAAGCAGCCCATCATGTCCACACCAAGAAGGCCTGCGGCTTCCTCAGCGTGTGCAACCGGGAAGATCACCTGTTTGACAGGCATAACCCCTGAGGCTCCTCTTGAAAAGGGTCCTCCTTCACGCACACGGTGGTCACGGCATCCCGGTGGTTAGGCGGCGTCGGCATTCAGCGGGTTCACATGAGCGACGTCCAAGCGGCCGTCTTTGACATGGACCTGAATCGTCGCCCCTTCCAAAATGTCTCCCGCAATAAGGGCTCGGCCGATGCGCGTTTCCAGCTCCCTTTGCAACAGCCTTTTGAGAGGCCGCGCCCCGTAGACCGGATCGTACCCCGCTCGAGCAAGCCACTCGCGAGCCTCTTCGCCGATTTCCAACCGTATGCGACGGTCCTTGAGGCGCCGCTCCAAGTCCTTGGTGAGCAGCCCCACAATGTTTTTCACTTCATCCAGGGTGAGCGGTTTGAACAAGACGATGTCGTCCACACGGTTCAGGAATTCCGGCCGAAAATGGCGTCGCAGATCCGCCATGACCCTTTCCCGCGCGTGCTCCTCGATTTCACCACGGTCGGTCACACCATCCAAAAGATATTGGGATCCGATGTTGCTGGTCATGATGATGACCGTGTTCTTGAAATCCACCGTGCGGCCTTGAGCGTCCGTGAGCCGCCCGTCGTCGAGGATCTGCAAGAGCACGTTGAAGACGTCATGGTGCGCCTTTTCAATCTCGTCGAAAAGGATGACGCTGTAGGGCTTGCGTCGCACAGCTTCCGTGAGTTGCCCCCCTTCTTCGTAGCCCACATAGCCCGGAGGCGCACCGATGAGGCGCGACACCGTGTGCTTTTCCATGTATTCGCTCATGTCGATGCGCACCAGGTTGTCTTCCGAATCAAAGAGGGCTTCCGCCAGAGTTTTGGCCAGTTCCGTTTTGCCAACGCCCGTAGGGCCAAGGAAGATAAAGGAACCGATGGGACGTCGCGGATCCTTGATACCGGAACGGGCTCGCAGCACCGCATCCGCCACCAGCTGCACCGCCTCATCCTGGCCCACGACGCGGCGGTGAAGCACTTCGTCCAATTTTAACAGCTTTTCCCTCTCCCCTTCCACCAAACGCGAGACCGGAATGCCCGTCCAACGGGAAACAATCTCTGCGATCTCCTCGTCGGTCACTTCCTCCCGCAGCAGGCGGTTTCCGCCCTGCTGCGCGCTCAATCGTTCTTCTTCGGCTTTGAGCTGCCGCTCCAGTTCGGGCAAGCGACCGTGCTTGAGTTCGGCCGCGCGATTCAGGTCGTACTGCCGTTCGGCGATTTCGATCTGGTGACGCACTCGCTCGATGTCTTCCCGAAGCGTTTGCACCCTCTTAATGGCTTCCTTTTCCGCTTCCCACTGGGCCCTCATGGCCCCGGCCTTTTCCCGCAATTCGGCCAATTCCTTGCGAAGATTTTCCAGGCGTTCCTGACTGGCCTTGTCCCGTTCCTTTTTCAGGGCGGCTTCCTCGATTTCCAGCTGCATCACCCGCCGCGTCACCTCATCCAGTTCCGCCGGCATGGAATCGATTTCCGTGCGAATCATGGCACAGGCTTCATCCACCAAATCGATGGCCTTGTCGGGAAGAAACCGGTCGGAAATATAGCGGTTGGAAAGCACCGCCGCGGCCACCAGGGCGCTGTCCTGAATCTTGACGCCGTGATGCACTTCAAAGCGCTCCTTAAGGCCTCGCAAAATGGAAATGGTGTCCTCCACCGACGGCTGATCCACCAGCACCGGCTGAAAACGGCGCTCCAGCGCCGCATCTTTTTCGATGTACTTGCGGTATTCATCCAGGGTCGTGGCCCCAATGCAATGGAGTTCTCCGCGGGCCAGCATGGGTTTAAGCATGTTGCCGGCATCCATGGCCCCTTCTGCCTTTCCGGCCCCGACGATGTTGTGCAACTCGTCAATAAAGAGCAGAATGCGGCCTTCGGATTCCTTGATCTCCTGCAACACGGCCTTAAGTCGCTCTTCAAACTCCCCTCGGTACTTGGCCCCAGCCACCAGAGCTCCCAAATCCAGAGCGTAAATGGTCTTGTCCTTAAGCCCCTCTGGGACATCGCCGCGCACGATGCGATGGGCCAATCCTTCCACGATGGCCGTCTTGCCCACACCGGGTTCCCCGATGAGCACGGGATTGTTCTTGGTTTTTCGACTGAGAATGCGAATAACCCGACGGATTTCACCGTCTCGGCCGATGACGGGATCCAGTTTTCCGCTGCGAGCTTCCTGCACGAGATCCCGGCCGTATTTCTGCAGGGCCTCGTAGGTGGATTCCGGATCTGCTGAGGTCACCCGTTGGTGGCCTCGAACGGCCGTAAGCGCTTTGAGCACGGCGTCTCGCGTCACGCCGTGTTTGTTGAGCACACGGCCGGAAGGCGTCGAGGTGCCTTCGTCCACAAAAGCCAGAAGAAGGTGTTCCACCGAGACGTAGTCGTCCTTGAGGTGGCGAGCCTCTTCTTCGGCCTTGACCAGCAGTTTATTGAGGCGCTGCGTGATGTAGACCTTGCCCGGTTCCGCGCCGGGGCCGCTCACGCGCGGCTTCTTTTCCAACGCCTCCACCACATCCTCTTGCACCGCACTCAAAGGAACATCCATGCGTTTCAAAAGCCGCGGCACCAAGCCTTCGGGTTGTTCCAGCAGTGCCGCCAGAAGATGTTCCCCGTCCACCTCCACATGCCCGTATTTGACGGCCTTGGTTTGGGCCGATTGCAAAGCTTCCTGCGATTTAACGGTAAACTTATTGAGATTCATGGTTGGGCCTCCTCAGTGTTCTATGGTCACGGCCGTTCTGTCCTGCAGCCGATCATCGCTCTTTCCAGTTCACGTAACCGGGATTCCAGTGTTTCGATGCGGTGCATCAAGTCCAGCACCACACCGATACCCACGTAATTGATGCCGAGATCACGACGCAACCGCACAATCTTGTGCACCCTGTCCACAGAAGACGGTGCAAACAAACTGGGCACTCCATCCCTTTCTTCCAGAGGATCCAAAAGTCCCAGGTGCACAAAGCGAATGATAAGATCCGGGTGCACCCCACACAAGGATGCCAACTCGGCCAAGGTCAGTCCCCAGAAATGGGATCCGTAAAACGTGCTCCTTCGAACGATACAAAAGCGTTTTTCCACCATGACGCCGGCCTCCTCATTCCACGCTGGACCGCCCCCACTGGGGAATTCCTTCAACGCTACCCCTTTCCTTTGAGACGCCTTAGGCTGTGCCTCAAAGGTTTTTCGACAATATTTTCGCCATCGCTTTGACGCCTTGAGTGAAAGCGGCGAAGTCGTGATGCACATCAAGGCCACGTCGGCTCACCACGTCTTTTCATCGGTGGCGCGATTCCGTCAAACGCTGCGCGGCTTATGCCCGTGGGTCAAAGCCTGATATGTCTTTGAGCTTTTCAAACAAGGTCTTTTCTTCTCGAGTGAGCTTCTTGGGCACCACAATCTTCAAGACCGCGTATAAATCCCCCGGCGCCCCTCGAGGATTGGGCATGCCCTTGCCACGCAACCGCAATTTTTGCCCCGATTGGGATCCTGCGGGAATCTTGAGCGCATAGGTGCCGCCTAAAGTTCTGACGGGAACTTCGGCCCCCAAGGCCGCTTCCCACGGCGCCACGGGAAGGTCCACAAACAGGTCCCGACCTTCCAACCGGTAGAGGGGATGAGGCTCGATTTCCACCTCAAGGTACAAATCCCCTGCCGGGCCTCCGCTCACCCCTTCGAAGCCCTGTCCGGCCAGACGAATCTTTTGACCCGGCAAGATGCCTTTGGGAATCTTCACTTCAAGAGTCTTCACCTCCGGACGCACCGTGCCGTCAATGGCGGTAGTCATTCCCTCAAACGAAATGGTCTTGGTGGCCCCATGGAATGCGTCCTCTAAACGGATGCGCAGCGTGGCATGGCGATCTGCTCCCGGCTGACGCCACGCCGCCCCGGGCCGAGTTCGCCCCGCACCCTGAGCTCGCCGAAAGCTCTGCCCGCCGAAAAGCATTTCAAAAAAGTCGCTGAAATCCCCGCTGCCTGACCAGAAAAATTCCTGTTGGCCGGGTCCGCCTTCGAAATCGAAATGCACATCCCACCCCGGAGGCGGTCGAAAATCCTGACCCGCACGCCAGTGGCTTCCCAACTGGTCGTATTTGGCACGCTTTTCCGGATCCTTGAGGACCTCATAAGCCTCGTTGATTTCCTTGAACTTTTCCTCGGCACCCGCCTCCTTGTTCACATCCGGGTGGTACTTGCGCGCCAGCTTTCTGTAGGCTCGCTGAATCTCTTCCTGACTTGCCTTTCGAGAAACCCCGAGGATTTCGTAGTAATCTCGGAACTTGACCGCCATGCGACGTCACCTCGATCTCTCCGTGATTTCGGCATCGCCCGATTCAGGGCGCAGCCCCCCGTTCTCCTTTTCCTTATCATTGTTCCAGGGAAAAAGCTCAAAAAACGGGGCGCACCGCCTTGGTGCGCCCCGCACCATTGGCCCCGCCCAGAGGCTCAGCATCCTGAGCGGCTTCATTTCTGGGTGAACTCCGCATCGATGACATCGTCGTCCGTGGACGCTCTGGAACCTCCCGCGGCCGACCCGGTTTGCGAATACGCCGTAGCGGCCAGGCCATGCAGTGCCTGTTGCAGATCACTAGCCAAAGACTGGTATCGCTCCTTGGATGTGGCCTCATTCGCCACGGCCTTTCGCGCCTCTTCCACGAGCGTCTCGCAGCGCGCCTTTTCATGCACGGGCACCTTGTCGGCCAGATCCTTGAGGGTGCGTTCCAGTTGGTAGGCCAAAGAGTCCACCTGGTTTCGAGCCTCCACGGTTTCACGGCGCCGGCGGTCTTCGGCCGCGTGGTCCTGAGCGTCTCGCAGCATGCGCTCCACTTCACTCTTATCCAGGTTCGTGGAATCGGAAATGGTCACCTTTTGCGCTTTACCCGTCTCTTCATCCCGAGCCGTCACATTGAGAATGCCGTTGGCATCGATGTCAAAGGTCACCTTGATCTGCGGCACGCCGCGCGGCGCCGGTCGAATGCCTTCCAAGCGAAAGCGGCCGAGCACGCGGTTATCTCGAGCCATCTCCCGCTCCCCTTGCAACACGACGATGTCCACTGCCGTTTGGTTGTCTTCGGCTGTGGAAAAGATTTCTTCGCGGCGGCACGGAATGGTGGTGTTGCGTTCAATAAGCTTGGTCATAACGCCGCCCAAGGTTTCCACACCCAGGGACAAGGGCGTCACATCCAGCAGAAGCACATCGTCCACCTCGCCCTTAATAATCCCCGCCTGAATGGCGGCGCCCACGGCCACCACTTCGTCTGGATTGACACTCATGTTGGGCTGCTTGCCTCCGGTCAGCCGCTTGACCAGTTCTTGAACCGCCGGAATGCGCGTGGATCCTCCCACGAGAATCACTTCGTCGATGTCCGTGGCGGTGAGTTTGGCGTCCGCCAGGGCCTGGTTAACCGGACCCATGCACCGTTCCACCAAGTCCCGCGTCAGCGCCTCAAACTTGGCCCGCGTCAGTTTCTTCACCAGATGTTTTGGCCCCGTGGCATCCGCTGTAATGAACGGCAAATTGATTTCTGTTTCCACAGTGGACGAAAGTTCGCATTTGGCCTTTTCCGCCGCTTCGAAAAGCCGCTGCAGGGACTGGCGATCCCTTTTAAGATCGATCCCCGTGTCCCTTTGAAACTCTTCGGCCAACCAATCCACGATGCGCTTGTCAAAGTCATCGCCGCCCAAATGGGTGTCCCCAGCGGTGGCCCGCACTTCACACACCCCGTCGCCCACGTCCAGAATGGACACATCAAAGGTGCCGCCCCCTAAGTCAAAGACGAGGATGGTTTCGTTTTCCTTCTTTTCCAATCCGTAGGCCAAGGCGGCCGCCGTCGGTTCATTGATGATGCGAAGCACCTTTAAGCCAGCAATCTCGCCGGCCTGCTTGGTGGCCTGGCGCTGCGCATCGTTGAAATAGGCCGGAACCGTGATCACCGCCTCGGTGACTTTTTCCCCCAAATACTTGGAGGCATCGTCCACGAGCTTTCTCAAAACCTGGGCGGACACTTCTTCAGGAGCCAGCAACTTGCCTCGAATGTCAAACCGAACCGCATCACTGGGCCCCTTAACCACTTTGTACGAAACAATCGTGGATTCCTCCTGCACTTCATCCCAACGACGCCCGATAAAACGCTTGGCGGACGCCACCGTGGCCTGCGGGTTCAGAATGGCTTGACGACGCGCCACCTGCCCCACCAGCCTTTGGCCGTCCTCCATATACGCCACCACTGAGGGCGTCGTGCGAGACCCTTCGGCGTTGGGAATCACCGTGGTTTTGCCGTTTTCCCAAACAGCCACCACCGAATTGGTGGTCCCAAGATCAATCCCCACTGCTCGGGCCATATCCTTCATCCTCCTTGCTGCCAAGAGATCTTGCAAACCAAAGCGATTTTCATAAGATGCGCTTTGATCCTTAAGTTAATCATCCATGGCGCCTGCGCCAGTAGCGGAGGATAATTTTGTCACTTTTTTCCTTCCCGAAAAGCCTTTCAGCTTTTCCTTGCCGAACCTTTGGGGGGCCTATTATAGTTGCCAATTGTGTCGTTTCATCCAGACGGTGGGCCGCGCCCTGCCGCAATGGACAAGGATCTTGCACCGATGAGGTATGACCAAAGGGGGAGTTGAGGTGGGCAATCGTGGCGTTTTGCGCCGGTGGTGGACCGCAGCGGTCGGCACGACGCTGATCCTGGTTTCCTGTACAGCCTGGGCGGCTTATGTCACAGATGAGTTTGAAATCACGCTGCGCACCGGACCGAGCACCTCCCACAGAATCGTGGCCATGCTGCGTTCCGGGCAGGAGGTTCAGGTGCTTCAGAAAAACGATGCCGGCTGGGCTTTTGTGCGCGTTCTGGACGGGCCGGCCAAAGACAAGGAAGGATGGGTCATCAACCGTTATCTTATGGAACGCGTGCCCTGGGAAAAGCAAGCCGCTCAATTGCGCCAGGAAAACACGGCCATCAAGTCCTCCTTGACCGAATCCGATTCCCAATGGCTGCGGTATCAGACGCGGGAAAAGGAACTCACCGAAACTCTGGAAAAAACCTCTCGAGAACTGGAAGCGCTCAAAAAAGAACACCAGGTGCTTCGTGAAGGGGCCGCCGATTATTTGAAACTCAAGGAGGAATTCGAGCGAACGCAAGCGGCACTGGCGGAAAGTCAGGCCTTGGCCAAAAGGTTGGCGCAGGAAAATGAGAGCCTGAGGGTTTCCCAAAACATTCGTTGGTTTATAATAGGAGCCTTGGTGCTTTTGTGCGGCTGGATCATCGGTCTTGTCATGGGACGCCAGCGTCGAAAGAAAAGCGGCGGCCTGCATTTTTCTTAGGTCTTCAATCAAGGACACAGCGTTCCCCGATTTTCTTGCCTGGCCCTTGATCCTCTCACGATTTCTAGGCCATAATATCAATGGAATTTGGCCGCCTGTGGCGGTAGGGGTCAAAACCCAAGGCATCCAATCCGTCATTTCATTCTTCCTAGGCAACACTCCACAAGGGTCCGTGGACCGGAATGCGGCGATAAGGCCTGGTTCTTGCCCACGGCAACGTTTTCATCAAAGTTCACCATCCGGTCCCGAACCATGGTGAAAAGGCTTTTGGCGGGCGCGCCATGCGCCGAAGAATATGGCAAGGGGGCGCAGGCCTTGGAGAACCTTGTGAACAATTTCGAAGGGATTCTGCCAGGAGGTGGGCATGACCCTGTTGGAAACCCGCAGTCTTCTGGAATACTTTAAGGATGCCGTGGAAAAGGCGTCTCAGGACCTGGACGTGGAAATTTCCCAGCTGGCCCAGTTTTACCTGGTGGACTTGTTGTCCCGCTACGCCCAGGCATCAACGCTGCAGGAACCCGAATGGGGAGAACGGGATAAACCCTTTGCCCAGGCCCTTTTGGAAAGCTATGGTGTTTCCAGCGAAAAACGGGCGCGCATTTTACGGCAAATCGGAGACACGACCCTTTTTGTGTCGGGATTTTTTTCCGACAGTTTTCATCGGCGCCTTGTGGACATCGACTACTACGCCGCCATCGGCAGCACGGCGTACCGATCCCTGGAATCGCTGCTGGCCATGCGCTTAGTGGACTGGGGCTTTGAGGGGGTCTTTCAGGAACTCAGTGAAAAGTTTTTGCGCCTCGTGGATCTGTTCGCCGAAATCGGAGACACGTCGGGCCGGCAACACGCCGGAGGCATTCTGAGAATTTACGAACGATGGCTCAAGACCAAGAGCCCTCGGGATCGAAGGCTGCTTCGGCAAATGGGCATCATGCCCATTGATGAGTCTTCCCCGGACATTCTGCATTGATGGCCACCACGTCTTTGTCATAGGCGGTCTTGAAGCAGGGCTTCCTCCAGCCTCTTGATTCGTTCCTGAAGCTTACGAAAATACGTGCTCAGGGTCTTGAGGATCACCAGGGTGTCCGCATTGTGCAGGGGCATGCGGGAAAGTAGCTGGTCGTAAAAAAGGCCGTCCAGACGCGAGAGGTAGAGCCTTTCCAATCGTGACAAGAACCCGAAGCCCAAACCAAAGACCAGGGTGGCCGCCACGGTGTGCACGAGGGCCAAGAGGCTGGCGATACCCACCACGGCGTTACTCGCCGCATCCAGCGCACCGTCAATGACGGGCTGAAGCCAGAGGTAAAACACCCAACAAGATTGCACAAACCCCAACAGAGGAAGGGCTCGGCTGATGGATCGAAAGGCGTCCCAAGATGACAGGACGAGATGCCAGTCCAACCCTTCCAGCCGCTGCTCTCGATGCACCATCTCATTAGAAGACGGCGTGCCTCGGCCGTCAAAAACAAGAAGGCGCAGCCGCTTGTGGGCCAAGGAAAAAAGGGACCAGGGCAGGCGGGAGGCATCCCGAGCCAGAGCCATCAGCGAAAGGACATGAGGCGCATTGTCTTCAAACCAATCAGCTCGCCCCGAATTCTTCCCCGAAGCGTCGGATTTCACATGCCTCCTGAGCGAGCGAGCCACCAGAAACGTTCCCCAGACCTGAACGAGAAGCCACAAGGCTCGCAGCATCAGGCAGGCACAGAGGACGCCGAACAGGTAGAAAATCACCAATCCCAAAAGGCCCTGGTTCGCCCAAGGCGCGCTCAGCCAAAAGTCGACCCTTTGCAAGGCTTCTTGAGGTTTCAGGGAACCGTGCGGCAACGAAGGGCTAAAGGCCGAGCGCAGTTGAGCCGAGAACGGAAATCCCGCCGCAAGGCACATGAGAAGAAAAGCAAACCACCACAGCCTTTGCGTGGATTCGTAACGACGAATGCCGTATTCCATGGAATCCCCCCATGAGATCGTTTCGCTCCATGAATACGGCACGGCCTGTGAGAAAGGCAATGACAATCTTGAGGAAATCCACCACCAGCGAAGCGGTGGGCACGCACAAGACCAATGTGAAAAAAGAGCAAAAAGAAGGGAGCCCGCAAAGGGCTCCCTTTGGTAAGAACTTCTATCCGCGGCCGGTCATGGACTTGGGAATGCGCCCCGTGCGCACACATTCGGAACGCAGCCGGCGGCCCACGATCCTTTCCACCCAACGACCGATTTCCAGAACCTTATCCACATCCACTCCGGTATCGATGCCCATCTCATCCATCATGACCACCATGTCTTCCATGCACACCAGACCCACAATGGAAGGGTCCACATAGTAGTAGGAACCCGTACCGGCCACCGGCACGCCATCCACAAAGTTGGCCGGCTGCCCACCTATGCCTCCCAAGGTGCCTTCATAGTGGGTGATGCCCGCCTGGAGGGCGGCCAGCACATTGGCCAGGCCCCAACCTCGGGTCACATGGAAATGGGCGATGTGCTTGGACGTGTCCGGAATGGCGTCCAGAATCATGGAAAAGTATTCATAGACTTTGTTGGGCGGCGCCGAACCGTCGTGATCGGCATGTTCAATGTCGTCGGCCCCAATGTCCAGCCAGCGCTTGGTGAATTCTACGGCCTTTTTGAGTTCCGTAGGCCCTTCGATGGGACAGCCCCATATGGTGCTCACCGTACCGCACACCTTCATGCCCACCGCATGGGCCTTGGGGATGTATTCTTCACACATTTTCCAGTACTCGGCCAGTGAAAGCCCGGAATTCTTTTTATGGTGCGATTCACTCGTGGAGACCATGAGCAGGATGCGATCGGGCCCGTAGCCTTCCTGACGCGCTTTGATGGCGCGTTCCACGGCCTTTTCTCGAATGGTGATGGCGGTGACTTCCACATCCTGAATCATCTGCGCGATTTTCTTGCTGCTTCGAAAGCGCTTGAGCAGTTCGTCAGCGTCTTTGAACTGGGGCATGCCCTTCGGGTTGCCCAGATTAGTCAGTTCAATGCGCCGAAAACCCGCCAGCACCAGCTGCTCGGCCACCCAGAGTTTGGCCTCAAGGGGAATGTACTTTTCCTCGTGTTGAAAGCCGTCTCGAACCGTGATGTCGCCCAAAACCACCTTCTTTGGATAATTCATAACGGCCATTCTGATTCCTCCTTGCGTGTCGAATCGGGGTTGGCGTGTTCGCGGTGCACGGCATCCCTCATTTGGCGGCATATAAGGCGGTTTCACACCTTCGGCACCCTGAGCACGGTTCCTTTAAAGCTCCTTCATGGTCGGCAATGGCGACCCAAAGGGGAGTCTCAGCTCTTTTAGAACCGCAGGTTGCCGAAAGCCGGATCGGGTATGGGTTTGAGCAAACTCACTTCAAAGGCCATAGCCAGCCAGTCGCGGATTTCTCGAAACTTCAAAACCCTATCGTTCAAAAGCCGAGCCCCACAAAAGAACGGATGGGCTTCTCCGTCATATTTTTCAATCATCTGGGAGCGAAAGGCCTGTTTTTCGCCGTCACTCATAGGGTTTCCTTTCGCAGCCCTCTTCCGTTCTTCAATGGAAAGGAGCACCTCGGCCGCCGACCGCCCGCTCATGACCGACGTTCTCGCCCTCATGGTGGCAAACAGAAAATGCGGTCGGTAAGCTCGACCACACATGCCGTAGTTGGCCGCTCCGTTGTCCGGGCCGATGACCAACTGAATGCGAGGAACCTGAGCGCAGGAGACGGCCCGAACCATGTCCGCGCCGTATTTGCCGATGCCCATATGTTCCGATTCCGAACCCACCATGTAGCCCGGGGAACTTTGCATGAAGAGCAAGGGCACCTTTTCCTGACAGCAGCGCACGATCCATTCGGTGGCCTTGCGAGCCGCTTCCACGAAAATGATTCCCAAGCCGTTGGCGGCGATGATGCCCACGGGAATCCCTTTAAGGCGAATCTTTCCCGTGACGATGTTGTCTCCACGGCCGGGAGCATAGTTCTTTTTGTATTCAATGAAATGGCTGTCGTCGGCTAAGGCCTGAATCACAACCCTCACGTTGATGCCCTGGTGAATCTTGGCCGGAAGCTCTTCGTAAATGGTTTCCACCGGCACCAGGGGCGGCGATTCGGCGTAGCGGTGAATGTGCAGCTTTTGGGGAGGTTCCAGCGACAGAATCTCTCGAACCTTTTCAATGGCCTCGTCCTGGGTCCGACAAAAATGGTCGGCACCGCCCGAAATCTGCGTGTGCACGCGGGCACCGCCCAGATCCTCCGCAGAGATGACTTCGCCGGTCGCCGCCTTGACCAATGGAGGACCACCCAAAAAGGAATAGGCCAGCTTCTCGATCATGACCGCCTGGCAGGCCATGAAAACGATGTAGGCGCCTCCGGCCGTGTTGCCCCCCGTGCTTAAAGTGATTTGCTTCAGGCCTTTGGCGGACATGCGGGCCATGTTGTAGAACATGGACCCGAAATGGCCGTCGTCGGGAAACACGTCCGCCTGCATCGGCAGAAAGGCACCGCCGGAATCGGCGATATACACGCAGTTCAAGCCGCATTGCTCCGCAATGGCCTGAGCGCGCAGGTGTTTTTTTAGGGTGATGGGGAAATAGGTTCCGGCCTTGACTCGGCTGTCGTTGGCAATGATCATGGTCCAGTTGCCATAGATCTTGCCGATGCCCGTCACGATACCACCGCACGGCACATCGTCCACCTCAGGGTAGTGCATGCCAAAGCCTGCCAATCGGCTCAATTCATAGAATTCCGTTCCGGGATCGATGAGCTTCTGAATGAGTTGCCGGACCGGCTGTTTGCCCTGTTTGGCCAGGCGTTGCACCGCCGCTTCTCCGCCGGGCCACATGGCTTCATAGACCCTTTCATCAAGTTTGAGCTCTTCGTTTTCCCAAAAAGCCCGATTTTCCGCTCGCGGATCGCTCATGGCGTCACCCTTTATGTCTTCGCGCAGGATGGCTTGACCCCTCACACCTCATCGGCCCTTGTAAATGGGTTTGCGTTTTTCCCGGAAAGCTGCAAGACCTTCTAGACGGTCCTCCGTCGGAATGGTGACCCAATAGGCATTGGACTCAATGGCCAAGCCCGTGTGCAGATCTGTTTCCATTCCGTAATTGATGGCGTACTTGGCCTGCTGTATGGCAATGGGGCCCGTTTCACAGATCATGGCGGCCATGGCCAAACATTCTTCCTTAAGCTTTTGCGGTGGGGTCACAGAGTTGACCAAGCCAATGCGAAGAGCTTCTTCGGCACCCACACGGCGTCCGGTGAAGATGAGCTCCTTGGCCTTTCCTCGCCCCACAAGCCGTGGCAGCCGCTGCGTGCCCCCGGCGCCGGGAATGATGGCAAGCCGCGTTTCCGTCAGGCCCATAGTGGCCGTCTCGGACGCGATGCGAAGGTCACAGGCCAGGGCCAGTTCTGTGCCACCGCCCAAGGCTACCCCGTTCACCGCAGCGATAACCGGCTTAGGCAATTCTTCGATGGCAGTAAAAAGATTGCGAATGGTGAAAATAAACTCTTTCACCTGATCGTCGGACAGCGTGGCCCGCTCCTTTAGGTCCGCTCCCGCACAAAAAGCCTTGTCTCCCGCCCCCGTAACGATCACCACGCGAATCTCGGCATCGAAACGCAGGGCTTCGATTTTGTCCCGAAGCCCGTGAAGCATGGCAAAGTTGAAAGAATTCATGACCTCCGGTCGATTCAGCGTGAGAATCGCCACCTGATCCCTGCGCTCCTCCAAAACCACCGGCTGCTCCATGGCCCCCTCCCTCTACGGCGCACATCTTCAGCCTTTCATCCACGGGCAAGGTCTTCTTGATCTGCCCTTTAAACCTTGCCGGCTCGAGCAAAGGCTTCCCGAAGAAGTTCTCGAGCCACCACGATCCGTCGAATCTCGTTGGTTCCCGCGCCGATTTCGTAGAGCTTGGCATCGCGCCACAGTTTCTGCACGGGAAATTCTAGAGAGTACCCGTAACCGCCGTGGATTTGAACGGCTTGGTTGCACACCCATGTGGCCGTTTCCGAGGCGAAAAGAATGGCTGCCGCGGCCTGGCGGGTCAATTCGGTGCCCTTGCCCCCTCGGGGCGCGTTCTGGGCCACCAGGGCTGCCCGGTACACCAAAAGGCGAGCCGCCTCGGTGCGGGCGTACATGTCCGCCAGCTTTTGCTGAATCATTTGAAACTTGCCGATGGGCTGCCCGAACTGTTCCCTTTCGGCCGCATAACGGATCGAGTAGTCCAGAGCTTGTTGGGCCATGCCTATGGAGCCGCCAGCCAAAACAACGCGCTCGACATCTAGACCGCTGGTCATGACGTGGACTCCCATGTTTTCCTCACCCACCAGATTTTCCGCCGGGACTTCGCAGTCTTCAAAGACCAGCTCACCCGTTGGGGATCCGCGCATACCACATTTCTTAATCTTTCGAGACACCGAAAAGCCGGGAAAATCCTTTTCCACAATGAATGCACTGATGCCCTTGGCCCCCTTTTCCGGAGCCGTCTTGGCATAGACCAGGATGACGTCGGCAATGGGCCCGTTGGTGATCCACATCTTTGTGCCGTTCAAAATGTACTTGTCGCCTTTTCTTTCCGCCCTTGTGCGCAAACTCATGGCATCGGAGCCCGCATTGGGTTCGGTGAGCCCCAGAGCGCCGATTTTTTCTCCGCGAACCATGGGGGGCAGATATTTTTCTTTGAGCTTTTCGCTCGCATTTTTATAGATGTTGTGCATGCACAGGTTGGAATGGGCCGCGTAGGTCATGGCTAACGCGGGACAGATGCGGCTCATTTCCTCTACGGCCAGGGTCTGCATGAGCACGTCGCCGCCGAGGCCGCCGTATTTTTCATCGATGGTGATACCGAGAATGCCGATTTCGGCGCATTTCTTGAAAAAGTCCGGAGGAAACCAATCCTCATCGTCCACCTTTTCCTGAATAGGACCCAGCTCATTGACAGCCCACTTGTGCACCGTTTCCTTGATCATGCGCTGTTCATCGCTCAGTTCAAAATCCATGGCCGCCTCCTTGCCTCACCCGAACAAAAACTGTTTATCTTTCATCCCGCATAAATAAGACTCCGTATGCGAACACAGCCCATAGGCCCTGCGCGCTCCCCCCTCGTGTGAACACGCGCCGCGTGAACGGAGTGGATCCCGGTGCTGGAGCCACAGGCGCTGGAAGGATAACTAAGGGAATGGGAAAGTTTCTCCACCTTCGGGGTCATTTGTTTTTATTGGACTACCCAAAGTTTGTCAACAACGAACCCTCAAAGGGTGGCCTTGGAACGGATGCACGCCGATAATTCTTACTGCGCTCTGGGACGATTCCACAGAGGGATAGCCACGGGGGCATGTCTGAAAACCGGCACGATGGGCCTCTGTGAAGGCGGCGCGGCCGACTTCTAGGGCGCTTCAGGAAACCCAAGGGGTTTAAGGACATGAGGGGGAGCGAGTCCAAAAGGATGCGGCCCAGTCTTCTTGAACGGCATGGCTGTGCAGCGTGTGGGTTTCAAGGAATACGCATTCCAAGGGTTGTGTTTGGCTCTGAAGGTAGCCGCTGCAGATCACCCAAGGAAAGCGTTTCCAGCCGTCGGTGCGCAACACGGCACGCAAGTTTGGCCATTCCAGATTAAGGAGAAGGAGTTCGCCAAAGTTGCCGATGGCGTCCAGGCTGTTTGCCGTGACAACTAAGACTTGATGTTCCAGGCGATTTTTTCGAACGTTGGCCGCGGCTTCTTGCGTGGCAAGCGGGTTCACATCGAGGGCCAGCACCCGTTGAGCGCCCAGTCGAGCCGCTGCGAGGGCCAGAATCCCTGTGCCGGTTCCCACATCCACCACGGTCTTCATGGATTCCGGGGCAAACACTCGGGCGAGAAGGTTCAAGCACAGTTGGGTCGTGGGATGCATGCCGGACCCGAATACTAAACCAGGCTGGACGATGATGTCGAGGGAATGGGCCGAAAGTTCATTGTCGAAAGGGGATGCGCACAGGATGCGAAACGGTCCCACAGTCACACATTGGGGCGGGAGTCTTTGCCACTGGTCGTAGTTGATCTCGTAGCGCCCGGTGACGTGAAAGCCCTTGGACGCAAGATGCGCCACCACGAGCTGCGTGACTTTGCGATCGTAAAAGCAATACACATAAGGCGGTTCTCGCCAACATCCCACAAGACCCTCTCCCGACACCCCCCCACCCTCGCACCCGGGTTTCACCAGACACTCCAGCACATACAACTTCTTGGGAAGGTTGTTCCGAGCCTCGCGGTGGCAAGAAGGGCGAGTCTTTGAAGATCTTTTGACTTTCAAACAATCCTGAGCCATTTTAGTCTCCCTTACGTTTCGGGATTCAGAGTCTGCAGGGGTTGTCCTGCCACGTTGCAAGGATTTCGCGCTGCATTGGGGGAAGCCATGAAAATCTTACAAAAGCCGGTCGGCATGATGGAGGTTTTTTGCTATCTCGTGATGGATGAGGCGACAGGCGATGCCGTTCTGATCGATCCCGCGGGCAATGAGGAGGAACTGGCGGCATGGCTTCAGGCCAATAGAGCCGTTTGTCGCTACATTGTCAACACCCACGGGCATGCGGATCACACCTGTGGCAATCGGCGCATGAAGGAACTCACGGGTGCTCCCATCGTCATGCACGCTCTAGATGACGATTTCTTTCAGATACCTGAAAACCAGGCCTTTGCCCGAGCTATGGGCTTTCCCATCAGTCCTCCAGCAGATGTGCGTGTTGAGGACGGCGACACCATAACCTTTGGGTCCTTGACCATGCAGTTCATTCACACGCCGGGCCATACGCCCGGTGCGTGCTGTCTTCTCATCGACGGTAATCTTTTTACGGGGGACACCCTTTTTGTGGGCGCCGTGGGGCGCACCGATCTTCCCGGCGCCTCTTTTGAACAACTCCTGGAATCCCTTCGCAAACTCACGCGCCTGCCTCCCGAAACCATCATCTGGCCGGGGCACGATTATGGCGACCAGCCCACGTCTACCATCGGTCGAGAAATGGAAACCAACCCCTACATCACAGATTTTCTCATGGACGAGGACTAGAGCTCATGCATTCCCTGTGGGTCGACCTTTTCTTTTTTCCATCTTGGGGATGGTTTCTGACGGCGGCCACATCCAAAGGTCTGTGCGCCTGTCACGTGCTCACCGTCGATTTTCAAGGAGAGGGCATGGACGTGGCCTCCACGGATGTGCAACGAGCCGCCGAAACCCATCTTCACCGCCTATTTCCGGGCACAAAGCTCATGTGGCAACCCAATGGGGTGTCTTCGGTGGCCCGCGAAGCTTTGACGGCGTACCTTGCCGGTGGGGGAGAACACCCCCACGTTGCTTTAGACTGGATTGTGGGCACATCCTTTCAGCATAGGGTTTGGCAGGAACTGTGTCGCATTCCGTACGGGGCAACCCTTTCCTATGGAGACCTTGCGCGCCGTTTGGGCCTTTCGCAGGGAGCCCGCGCCGTTGGGCAAGCCTGCGGCAGGAACCCCATGGCCATTGTGGTCCCTTGCCATCGCGTCATCGGACGAAACGGATCCCTGGGCGGCTACTCGGGAGGCATTCACATCAAGAAAGCCCTTCTGGCTTTGGAAGGATGGAAGCCCGACGCTCGGCCTTTGCCTTGACACTGCAAGAAACCGAGGCCTATAGGAAAGCCGTGCTGGCGTAACACAACGATGGGACGTACGCGACAACCATGTAGGCCATGGATTTTTGAAAACATCGGAGGAAAACCGTGCTGGCAAAAGACCTCAAGCGCAAAGAGGACATCGAAACACCCCGCGGTAAGCTTGGCGTGCTCATTCCTGGAATCGGCGGAGCTGTGGCCACCACCTTTATGGCCGGCGTTGAAGCTGTTCGCCGAGGCCTCGCAGAACCCATCGGATCTCTCACGCAAATGGGAACCATTCGACTGGGCAAACGCGATGAATATCGCACGCCGCGCATCAAAGATTTCGTGCCTCTGGCTTCCCCGGACGACCTCGTTTTTGCCGGCTGGGACATCTACGAAGCCAACGGGTATGAGGCGGCCCTTTTTGCCAAGGTGCTGCGAAGGGAACATCTGGAGCCGATCCGTGATTTTCTGGAAACCGTGCAGCCCATGAAGGCAGTCTTTGACCGCCGCTTCGTTAAGAATCTGGACGGAAATCACGTGAAATCGGGATCCAGCCTTCGGGACCTCACGGAAGCCGTCAAGGAAGACATCGCCCAATTCAAGCAGGCCCATGGCATCGACCGATGCGTCATGATCTGGTGTGGCAGCACGGAAGTGTACCTCAAACCCGAAGAACCACACCAATCCCTGGACGCCTTTTTGAAAGCCGTGCAGAACAACGACCCTCGCATTTCCCCGAGCATGATCTATGCGCTGGCAGCTCTGGAGAGCGGCATTCCCTACATCAACGGGGCTCCGAACCTCACCGTGGATATTCCCGCCATGGTGACGCTGGCTAAGGAAAAGAAGGTCCCTATCGCCGGCAAGGATTTCAAGACCGGTCAGACCCTCATGAAAACCATTCTTGCGCCGGGACTCAAAGCCCGCATGCTGGGCCTGGAAGGCTGGTATTCCACAAACATTTTGGGCAACCGGGACGGCTTGGTTTTGGACGACAAAGACTCCTTCAAAACCAAGGAAGAAAGTAAACTCTCGGTCCTCGAATACATTCTGCAACCCCAACTCTACCCCAGCCTGTACAAGAACTACTATCATAAGGTCACCATTAATTATTACCCGCCCCGCGGGGACAACAAGGAAGGCTGGGACTGCATCGATATTTTCGGCTGGATGGGTTATCCCATGCAAATCAAAGTGGATTTTCAATGCCGAGACAGTATTCTGGCTGCGCCGCTGTGCCTGGATCTGGTTCTTTTTGCCGATCTGGCCCAACGCATCGGCATGTACGGCATTCAGGAATGGCTTTCCTTTTATTTCAAGAGCCCTATGCATCGAGAAGGGCTGTATCCCGAACACGACTTGTTCATTCAGCTCATGAAGCTCAAAAACACGCTGCGCTACTTTATGGGCGAAGAGCAGATCACCCATTTCGGGCTGGATTATTACATGAACGATCTGTCGTGAACGGTACGCGAGGGAGGCGCTGCGGCATGGGAACGAAACATACCCACCGTTTCGTGGAAACGTATGACGGGATGGTGGCTTTTGGGTTTTCGCGGGATCTGGATGAAAAATCTCTCATGGTCTACCTGCAAAAATTTTCCGACGATGATCTAATGCACATCCTCATCCCCCGCCTTTCCGACAGGGAAATAACCGAGCTTTTCGACATGCTTTCCAACCTCATGCGAAAGCACCTCACCGACAACGAGTACCACACGCATTTCCTTAAGGAGGAAGCCCATTTGGCTTCGACACCTCCCTGAGCGCCCCTTCAGGAATCCCTCTCACGGAGCCAATGGGGCGGCCCAGTTTCACAAACGTTGACCCAAACCGCCGCCCGCGAGGCGCAAGCCTCTGTGGCGCGGGTTTTCTTTTCCACATGCCGCGGCTGGACTTCTCCAGAGTCCAGCCATGGAATCCCCCCAGCTGCCCCAATCCTGGGCAGATTCAAGCTTGAAAGACCCCTTCCTCGCCTGGATACCCCCCTGAAGTTTGCGAAAAACAAAATGGTTTGCAGCGCTTTTTTCAAGCGTTTACAGAGCCTTCGGGGCTTGCTAGCGGCTCATCAAGAAAGCCTGAAAGAGCTCTGCGAAGATCGTTGCGGAAATCGGCACGAAGAGCTTTCCTTAAGAGCAGTTTCAGGGCACTCGGGTCTTTATCTTTCGAAGGGCGTGAAGGATGTTCGGGGAACAGTTTCAAAACGTCCTCTTCCAAAGTCGCCAGCACATAGTGTCCCTGGCCTCCACCGTGCCCTGCTGTATGTCCTGTAGTATTCTGGAACGAACACCCTCTTTGTAGCCTTCCTTCTTGATCAGTTCATAGGCGTAGGATTCCATCAGGATGTCCCTTCTGCGCTCCAAGAGCCTACGACGTCGTGGGATCGGCGCCACTGGGTAAGAGCCTCGATGAGGCGATCGTTTTCGTGAGGAAGCCGCACGGCGACGCGAAAGTCCTGCGGTGTCAATCCGTCGAAATTGGCGCAGTCTCGAATGAGCATGCGATGGCGCACGAGAAGTTCTTCCTTGAGTGCGGCAGCCGTTCCCAGGCAGGGGTCGAGGCGCACGAGCAGGTAGTTGGCGGCGGACGGAAACACTGTGAACCCCGGAATGCGGGCCAACGCTTCGCTCAAACGCACCCTTTCCGCGCCAACCACATCCAGGGTTTTTTGACGATAGTCCTCGTGCTGCAGACAATGCACTCCCGCAGCTTGGGCCAGGGTGTTCACGGACCACGGAGGCACATGGCGTCGCAGGCGTGCGGCCCATGCCGAAGACGCCGCTAAATATCCCAGGCGCAATCCCGGAATGCCGTAAAACTTGGTCATGGATCGAATGACCACCAAGTTCTCGTGCCCTCTTAGGGCCGGCAGAAAAGATTCATGTTCGCAAAAATCCACAAACACTTCATCCACCAAAAGGATGACGCCTCGATGTCCCGTCTCTTCCAAAAGAAATCGCCGTACATTGAGCGGCATCAAAGATCCGCAGGGGCTTCCAGGGTGCGTCACCAAGATGGCCTGGGGTTGAAAGACCTCCATGGCTCGGCCCAATTGGTGCAATGTCGGCTGAAAGTCGTGGACCGCTTCCGCGACACACAAGTTCATTTGGCATCCGTGAAGGGCAAAGGCTTTCACATATTCCTTGAAGGTGGGCACCACCGCGAGCACTCTGGACACTTCCATGGCCTTGGGAAGTATGTAGATGAGTTCGGTGGATCCGTTGCCTACGACAATTTGATCGGGATCCAATTGAAAACGCCGGGCCAAGGCATCTACCAGAGCTTTGTTGGTCATGTCCGGATAGTGTTGCACGCGCTTAAAGGTTTGAACCAAGACGTCCAGAAGCCCTTCAGGAGGTCCCAAGGGATTGATGCTGGCGCTGAAATCCACAAGGTCTTCCGGGGCGCATCCCAGTTGCCGCGCTGTTTCAAATACATTGCCGCCGTGAATTGGGATTCCCTCGCCGTTTTTTCCCTGTATCGTCACGCCGAGCTCCTCATGTGTCCATGGCGAACCGAACGGCCGCTGCCAGTATCGCTCCGAGAACCGCTCCCACGAAGAGCAAACGGATCATGCCCTGATAAACTTCCCTGTTTGCAGGTCTTAAAGCATCCCCTAAGGTGGGCTTCATCACGGAATGCCCAAAATAGACTGCAGGACCTCCCAGCATGACGCCCAAAAGCCCCGCCGCGGCCGCTTCGGGAAAGCCTGCATTGGGGCTTGAAGTTTTTCGAGCGTCTCGACGCATGACCGCCCAACCTCTCCGCCAATCCATACCGCACAAGGCCCCGGCTCCCAAGAGCACCAGGGCGCTCAGCCGTGCAGGGAGCCAATTGAAGGCGTCATCGGCACGCGCCGCCCACCATCCAAAGTCCTGGTACCGATCGTTCCGGTAGCCCACCATGGAATCCAACGTGTTGACTGTTTTGTAAAGCATGGCCGCCACGGGCCCACCGAGAGCCAAATAAAAGAGAGGAGCGAGAATGCCGTCGGAAAAATTTTCCGAAACCGTTTCCAGAAGGGCTCTCCACACACCTTCTTCGTCCAGATGTTCCGTGTTACGGCTCACGATGAGGGAAAGACGTCGGCGAGCTTCATCCAGCCGCCCGGCTTGCAAAGCCTGCGCGACGGTTTTGGAAGCATCGAAAAGGCTTCGCGTGGCCAGGGTCGTGTAGGCTAACCACACACCACACAGGATCGCCACGCCACGATGGACCCAAGACGCTACGGTGAGGAGAACGGCAACACAAATGGGAATCCCCGCGACATGAAAGAGCCAAAAGAGGGCTCCTCGCAGGCGCTGCACCGCCGGCGCACTATGTTTTCCATAAAAAAAGGGCTCCGTCCCTTCCACCGCACGCCCGATCCAACGCACGGGATGCGGCCACGCCGGCGGATCTCCAAAAAGGAGGTCCAAGACGAAAGCCGCCACAAGGCAAACAGGCGAAAAAGAGAGCAGTGCTGACAAAGGTGGTCCTTATTTCAAGCCCATGATGCGGTAAATGCGGTCCACGTCACAGTGACGGCGAACGAAATCCGCCAACTGATCGTATTGGTCTTCCTTCCATTGAGAAAAACGAAAAGACTTCGAACCCATGCCGTCGGCCATTCCTTTTCGTGCGGCAAGGAAGGCCACAAAACGGTCGCGAAAGGTGTCGTTGTCAAAGATGCCATGAAGATATGTGCCCCACACGCGCCCCTCATCGGTCCAGGCCCCATCGGTGGCTTCCTCTTTAGGAACCGTGACGCCGTTGCGGCTCACCACCTCGAAAAGCCCCGGCACAGCGGTGTTGCTTTCAAACCGGGATCGGCCCATATGAATCTCGTACCCGTAAAGGGGAAAAAGGTCGGTGGGACTCAAAGGATTGGGGCCACGAAGACGGGCCACGGCTTGAGATGTTAATTTTTCTGAAGCCATCTCCGTGCTCATGGGCAGGAATCCCAGGCCTTGAGCTTCCCGCACGCGACTTTCAGCACCATGAGGGTCCGTAATCCGTCGGCCCAGCATTTGATAGCCGCCGCAAATCCCAACCACAACGCCGCCCGCCTTGTGGTATGCCCGCAGCGCGTCGGCCATTCCGGATCGTTCCAAGGCAAGCATGTCTTCTATGGTGTTCTTGCTTCCCGGAAGGATCACGGCATCGCACAAAAAGACATCGGCGGGTCTATCAAAATAGACCACGTGCAGCCGCTCATCCCGCTCGAGGCAATCAAAGTCCGTGTAGTTGGAAATGTACGGTAGCCGCACCACGCCGATGCGGCACCGCCGGGACGCATCACTGGGGTCCACGCCTTGTGCCATGCGCCGGTTCAAAGCCACGCTGTCTTCCTCGGGGACGGCAATATGATCAAAATACGGCACAACCCCAAGCACCGGCCGACCTGAGTGTTCTTCAAGGAGGCGCACGCCGGGCTGAAAGAGGTCCGGGTCACCGCGAAATTTATTGACGAGGAGTCCGGCGATGCGTTCTTGGTCCTGCTTTTCCATGAGCATCAACGAACCCAGAAGCGACGCAAAAACGCCGCCGCGGTCGATGTCTCCCACGAGCAGACAGGGGGCTTGAGCCCACCGAGCCATGGCTAGGTTGACCAGGTCATGATCTTTGAGGTTCAATTCCACCGCACTTCCCGCACCTTCCAGAACCACAACATCATATCGAGCTGCAAGCCGTTCAAAAGCCTTGCGCACCACCGGAACCAACGCTTTCTTGTAGGCGTAGTATTGCTTGGCGCTAAAATTCCCCACCGCTTCGCCCAGGACAATGACCTGAGAGCCCATGGACGAAGTGGGCTTGAGGAGAATGGGGTTCATATCCACGTGCGGTTCAATGCCGGCGGCTTCCGCCTGCACCACCTGGGCACGCCCCATTTCTCCGCCGTCCGAGGTGATGTAGGAATTGAGAGCCATGTTCTGGGCCTTGAATGGCGCTACGGCGTAACCGTCTTGCTTGAATATCCGGCAAAAGGCCGCGGCCAAAACACTTTTGCCCACATCGGAACCCGTTCCCAAAAACATCAGTGTCTTCGCCCTCGGCGTCTTCATAGAGCCAAAGCCTTTCGAGCTGCTTCGACAAAAAACGATGCGGCCTGAGGAGCACTGCCCCAATGCAGGTGCACGTAACTGGCCAGAACGGATCCCACTTGATAGCCCTCGTTTTGTTCCTCGCGGTATTTGCGCACCCTGAGCCGGTAGCAGCAGGCACAACTCGTGAGCGAGTCCTGCGGATTGATTTCGGAATAGTGAAATTCATGACCGCGCATGCGTAGTTCTGGCTCGCCCAAAAGGCACGCACGGGTCAAAACCACTTCCACGTACCCGAGTGCCTTTCGCCTGGAAAGCATGCGCGTGCCAAAGGGAAGAATTCCCGCCATCGGTACTTTTTCGCCGGAAAGAAGTTCTATGGAACGGCTGAGCACCATCAGGCCGCCGCATTCGGCGTAAACGGGCCGATTTGAGGCGGCCAGCCGTCGAAGGTCCTCAAAAAAGCGCTCGTTGCGCTGCAGCGCCTTGGCGTGCACTTCGGGATATCCGCCCCCCAGGTAAAGGGCCGCCGTGTCCTCAGGGAAGGTCTCTCCGGCCAATGGAGAAAAAAAGTGCAGCCGAGCTCCAAAGGCTTCCAGAAGATCCAGGTTGTCCTGATAATAGAAGCAAAAGGCGGCATCTCGGGCCACGGCAATCAGGGGCCTTGGATGGGAGCCGTGCAGAGGCCATGAGGCATCCCCAAGTGGCTGGTCCGGCAATCCTTTCTGTGAAAACGTCTCAGTGCGTGCGTGATGTCCATGCTTTTCGGCATTTTCGAAATCGGTGGGACGCTGTACTGGCTGCGCGCACGGGTCTGAATCGCGAGAACGCCGCCCCGTAAAAGGGAATGGCCGGCCAAAGTCCCCAAGAAAAACCCCGCCTGCACATACGTTCGAAGGCTTGGGATTCACCGTCATCTGAGTGTTTAGAGTGGTCACCGCCAGCAATCGGTCCAAGTCCATATGGGTTTCGGCCCAACGGGCCAAGTGATCCACAAAATCTTGGCTAAGCGGATTTTCTTCGGCCGTCACAAGCCCCAAATGCCGTTGCGGCAATCGCAGAACCTCATCTCGAGGCAGACCTCCCAACACGGGAAGGTTTGAAGAAGATGCCATGGCTTCGCGAAGAAACTGCAGATGGGCTTCACTGCCCACGCGGTTGAAAATCACTCCGGCACAATGAAGGGCCGGATCAAAGGAGCAAAACCCATGAACCAGCGCTGCCGCGCTTCGAGCCATGCTGCGAGCGTCCACCACCAGGATCACCGGAAGGTGAAGCCACTTGGCCATTTCAGCCGTGCTGCCCGCTTCCGTCGTGCCGTCGTAGCCGTCAAAAAGCCCCATGACCCCTTCAACCACTGCACAGTTGGCCGCGTGAAGAAAGTGTCTGAAGAGGGCCTCGTTGACCTGCCGAGAAAGCATCCACCCGTCCAAGTTCCTGGACACCGTTCCGGTCACGCACGTATGCAGGCCGGGATCGATGAAATCCGGACCCACCTTGAAGGGCTGAACTGTCAAACCACGCCGCTTCAGTGCCGCCAGAATCGCCAGGGTCGCCGTCGTCTTGCCCGATCCACTATGCGGCGCGGCCACAACAAAAGCCCATTTGGAAATGGACACACTCTGTTCCTTTCCTTAACACTTGTGGTATGCACAAATTCTGCGGATTGACGCCGCACTATGGCACACCTTCGACCCATTGTGAAGAACCCGAAAGGGGTTCAGGAGGCAAGGCATGTGGCAGCGCCTGCGAGACCGAATTCTGAGAAGTCGCTGGGGATTTGAGTGGCTTTACCTTCGTGGCAAGACGCCCTGGGATACCGGTATCACACCCCCCGAGGTCATGGAATTTCTCGCCCACACTCCTCCGGGAAGAGCCCTGGACTTGGGGTGCGGTACGGGAACCAACGCCATCACTTTGGCACGGCACGGCTGGCAGGTTACCGGCGTGGACTTTTCACCGCAAGCCATTCGCCGAGCGCGACGCAAAGCCGCCTCGGCCGGTCTCACCATCGCTTTCTACGTTGCTGACGTCACCAACCTGGCCACGCTTCAGGGCCCTTACGACTACGTTCTGGACATCGGCTGCCTTTTCGCTTTGAGCCAAGACGGCCGTCGTCGATATGCTCGGGAACTGGAACGACTCACCGCCCCGGGCGCCTGGTACATGCTCTACGCCTGGCTTCCGCGTCCCTGGCGGGGCGGTCTGTGGGGCATTTCCGTGAATGAAGTGGAGTCTCT
This sequence comes from Desulfosoma caldarium, assembly GCF_003751385.1. Lineage (NCBI taxonomy): Bacteria > Pseudomonadati > Thermodesulfobacteriota > Syntrophobacteria > Syntrophobacterales > Syntrophobacteraceae > Desulfosoma > Desulfosoma caldarium. Next base: position 75,793 of record NZ_RJVA01000017.1, on the reverse strand, counting down.
ATTCGGGGGCGAGTTCACCCGAGAACGCTACGTCATTGGGGAAGAAAAGGGCCATCCGTCGGCCTGGTATTGGTATCGACGAAAATCTAGTATGGGCTGACGGCCACGCAGCGGCCCATGAGGTCCGCGTCCCTTTGAGGGCTGTCCGCGAACTCACGGCTTCGATTCAAAATGGCATAAATCAAGATGTGACCCCACAGGGCCCAGGGGTCACCACAAGAAGAATCCAATGGGGCGTCAACGACTTTGTGCTCCCCTGGTAGCCTTGTTGGCAAAGCCAACCCCTTAGATACGGTTCCGTTTCCCGGGGCGTCAGCACGTGTTTTTGCATAGAGGGGTGCCACATGCCCGACGCTTGATGGTCCGTCAAAACAGAAGGAGGGAAATAACCTGGCGGGGTAGGCTTATTGAACTTGGAATACACGCGGATAAAGGGATCTCCCCAGTAAAAGTGCAAGCCGTGCAATGGTCTCTTTGAATACACGTAGAGCGGTTGATTCCGCACACCCTCGCTTTCGGGCCACGCCGCCTCAAGGGCCCGGGCCAACGTGCCCATATCTTTCTTAGACGACCATGTGGCCATGATGCCTTTGCCAAAAACGATGACGACCGTGCCAGCAAGAGCCAAAGCCATGAATCGCTTTGGGGTGAGCAGCCCCTGATCAATAAAATTACGGATTTTCCAGCCTATGGCACAGGCAAGAATTGGAAACAAAGGAAGTACATACAAAGGGAGCCGTGAACGACTCAGAGAAAAAACACTCAGCGGAATGAGAAGGGCAAAAACCACAAATCGGGCTTCCGTCGAAAGATTTTTCCAGCATGCCTTGATGCCGTCAAGGGTCCCTTGCTCGCCTTCGGAGCGTCTGCGTCGAAACCACACCCCGATACGGTGACGCTCTATCCACAACACGAGCCCAAGCCAGGGTAAAGCCCCCCCCAATAGGAAAGGCCAGTAAACCGTAAACATTTCATACCAACGAGAATGCCTCTTGAATTCATCTGTTGCCACCCGGCCGATCACTTCGTGCTTGAGCCAATATGACGTAAGCCCTGGATAATGAGCAACGGCCCATACGTACCACCACAGAGCCGTCACCAATCCCAGGCCAATGCCTGCTGGAACCCACAGCCGAACCCCTCGCACTTCCTGGTCTTGGGAAAGCATTCTGAAGACAATCAGCGCCAGAAGAGGAAGAAGACCCGGAGGCCCTTTGGTCAGGAAGGCCATGCCGAAAAACCACCACATAAGCACGATGGGCCCTACGCGCCGAGTCCGCACACCCCACCAGAAACAGGCAAGAGCCCAGGTTTCCCAGAGTGTCAACAAGGAATCGGTGTTGACCGTGTTGGCCGCACCCATAGGGCCCCACAAGGTCGCAAAAACCAAGGCGCTCACGGTTCCGACGCCGGGGTTCCACAACCAGCGAGCCAGCCAATACACGGCGCAAACGGTGAGCACAAAGGTCGGCACCAGATACGCTCTCGCCCCCCAGGCGTTGCGACCGAAAAGCTTCACACCAACCGCCACGGCCCAGTAAGCCAAAGGGGGTTTAGTCCAGTGGGGCGCATAGTCCAAGGTGGGCCGAAGAAAATCTCCGGTTACGAGCATCTCCTGGGCGCATTCGGCATATCGGCCTTCGGTGGACTCATAGAGACCTCGTGTACCCTGAAAAGCCAGAGTCCCCAGCACGGCACACAAAAGAGCCCAGAGCAGCAAACCCTTTAACGGTCTTGGCCATCCTTGGCTATTCGCGCTTTCCCTTCCCATGAGATTGGAATTTCTTCCCTTGTGTTCTCTCTTTGTGGATGAGGTACAGATTGCGACCGTAAATGAACAAGCCGGTTCCTTGCCCCAAAATGAAAACAGGATCTCGGCGCCACACAGCATAGGCCAACAAAAGAGCCCCGCCGCATAAGCTCAGATACCAGAAGGATATGGGAACCACGCTTCGGCCTAACCTTTCACTGGCAATCCATTGGACCAAAAATCTGGCCGAGAACAAGGCCTGTGCCGAAAACCCAATCCCAAGCCATATTTTTTCCTCACTCATGGTGTGTGTCCTGTTCCGGAAAAGTGCGGACCACTTGGCACCGAAAACCTCGAACCCGCAGCCAACTGACGCCAAAGATATCCAGGAGCCCGACCCAAAGCCGGTCGAAAATGCCGTACTTGGTCGTGCCACGACGCCGGGGCCTGTGGTTGACGGGCGTCTCGGCAATCCGAAAGCCTTGATACATAAGCAAGGTGGGCAGGAACCGATGCAAGCCTTTAAAAGGTGGAAGGTACGGCAGGCATTCCCGCCGAAAAACGCGCGTGGAACATCCCACATCGCGAACGGATTTTCCCGTGATGAGGTTTCGAAAGCCATTGGCAATGCGGGACGCCAGCCGGCGCTTCAGGCTGTCTTTTCTGGCCTCTCGATATCCCTGAACCATGTCGTAACGGCCATCCACAAGCAACGCCACAAGCCGGGGAATGTCTCGGGGATCATTCTGTCCGTCGCCGTCCAAGGTGGCGATGAAGCGTCCCCGACATCTCTGAAACCCCACCCACAAAGCTGCAGATTGGCCCGCATTTTTTTTCAATGCGCACAAGCGATGCGGGCCGCCCGGGTGGGCCGATGCCACCAAAAGAAGTTTGTCCCACGTATCGTCTGTGGACCCGTCATCGATCCACAGGCATTCCCAGCACCCGTTCAACGGCTTCAAGGCCTGCTCGACTTCGGCGGCCAAATGGAGCACGTTTTCGGCTTCGTTGTAGACGGGAATCACAATAGATACATCCATAAAAAATCCTCTGGGACCAGCTAAGGCCGGAGGCCCTCTGTCCATCCTGTCTTGTAAGCCGTTTAGCTTCGTGTTTCTACGCCCGCTCCAGGGCTCAGTCAAGAGCAGCCCCCATGCTGGGATCAATACCACAAGGTTTAGCCTCATTCTCCAAACCGCCGAACTCTTTGCCGCGCTCAGAACGAGCCGACATGCTTCACCTTTCGTTGCCGGGCTTGAAACTCAAAAAAAATTCGATGTAATCTCCATACAAGCGAACCCTCGAAGCCCTAGGCAAGCATGCACTCAAAAACGGATTTCAACCATGCGCATACTCCTTTTTGCAGGAAAAGGCGGCGTCGGCAAAACCAGCGTGGCGGCGGCCACGGGTGTCCTCTTGGCTGAGCGGGGACTCAAGACCTTGGTCATGTCCCTGGATCCCGCCCACAGCCTGAGTGACGCCTTTGACCTAGACCGGCGTCTCATGGACGTCAATCGAGGTCACCCTGTGGAAGTGGCCGAAAGGTTGTGGATCCAAGAACTGGACGTGCACGAAGAGATTCAGAAACACTGGGGCGAAGTGCATCGGTACTTAAGCCTTCTGCTCAACATTTCCGGACTGGATCAAGTGCTCGCCGAGGAATTGGCCGTCCTTCCCGGCATGGAAGAAGTGAGCGCCCTTCTGTACGTCAACCGTTACGCCAGGGATAAAACCTACGACGTGCTCATTCTGGACTGCGCCCCGACGGCGGAATCCATTCGCTTTGTCAGTGTGCCCAAAGCGCTGGAATGGTACATGGAAAAGATCTTTCGCGTGGAACGAAACCTCTTTCGTATGGCACGCCCCGTGGTGCATCGCTTTTCCGATGTGCCTCTTCCCGAAGACGCTTACTTCGCCTCCATTGAAAGACTCTTTCAGCGTCTGCGCGGCGTGGATGCCATTTTGACCGACACACAAACGACATCCGTTCGCCTCGTGACGAACCTGGAAAAAATGGTCATTCGAGAAACCCAGCGAAGTTTCATGTTCTTTTCCCTGCACCAACTGGGCATCGACGCCATCGTCATCAATCGAGTTCTGAGCGAAGACTCCCGCGATCCCTTCCTCAAAGCCCTTCTCAAACAGCAACACGCATACCTAAAGTTGGTCACCACAGCCTTTCAACCCATCCCTCTCCTCAAGGCTCCCTATTATGAACGGGAAACCTTGGGATACGAGCGACTGAAAACCCTAGGTCAAGCCATCTACGGAGAAACACCGCCTCACCAGATTCTGTATCGACATCAGCCCATTAGCTTTCTTGCTGAAAATGGATGCCACATGGTGCGCTTGCACTTTCCCTTTGTGAGCCGCGAGGAACTTGCACTGAGCAAAGTCGGAGATGAACTCATCATTCGCATGGGCGCGTTCAAAAAAAACCTCGTGCTACCGCGAGCTTTCGCCAAACTCCACCCGGAAAAAGCTCGATTGGAGCACGAAACCTTGACCATAACTTTTGGAGGAGCTCATGAGCCGGCATGAAGAGCATGCACAAAATGATAAAATCCGATGCCACTGCCCCGTGTGCCAGATGATGCGCACGATGGCCAAGACCAGCGGCCGCGGCGGGCCCTTTTGGAACCATCTAACCAATGCCCGCATTGAAGTGCTTCGCGCGGTGCGCAGCCTGATCGACGAACGTATCGATCAGTTGGAAAAGAAAAAAAATAAAACAAGCCCGGAGAAAAAGGCAGAGCCCATTCAAGTGGAATAGTCACGACGGCACGAATGGCAACGGCATGAGCGCTCTTTCAGCTCGTTTGGACCTTAAGGCGTTCCCTTGCTCTTTGAAAAAAAACTCTTAGTTTAGCAGCAATGATGGCGGAACCCTGATGAAACGGTCGTGCAGGGTGCTATAGAGTCTCATTTTCATATCTTGACGCTGCACAGGAGCAGACCATGGATCTTAAGAGCTATTTCGAGCAGACCAAAGGCTTCGGCGTTCTGGCAACGGCCGACGCGGAAGGCCATGTGGACGGGGCCGTCTATGCCAGACCTCACGTGATGGATGATGGCGCGTTGGTATTTATCATGAAAGACCGACTCACCCATCACAATCTGCAATCCAACCCGAGAGCGGCCTATGTGTTCAGAGAAGATGGAGGTGGATACAAGGGGAAGAGGTTGTTTCTCATTAAAGTGCGGGAATCCGAAGATCCCCAGCTTATCGAATCTCTGCGAAGAAAAAGTTATCCTACTCGCTCAGAAGAACCGGGCGCCAAGGAATTCGCCGTCTTCTTTTCAGTGGAAAAGGAATTGCCGTTAATCGGTGCGGGGTCCTCATGATCCGAGGCGTGAGAAGAAAGAAGGCGGGCGAGCCTGGCCACGTTTGTGGCCGCTCGCACACACACCGGCAGATAGAAAATCCCCCACACCGGCACGGTAAAGGCAAGCCATGAAGCTCCAGAACCCTCAGGACGCACTTCATGGCCGGTTGCTCGTATTCCGCCCACGCGCCAGGACCAAAAATATCCCGGACCTACCTGGTCCACGAAAAAGGGTACAGAAAAACCCAAAACGGTCCAGACCCGGCCACGCAGGCCTTGGTGAACCACCACAGTGGACCCTCGGACCTGCACCCGTCGAACACTGGGGCCCCAAAGAGGCCACCACCGCGTGTCCGTGAAAATCCGCCACAGCACTTCGGCGGATTCTTGGACTCGAAGACCGATCCAAAGCCGTCCCCGGACAAAGCGCAGCCTCACATCTCGGTACGAAAACCTTTGCATTCAGGCAATCCCCCGGAACCCATCGCTCATTCTGCCCGCCCATTTTGAAAATTTGCGACATGGACATGACCAACTCGAAAAGGCACGCAGGCGCATTTCGTCGGTCAGCCTTTTGGGATGTTGACCGGCAAAATGCACTCTCTGTTAAATTCTGTAGTCGCGCCGCAAAGCGCCAAGAGGTTTCCCGGCTTGCGCCGCTTATGCAACAGGATCCCTGGAAGAAGCTGCCAGATCCCTAGAACACGCTCATCCGCGCGTCGACAATGGTGTAGGTGTTGCCGTGCACCATGACCGGATTGCCGTCGATTTCCTGAATGGGTAATTGGTCCATCAGTTGACCGATGGTAACAATCAGGTGGGCTAAGGCTTCCTTGTTTGCCGAGGGCCTGCCTCGAAGGCCTTCGAGGACTTTTTTCCCTCGAATCTCTTCGATCATGCGCCGGGCTTCATCAACTGACACCGGAGCCAGTCGAAAAACCACATCGTTGAAGGCTTCCACCCAAATGCCGCCTAAACCAAACATGACCACCGGCCCGGCCTGCGGGTCCCGAAATCCCCCCACGATGACCTCAAGGCCCTCAGGCACCATGGGCTGCACGGCCGTTCCAAGAATCCGCGCCTCGGGCACGGCCCGCCTCACCTGTTCCATCATGGCCCGAAAGGCTCGACGCAGGCCGTCCTCATCGTTGAGGCCCAATTGCACGCCGCCCACATCGCTCTTGTGAACAATATCCGGAGAAACAATCTTCAAAACCACTGGGTAGCCCATTGATTCGGCCGCCCTTACGGCTTCCTCCTCCGTGGCGGCCACCACGGTGCGCGCCGTGGGCAGGCCCGCCCGTTGCAAAAGCTCCTTGGTTTCCGTTTCCCCACAGAGCCTGGGGCCCAGGGAACGCAAATCCTGTACAAAACGGTGCAAGGACTCCGGCAGAGGTTTCTCTTTAACGGCCTTTTGGACCTCGCGGCCACGCCGGCTCGCTGCCCAAAGATTGGCCAAAGCCGCTGCCGCTCGCTCCGCCGTGGCATAGGCGGCCACGCCAGCTTTTTTCCACGCCAAAAATTCCTCCGAAGCACAAGACGGTGCCCCCCAGACAAAAACGGCGGGCTTTCCGATCTGTCTCGCCTTTCGCCCAAAGGCTTCCATGGGAAACGGTGCCACATATGGATCCCCCAAGGCCGAAATGCAAATGGCCAGCACAGCATCCACGCCGGGGTCTTCCCCTAAGAGCTCCAAAACATCCCCATAGAGCCGGCGGTCCAGGTAGCCAAAGGTGGTCAAATCCACGGGGTTTTCCGGAGGTGTAAAAGGAGCGAGCACCTTTCGAGCCACCAAGGCCTTTTGGGTCTTTTTGCTGAGTTCTGCCAGGACGAGACCCTTGTGGGAGAGCACATCCGAAGCCAACACCGCCGGCCCCGCGGTGTGGGTGATGACACCGACACGGTTTCCCTGGGGACGAGGGCTGATATCCAGGATTTTGGCCGTGTCCACCAGTTCCTCCACCGTGCGCACTTGGATCAGCCCCGCCTGTCGAAACACACCGTCATAGATGGCTTCCGACCGGGCCATGCTTCCCGTGTGCGATCGCGCCACTTTTTGACCTGCCGCCGAATAGCCCGCTCCCAGCACCACCACGGGCTTTTGAGCCGCACACCGAGCCGCCGACTCATAGAAACGCCGAACGTCGTCTAGACCTTCGATGAAAAGAGCCACCACGGAGGTTTCCTTATCGTGGGCGCAAAAGTCCAGCATGTCCGCAAATTCTACGTTGGCCCGGTTCCCCAGACACACCAGCGTGCCCATGGGCACTCGGTCTTCCACAAAGCGAATGGCCGCAAAGCCCGCAACCCCCCCGCTTTGACTGACCACCGTGATGCGCCCCTTTTCCTGAAAGAAATCGGAAAGCACCGGCATGAAGGTGGCGTTCATGGCGCTGTCGACTCGATAAAACCCCATGGTGTTCGGCCCGATAATCTTGACGCCGGCCTCATCGGCCATGGACCGCAAACGCCGCTGCTTTTCAAGGCCTTCCTGGCCCGCTTCTCGAAAACCTGCCGTGTAAATGACGGCGCCACGACATCCCTTGACCACTGCTGCTTCAAAACTGGAAAGAATGTGCTCATGGGGAATGGCAAACAGGAACAGATCCACATGGTCGTCGGGAATATCCCCAATGGACGGATAGGCTTTGACGCCCAAAATCTCACGGGCGCCTCCGGCATGCACGGGATAAATTTTTTCCACGTGGGACGCCAAGGCCGACCGCAACACGAAATTTCCCACCTTGCCGCGATGAGTGGAGGCCCCCACCACAGCCACGGCTCGAGGATAAAACATGGCATGGAATGCTTCGAACCCCTCTCGGTTTGAATCCCACATGCTCCCCTCCTTTTTTTCTCTCATTCCCCGAGCATCCGTGCGGAAGCGATGAGCCGTTGACGGCCGCAGATCAACGTCCTGATATCGTGTTCATGAATGGGTATCCTGGTTGCTTTTCATTCTTGCAGGCCAGAGGCCCACGCTCCCAGGAAAAGCGTCCCCCGGCTCCTTATCAATAACGCTATCGGAAAAGGCCTTGCCTGAGCCAGGTATTGAGGCACCGAGGTCAACCAGGTTTCGGCCAAGAGCCCGACACATTTCCACCGTAAGGGCATCGTCCAGGACGCTTTTTTTCCACCGAAACCGTCCCTGATCCACGGCGTCAAAAAGGGTTCCTGAGATTCCGGTATTGTAAATAGGGCGGCCCGGGCCTCGAGGCTCCACCAGCCGCAAACCATGCGAAATCAAGAAACGCTCGAGAATCACCTGGGTGATTTCCTGCCCGCCTTGACGCAATCCCGCATGGGTCACGACAGCTCCCAGCTTTCCCGCCAGGAGGTTTTTCCGCATGTGGAGCCAACGCGTTCGATCCATAAAGACTTTCAGCCTTCCGGTCACGTTTCCAAAGTAGACGGGAGAACCAAGGATCAAAGCGTCGGTAGCCATCATTTTCCCCGCCAACGCGGCCATGTCGTCGTCTTCAATGGCACAGCGCGCCTCGCCAAGACATCGGTGGCAAGACAGGCAATACTCAATCCTGTAGTCCACCAGCTACACCAGTTCCGTCTGGGCACCACCCTTTGCCGCCTTTTCCAAGACAATTTCGAGCATGGTGGCCGTGTTCTAGCCTTTGCGATGGCTTCCATTTATGGCAAGAATTTTCATAGGCATTCAGGCTTCTCGACCTTCAGCTCTTTGAGAAAGTTTTCCCTTCTCTTCGGGCCAAGCCCCCTTGGCGGATGAAAAGCATCGTCGGCGGTTCGGGGGATCGTCACAAAGGGGTCGAACTCTCTTCGTCATCCCCAAACCCCAACCGTTCCAACAAGGTCCGAAACCGCTTCCACTCTTCGACTCCCAATTGTTCCAAGAGCCTTCCATTGACCTCATGGTAGATTCGAAGCAGCACTTCCCGATGTTCCTTGGCTTTTGGAGTGAGATAGACGCGGAAAGACCGGCGATCCTGCGGATCGGCCTGCCGCACGGCCCAGCCGTCCCGCTCCAAGCGGTCGATCAAGCCCGTGACCGTGGGACGATCCAAATGGGTCTTTTCGGCAAGGACACTCAAGGTGGCCCCTTCTTCCTCGTAGAGCGCCAAGAGCATGAAAAACTGGGTGTGCGTGAGTCCGTAGGGGGTGATGCGCTCGCGATAATGGCGCGCCATGGATCGGCTCAGAGAAGCCAGCTGAAAACACAAACAGTCTTGAAGAAGCATGGCCATTCCTTTGACGCTGAGAGAATTTTCACGTTTTTTTAGCATGCACATTATTCGCATGCAAATTTTTTCTTTGATCCTTTCCCAACCCAACTTCACGCCGAAAATAGCTCTGGCATGGACGCACATCCCTTCTGTGTGAACTCACGCCAGTAGCTGCCCCAGCCCTTGGCTTTGAATCCCGAACAATTTTTTTCTTGATTTTTTGTCTTTAAAGGTTTTTTCTCTTTTGAGAATGATTTTTCCCTAACTATTCCTCGAGACGCAAGGATTGGGCGCATGGTGCCAACCCCCTCAGGCCATGACCCGGTTGAGCGGTTGCAACACATGGTTGACACGCTCAAGGCACATGGGTTGCGCATGACACCCCAGCGGCTGGCCATTGTGCAAGCCTTGGTGTCCACCCAAGCCCATCCCAGCGTCGAAGACATTTACACGGAGGTGAGCCGCCAGTTTCCCACCACCAGCTTGGCCACAGTCTACAAGACGGTCTCTTTATTGAAGGAACTCCATGAAGTTCTGGAATTGGGTTTTCCGAACATGAGCAATCGCTACGACGGATTGAAGCCTTACCCACACCCTCACGTGATCTGTCTGCGGTGCAAGACCATCATGGACCCTGAATTGGTGAGCATTGCAGAGCTGGCGGAGGAAATGGCTCAAAAGACGGGTTTTGCCATTGTCTCGCACCGCCTGGATTTTTTCGGCATCTGCCCCGAGTGCCAACGAAGGGAAGGTGTCGACAACCGGCCCTGAGAATGCCCTGATCCTTGCCGAGGGTCCGAGCACGCAAGGCGCCAGGACATTTAGCGGCGTCCGCGGCTCCCCAAGGGAACATTCTCGGGTAAACAAACGTTCACGTTGCCCGCGCTGTTGAAAAAGAGCGTCCGAAACGAGGCGCCTTGTTTCAGCAAAGGGGGCACGGCGTCCATTCAAGAAAGCACCAGAAAGAAAGGAGACACCATGGAACACGATCGCCCTCAACGCTCGGCTCCCGGCGCCACCGAAGCCAAATCCATTCAGGACTGGTGGCCCAACCAGTTAAACCTCAAGATGCTTCATCAGAACTGTCCCAAGGCGAACCCCATGGGCGAAGATTTTGATTACCGTAAAGAATTCCTCTCTCTCGACCTGGAAGCCGTCAAAAAGGACCTTCGGGATCTGATGACGACCTCCCAAGAATGGTGGCCGGCGGACTTTGGCCACTATGGTCCACTCTTCATTCGCATGGCATGGCACAGTGCGGGCACGTACCGCATTGGGGACGGGCGCGGTGGCGCCGGCTCCGGTCAGCAACGCTTCGCGCCGATCAACAGCTGGCCAGACAACGTGAATCTGGATAAAGCACGCCGCCTTCTGTGGCCCATCAAGCAAAAGTACGGCCGCAAGATCTCGTGGGCGGATCTCATGATTTTAGCCGGCAACGTGGCTTTGGAATCCATGGGCGCCAAGACCATCGGGTTCGCCGGCGGAAGGGTGGATTGGTTTGAGCCGGATGAAAGTGTGTACTGGGGTTCTGAAGGCCAATGGCTCGAGGACCGGCGCCACACGGCGCAAGGCGATTTGGAAAACCCTCTGGCGGCTGTGCAAATGGGCCTCATTTATGTGAATCCTGAGGGCCCCGGTGGCAATCCGGATCCAGTGGCGGCGGCCAAGGACATTCGTGAGACCTTCGCGCGCATGGGCATGAACGACGAAGAAACAGTGGCTTTGATTGCCGGCGGGCATACCTTCGGCAAGTGCCACGGCGCCGGCCCGGCATCCCATTTGGGTCCGGAACCTGAGGCCGCACCCATTGAACAGCAGGGTCTGGGATGGAAGAGCAGCTTCGGGACGGGCAAAGGCCCTGACACCATCACCAGTGGGCTGGAAGTCACATGGACCGTGTCGCCCACCAAGTGGAGCAACAATTTCTTTTTCAACTTGTTCCGCTATGAGTGGGAATTAACCAAGAGTCCGGCGGGGGCTTACCAATGGGTCGCCAAAGGAGCGCCGGCGGTGGTGCCCGACGCCCACGATCCCACCAAGAAACATCCCCCGACCATGTTGACTACGGATCTGTCTTTGCGGTTTGATCCCATCTATGAAAAGATTTCCCGGCATTTCATGGAACATCCCGACGAGTTTGCCGACGCTTTTGCCCGCGCTTGGTTCAAGTTGGTGCACCGGGACATGGGGCCGCGCAGTCGGTACCTGGGCCCAGACGTTCCGGCCGAAGAGTTTCTTTGGCAGGATCCCATTCCGACTGTGGACCATCCCCTGATCGACGACGAGGACGTCACACAGCTTAAAAAGAAGATCCTCAGCTCCGGCCTTTCGGTGTCCCAGCTCGTTTACACCGCGTGGTCTGCGGCTTCCACGTTCCGAGGTTCCGACAAACGCGGCGGCGCCAACGGAGCCCGCATTCGCCTGGCCCCGCAAAAAGACTGGGAAGTCAACATGCCAGAGCAATTGGCCAAGGTGCTTGATGTGCTTCAGGCAGTGCAAAAGGAGTTCAACGCCGGCGCTTCCGGGGGTAAGAAAGTTTCCCTGGCCGACCTGATCGTTTTGGGGGGCTGTGCCGCCGTGGAAGAGGCTGCCAGAAAGGCTGGCTTCGACGTCACGGTTCCCTTTGCACCCGGGCGCATGGATGCCCTGCAGGAACAAACGGATGTGGCATCCTTTGCCGTGCTGGAACCTCTCTATGATGGTTTTCGCAATTACCTCAAAGCCCCTTACAGCATTCCGGCCGAGCATTTGCTCGTGGACAAGGCCCAGCTTCTCACCCTCACCGCTCCGGAAATGACCGTGCTCGTCGGCGGGCTGCGCGTCCTCAATGCCAACTACAAGCAGGCGCCCCACGGCGTCTTGACCCAACGGCCAGGAACCCTCACCAACGACTTTTTCGTCCATTTGCTGGACATGGGCACAGAATGGCAACCCAGCACGCAGGATTCAAACCTCTTTGAAGGGCGCGACCGTGATTCAGGAACCCTCAAATGGACGGCCACCCGCGTCGACTTGATCTTCGGGCACAACGCTCAACTTCGAGCCATCGCCGAGGTGTACGCCTGCGCCGACGGCCAAGGAAAATTTGTCCAGGACTTCATTTCGGCCTGGAACAAGGTCATGAACCTGGACCGGTTTGATCTCTGGTGGAGATGATTCACTTCAACCCAGTTTTTCATTGCTGAAAGTCTCTCTGAATCCTAAAATCAGCGGAACGCTAGGGGCCGTCGTGGCACGGCCTACGAGCCACCGAAAACCCAAGGATTCAGGAGGCTTTCATGCAACGACGGCTCTTTGCTTTCATGCTGGTTTTAGGATGTGTTTTGGCGGCCATTTCAGCTTCGGCCCAGGTGGACTACCCCAACGACATTAAGAGCGCCGTGACCCAATATCCGGGCTCCCAGGTGGAAATGGCCATGAAAACCCCTCAGGGATCGCAAGTTGTTCTGAGCTCAACGGACCCGTCGCCAAAGGTCTACGCTTATTACAAGCAAGCCCTCAGTCAATCGGGTTGGGAAACGCAAATGGAAATGAACCACGCGGAAGGCATACAAGGGCATTGGCGCAAAGGCGACAAGGTATTTCACGTGGTCGTGACCAAGGATGAAGAAAAAACCCAGATCGTCTTGATTCTCGGAACCGGCCAGTAGAAGACAGGACAGAAAATCTTGTGCCCTAACAACAGGCGCGCTCGAGCTTCGCGTGCGCCTGTTGTTTATGGTGGGCTGAGAACCCTACGCGCTGAGGCCTAACAACTCGCTCACCCGCGCCACGTCTTGGGAGGCTGGAGCCAGGGCTCTGGCTTTTTTGAGGCATTCCGCAGCTTCCTCAGGCTGCCCGATGTCGGCCAGATCCTGGGCCATGAGAAGCCACGCTTTCTCGGGAGGATTTTCATAAAGGGTCTGGTAAAGGGTCACTAAAGCGATCTTGATCTGGTTCGCTCCTGTATGAAGCACGGGTTCGCCATGCCCAGGAAAGAGGTGCTTGACGGGTAAGCCTAGGAGTCGTCGAAGACTCTTCACCTTGTCCTGTAGGCGGCCCCCACAAAGATCATCCGGCTTGGAAAGAATCGCCGAGAAGCGCAGGCGAAAAGGCAGCACCGCATCGCCGCTGAAAAGAGCCTGCGCCTCTTCATGATAAAAACACAGATCACCCGCCGTGTGCCCCGGCGCATGCAAAGCCTTCAATCCCGTCCCTTCAATCTCCTGGCCGTCGTGAACCCTGTGAATTTTTCCCGCATCTTCAAGGGCCTGAAAAAATTCCGGAAAAGGCGAACGCAGCAACCTCGCGTATTCCCTCGCCACCGCATGCACAAACACATCGGGCGCGGTTCTTTGATAAATTTCCGCCATCCCCCCCACATGGTCAAAGTGGGTGTGGGTCAAAAGAATGTGCGCCAAGGAGTCCAAAGGAGCCATCTCTTCCAGATGATCCACGAGCCCCATCATGTTGCCCGCATCGATGAGAACCCGGCCGCGCGCCAACACGTACACGCCCGAGCACGGTCCCGAATCGGGCACCCAGCCGATCCCTTCCAGTCGAGGATCTTCCTTTTCAAACGTCTTCACTCGGCGTCCACCTCATTGCCCCGTTGCTGCCATCGTCGGACTCCTAGAAGATTCCTCACATCTTGTCAATGTTTCGGGACCCATCTTGACAGGTTTGCCCAAGAAACTTAATTTTCGATCGAAACAAACACATTTTTCCAAGTAAATTCAATATGAAAGGAGGCTATCGCCATGGCATTGCTGCGTTGGTCCGACCAAGCAGATCTCTTTCGACCTTTTGAGGAAATGGAACGTGAAATGGATCGGCTTCGTCGCGAGATGGATCGCCTCTTCGCGGGATTTCGGGGTATTCGCCCGTTAAGGATGGGCGTTTTCCCTCTGCTGAACGTCAGTGAGGACAAGGACAATCTTTATGTGCGCGCTGAACTTCCCGGAATTCAGGCGAGTGATCTCGACATTTCGGTGGAAGGGGACACCCTGACGCTTCGTGGGGAGCGCAAGAGCCATGAAGCCGAGGAAAACGTGAGTTATCACCGCCGAGAAAGGGAATTCGGCCGGTTCCGTCGAAGCTTGACGTTGCCGACGCGCATTGACGTGGATAAGGTGGAGGCGGTGTTTCAGAACGGCATTCTGAAGATTACACTGCCTAAGGCCGAGGAAGTCCGACCGAAACAGATCGCTGTCAAAACCGTTTGAGATGCCGACGTCCATGAAGGAGAGCACAAGGGGGTGACGATCATGGCCGACAAGGACCTTCAGGTAAGGGAAAAACAGGAAGTGCAGACCCAAGCGGAAACCACTCGAAACATTCCCGTCTACATTCCGGCGGTGGATATTTACGAAACGCAGGATGCTCTGAAGCTTGTGGCGGACATGCCTGGTGTTTCGCCGGAAAATGTGGATATTGATCTTCGCGACGATCAGCTGACGATTCGCGGCACGGTGACTTTAGAAGGTGAAGGGGAAACAATGTTGCTTCGCGAATACGGGGTGGGCGACTATTTCCGGCAATTCACTCTGGGTCGCGTCATCGATCAATCCAAGATCGAAGCAGCCATGAAGAACGGGGTCTTGACCCTCACCCTGCCCAAGGTGGACAAAGCCAAACCGAGAAAGGTGGAGGTCAAGATCGCCTGATGCGGTTTCTTGGGCAAGGCCGGAGGAAACCCTACCGGCCTTGCGTGCTTTCAGCGCACCGAAAGGATTGGAATACCTGCCGATCGGCACTCAAAGAGAATGCCTTCCAGTTCCTGCCTGTTTGCCGCTAACCGCTCCACTTCATAAACCACGAGCCGCTTGACCTTTTTGCGTTCCATATCCATGAAGAGCTGGGAGCGGCGTGTGTAAAAGCTGACGGGTTCCTGTTCTTGCGGAGGAAGTTTTTCTTGAATCAAAGCCAGGCAGGCTTCCTTTTGCTCCGCCAGCGGCCTTTCGTAGGACCCTTGATCCTCGGGGCGCAGTTCCTCCTGCCTCACCATGAGATAGACGGCCGTGAACTTTTCTTCCGCCATGCCTTAAACTCCTCGTCGAATCGTGGCTTGACTCTCGGGGCACAACACCTTGTACAGTATACTGACACCGTTGAAGAAACTCAACCATTGGGCGACTTTGGCCCGACCATGGAGGTTTGGTATGCGTTTTGACTTTGAACAAGGACCCATTCGACCACCCAGTGAATCCCGCAGTCTGCTTCTGCGCTTCACCAGAAACTGCCCCTGGAACCGCTGCGCCTTTTGCCCCGTTTACAAGGGACAGGCCTTTAGCCGCCGCTCATTGGCCGAGATCAAGGCTGACATCGATACGGTTCGCGCCATCGTGGACGACGTCAAAGCCCTGTCCTGGTCCATGGGGGAAGGGGGCGCCGTCAGTGAGGCGGTTCTTCAGCGCATTCTTACGGATTCCACCAAGAGCGGCACCTACCGCCATGTCGCCGTGTGGCTCTATCACGGGGACGGCACCGTTTTCCTTCAGGATGCCAACAACCCCGTCCTGCGCACCAAGGATTTCGTGGAAGCCCTGCGCTACCTCAAGGAAAGAGTTCCAGGCATCACGCGCGTGACCAGCTACGGCCGCAGCGCCACCTTAGCGCGAAAGAGTCTTGAAGAACTGCGCGAAATGCGCGAAGCGGGGTTGGACCGTGTGCACATCGGGTTAGAAAGTGGATCCGACACGGTGCTGAAGTTCATGGACAAAGGAGCCACCGCGGCGCAACACATCGAAGCCGGAATCAAAGTCAAAGAAGCCGGCATGACGCTTTCGGAATACGTCATGCCCGGTCTTGGCGGCGCGCAATGGAGCCGGGAGCACGCGCTGGAAACGGCACGTGTGCTGGAAGCTATCGATCCACACTTCATTCGACTGCGCACCTTGCGCGTACCCCCCAACACGCCTCTGTGGGAGCATCTTCAATCGGGCGCGTTTCAAACCCTAAGCGACGACGACGTTGTGAGGGAAATCCGCCTCATGATTGAAAACCTGCACAGCCTTCACAGCACCCTCACGTCGGACCACATGAGAAATCTGTTGGAAAACCTGGAAGGAACTTTTCCTCACGACAAGCCCAAGCTCCTGGATATTATCGACCAGTATCTGGCCCTTTCCGACGACGATCGCATTCTGTATCGATTGGGCCGCTACGGCGGCGCGCTTCGGTGCGTGGACGACCTTCCCGCCTATCGCCCACGGCTAGCGAGGGCGCGCAGAGAATTGGAACAAGAAACCGGCAAACCCATCGATGCGCTCATCGATGAACTGGGCGGGCAGTATCTGTGAAAAAAGAGACCCTTTTTGACCTAGGTCAATGATTTGGATGCCTCTACCCCTTATGCTGCCATCGTGCAGCAAGGAAAGGCGGCTCTTGAGGGCCGCAGGTTGAACCCCATCAAAAGGAGGCACCCATGTTTTGTTATCAATGCGAACAAACGGCCAAGAATGAAGCGTGCGTCAAGCTGGGGGTGTGCGGCAAACAGCCCGATGTGGCGGCTCTGCAGGATCTTTTGACCCATGCGCTCAAAGGGCTGAGCCAGGTGGCGGTGGAAGGCCGCAAGGTCGGCGTCTCGGACCGAGAAGTCAACGTTTTTACCTGTGAGGCCCTTTTCACCACGCTCACCAACGTGAACTTTGACCCCGAGGATATCGCTCGCTTTATCCAAAAAACCGTGGAAATGCGCGAAAAGCTCAAGGCCCGGGTCAAGGCGGCTGGAGGATTTGTCGACTTCGCGCAAGGCCCAGCGACTCTGCAACCTGCGACCTCTGTAGCCGAAATGGTTCGCCAGGGGGAAGCCGTCGGCTTTGACAAGGACCCCGAACCCAATCAGGACATTCGATCTTTGAAGCACACGGCGATCTTCGGGCTGCGCGGCGTGGCCGCCTATGCTGATCACGCCCAGATTCTGGGCCAGGAAGACGAGGCGGTCTATGCGGGGCTGCAGGAAATCCTCGCTGACACCGTCCGGTTGGACCTCGCTTTGAACGATTGGGTCGGTCGCGTCCTGCGCGTTGGGGAGATCAACATTCGCGCCATGGAGCTTCTGGACGCTGCCAATACGGGCACTTATGGTCATCCCGTGCCCACCAAAGTGCCTTTGGGGCATCGCAAGGGCAAAGCCATTCTGGTTTCAGGTCACGACCTGAAGGATCTGGAAGAACTGCTCAAACAAACCCAAGGCAAAGGCATCACCGTCTACACGCACGGGGAAATGCTGCCATGTCATGGGTATCCGGGATTGAAGAAATATGAACATTTCTATGGCCACTACGGCACCGCTTGGCAGAACCAGGCCAAGGAATTTGCCGCCTTTCCCGGCGCGATTCTTATGACCACCAATTGTCTTCAGAAGCCTCAGGAAAGCTACAAGGACAACATTTTCACCAGTGGCGTGGTGGGCTGGCCAGGCGTGTGCCACGTGGACCGTTGGGATTTTTCGCCGGTTATTCAACGGGCCTTGGAACTTCCCGGATTTTCCGAAGACACCAACGGAGCCCACGTGATGGTAGGCTTTGCCCGAAACACCGTGCTTGGCGTGGCCGACAAGGTGATTGAAGCGGTTAAGGGTGGAGCCATTCGCCATTTCTTCCTGGTGGCCGGCTGTGACGGCGCCAAGCCTGGCCGCAACTACTACACTCGTTTCGTGGAACTGGTTCCCCAGGACTGCGTGGTTCTGACCCTCGCCTGTGGCAAATTTCGCTTCTTTGACAAAGACCTGGGAACCATCGGCGGCCTGCCTCGACTCATGGACGTGGGCCAGTGCAACGATGCCTATTCCGCGGTCCAGATCGCTCTGGCTCTTTCCAAAGCCTTCAACGTCGGCGTCAACGAGCTGCCGTTGTCTCTTGTGCTTTCCTGGTATGAACAAAAGGCCGTGGCGATTCTTCTCAGCCTCCTGTACCTGGGCATCAAGAACATTCGCCTTGGACCGTCTCTGCCCGCGTTCATCAGTCCCAATGTTCTTCAGGTGCTGGTGCAAAACTTCGACATCAAGCCCATAAGCACACCGGAAGAGGACCTCAAGGCCATTCTGGGATCCTGACAGGTCGGGGAGGCGGTCGAGAAGACTGTGGTCGAGGATAAGGCTACGGGCATTGCGAAACGCCGCAAAAAGGCTGAGTGAGCCCGCGGACGCACGCAGGGACCGGTTCCTTTGCTGTTGGCCACCGTGCCAGCAAGGGAGCCGATCCCCTTTTGCGAAAAAAACCCGCAGCCAAGCTTTTGGACACCATCACAAGGAGAGCTCCATGCCCATACCCGGAAATCTCTTGACGACGGCCATGGCCGTCATGCCTCACCGCGACGTGGAGCGCGCCCTTCACGTGGCCTTGTCTTTAGACATTCCTTTTTGGCCTCAACTTCCTTTGCTCAACTATTACGAAGACATGTACGTACAGGCCTCCGAACACTTTCCGGGTATCGTTCTGAATCTGGAAAACCGCACGCTGCGCTTTTCCACGGAAAAATTCATTGAGGAACTTCCGGACGTTCTCAGCCGTTTTGACGACCTAAGCCTGTTCGACATCAGCCCGGAATACTCCGCCGTGTATCATCAGTTTCTGCAGATGGACTTTTCCGACCGGCCGGCCATTCGAGGGCAGTTGGAAGGGCCCGTGAGCTTTGGTTTCAATGTACAGGACGAAGCGGAACGCCCCATTCTCTTCAACGATACGGTGCGCCCGTTTCTTTTTGAATTCATGGCGCAGCGGGTCAATGTGCAGCTTCGACGCCTCAAGACCCTTCACCCCAACGCCTTCATGTTTGTGGACGAGCCGGGTCTGCAGTTTATTTTCAGCGCCCTGAGCGGCTACAATCACCTGAGCGCCCGCAGCGACATGGAAGCTTTTTTTGCCATGATTGAGAGGCCGCGAGGCATTCACCTGTGCGGCAATCCCGACTGGGACTTTCTGCTGAACCTGGATCTGGACGTTTTGTCCCTGGACATGTACAGCAACGGGGAAATTTTCGTGTCTTACAGCGGAGCCATTCGCCGGTTTTTAGACCGCGGAGGCATTCTGATATGGGGCATGGTTCCCACCAACGTGGAACCTTTTGAAGCCGAGTCTGTGGAGTCTCTGGAATCCCGGCTGTTGGGGCTGTGGAACCAACTGGCTCAAAAAGGTATCGACCGAGATGCATTGGTGGCGCGAAGTCTCCTGTCTCCGGCAACCTGTTGCCTGGTGAATCCCGACGGAACCCAGACCGTGGAAAAGGCTTTTGAGGCCACTCGAACCTTGAGCCAAAGGCTTCGAGAGCGTTTTCGGCTCGCGTAAAAGAGCCGTTTCCGAGCGTGGGCGCGCCGCGATAAACCCTTGTTATTTGGATATCCACAGGGCTCCGTTTTCAAAGCGCTTGAGCACGCCGGAGCAGACGGAGCTGGAAAAGATCCCGCCGAAAAATCCATGACTTCCTTCGTGTTCATGGCCCATGGCGATCACGGAAGCGGGTGATTCTCGGTGGTCATCCATGATGGCTTCCGCCACGTTTTGCGAAACCATAATTTTCCGGTCGATGCGTTGGGAAGCCACGCCGTTGTCTTCAAGCACCTTGGTGGCCTTGTCGATGATGTCTCGAGTCTGCTGCGCTCGATCCGTTATCACGTGAAAAAGACACACACGATGTTCTTCATCACGAAGCATGAAGCCGACGTGATCGGTGATTCGCATGCTGGCCTCGGCATCATCCACGCACAGAACCACGCGTTCATGTTCCGAACCCGGATTTCGGCAGATCCAGAGAGGGCAGGGCAAAGGCTGGCGAAGCACTTCCGTGCTGACACTCGTGGAAAACACGCCGGCAAATGCGGCATAGCCTCGGCGCCCGAGAACCACAGCGTCGTAGCAGCCTCGTCGCGCCTCCATGACGATTTCTTTGACCGTTTCCATTTCCTTGGGAATCAGTTTGGACTGAATCTGGGCTTCGTCAAATCCTGCTTCCATAAGGATTTCGGCACTGCGGTCCAATGCCTTTTGCCCTCGCGCTTGTGTTTCCGCAGGAATTTTCGCCTTGGATCGAGGCCTGTCGGCCTTCCAATCGCCCGTCGGCTGCGTGGAAGCCACGTAAAGAAGGGTCAGGCGAAAGGCCTTCTTTTGTTTGAAAAAATTCGCCACAAATCGCACGCCACAAAGATGGGACATTTCATCGCTGACGGTGATCAGAAGATGCTTTTCCATCCCCTTATCCTTCCCGCGGCACTCACAGGATTTGGCTCAAAAAAAGCTTGGTTCGCTGATGGGTCGGGTTGGTAAAGAAATGCTCCGGAGTGCCCTCTTCCACGATGCACCCTTGGTCCATGAAAAGAACGCGATCGGCCACTTCTCGAGCAAACCCCATCTCATGCGTGACCACCACCATGGTCATGCCTTCTCGAGCCAGGGTTTTCATGACGTCGAGCACCTCCCCGATCATTTCGGGGTCCAGGGCCGAGGTGGGTTCATCAAAGAGCATGATCTTGGGATCCATGGCCAGGGCTCGGGCGATGGCCACCCGCTGCTGCTGCCCTCCGGACAAGCGATCCGGATAGACCGACGCCTTATCGGGTATGCCCACCTTCTGCAACAGCGCCATGGCTTTGGACACAGCGTCTTTTTGGGACCTTTTTCGCACCACCATTTGGGCCAAGGTGACATTTTCCAGTACGGTCTTGTGAGGAAACAGGTTGAAGGACTGAAACACCATGCCCACTTCCGCCCGCACCTTGTTGATATTGGTCTTGCGGTCCAAAATATCCACGCCGTCGATGTAAATGTGGCCTGTGTCCGCATGTTCCAAGCGGTTCAGACACCGAAGCAGCGTGCTCTTGCCCGACCCCGAGGGGCCGATGATCACCACCACCTCCCCCTTGGTCACCTGGCAGGAGACATTCCGCAGGGCTTTGACCTCATGGGGAACATGAAATGTCTTGGAAACGTTGTCGACCGTGATCACGAAACCGCTGTCCTCCTTTCCAAGTACTGAACAAACATGGACAGCCCGAAGGTCATCACCAGATAGAGCAAAGCGCACATGAACCACAGCTCAAAGGGCTGAAGGCTCGTCGTGACCACTTCGCGGGTCGCCTTGGTCAGCTCCCGAATGGCAATGATGCCCAGAAGCGAAGAGTCCTTAATGAGGCTAATGAACTGGCCGGCCAAAGGGGGCAGAATGCGTCGCAAAGCCTGAGGCAAAATCACGTGGCGCATGGCTTGAGGGTAACTCATGCCCAAGGACCGCGCCGCTTCCATTTGGCCTCGGTGTATGGATTGAATTCCGGCCCGGACGATTTCCGCCACATAGGCTCCGCAAAAGAAGGCCAGCGAGGCCACGCCGTACCAAATGGGCGGCAACTGTTCGAGGCCGTTCTTGGCCAAAAGCGTGTTGATCACGGTGCCAAGAACAAAGTACCAGATAAAAATTTGGACGAGCAGCGGGGAACCTCGAATGATCTCCACGTAGGTCACGGCCGACCACCTAAGGGCGGGGTTGGCAGAAATGCGCGCCAGGCCGACGACCAGCCCGATGAGTGTACCCAGCAGGATGGAAATCAGGCTGACCTTGAGGGTCAGCCACAGGCCTTGCAAGAGAATGCCCACTTTCCACCGATGAAACACACCCAGTACATCACCAGGGTAGACCGTGTCTCCCGCATCCACGCGCAGTCCCTGAACCGGAACCGTGTACTGGGCCGATTCTCCGTCCCCGGCCACACGAAGGCGCGCGGTATCTCCGGTGCTGGCGATTTCCTCAACGCGGCCCTGAATTTCCGAACGAACTTCGATTTTTTCCTTGTAGTAAAAGTATTGGGGCACGCGATACCAGCGCCACACGTAGTCCACTTTTTGCGTGGCGTAGTAGAGAATCCCCACCAATCCGAAAACCATTACAAAAAATACCATGACCCAAAAGGCGTAAGCCACTCGAGTCATGTTTTGCGACACTCGTGCCATGAGCCACTATCCTCAGCCGCTGCCCGTCAATTAGGAAGCTTCTCCGGCTACTGGGCTACATCCTGAATCCATTCGGTGCTCTTGATCCACTTGTTGTAGATTTGATCGTAGCGGCCGTCATTTTTCACCTGGCGCAGGAAGTTGTTCAGCCAGTTCAGAAAATCGGGATCTCCCTTGTTGATGGCCCACGCCAGAGGTTCATAGGTAAAAGGCTTGTCCAAAAAGACCAGCTTTCCTGCCCCTTGCTGCGCCAGGAACACCACGCAAAAAGGCAGGTCGTAGACAAAAGCATCCGCCTTGCCGTTGACCACTTCCAGGGCGGCCTCCGTTTCCGTCTCAAAAGACTTGTAGGTGCATTTGGGAATCAATCGTTTGACGGCCTGTTCGCCCGTGGTGCCCAGCTTGGAGGTCACGATGTATTTAGGGTCATTCAGGTCCTTGTAAGACGCCACCGAGCCTTCATGTCTCTTGTTCAAGAGGATGGTTTGGCCGACGATGATGTAAGGATCGGCAAAGTTCACTTTCAGGTTTCGTTCCTGCGTGACCGTCATGCCGCTCATGATGATGTCGAACTTGCCCGTAATGAGCGAGGGAATAATCCCGTCCCAGGCCGTGTTCACGGGAACGAACTTCACACCCATGGCCTTGGCCATCTCTTTGGCCATGTCGATGTCAAAACCCACGAAATTGCCTTTTTTGTCCGTCATTTCAAAAGGCATGTAGCCCGCCTCAAACCCCACGCGAAGCTCGCCTCGCTTGAGAATCTCCTCCAGCGTGGACTTCTTGGCCAATTCGATGTCCGCCGTCCATCCGTGCCAGGCCATCGCCCCAACAAACACCACGACAAGTCCCACAACCATCGACCATCTTTTCATCATCCGCCTCCTCCTTTGATTCTTTGGTCCATCTGTCCTTGATTCATAGCCCCAGGGCCCACCTATCGACGACTTTCCTGGAGAGCCTTCTTTGACTAGCACATAGCATCACGATCATAAAGCCCATTTTCCTCACCGGCCCGCCGCCAGTTGGCAAACGCGCCCCTGGCTCCACACCTGCAGCCCGCCCGGCCATCTTCAATAGAGGGCAGCACGTCATGGCCCCAAACCCATCCGCGGGCACGCCGCTTTTGTGGCTGCGCCAGAAACCTCAAAACTTCATCGAACTTTGCAACACTCCTACCGACTTCAAAAGAAAGCGCATGCTCGGACAATTTCTTAGACCAAAAACGGGGTGTCGCAAACTTTTAGGTTCTTGATTTGGTCGAGCAGCTGTTCCAGATGAAGCACGCCGTGGCGCGTCATCTGAATCTGGAAAATCTGGGCGGCAAAAAAAGCGTCGGCCAAGGCGTGATGGCGGTAGTGTTCCCTTAGGCCATAACGGCTGATCAGAGCATCCAGGCTCAGTTCGTCACAGCTTGGCCGATGGGACGTTTTCTGGCCGATCCACTTTTCCACTTCGGCAATGTCCACTAGCTCGCGCTTAAAAGACAGACCAACCTCCTTGAAGGCGCGCCGAAGAAACTGGTAATCGATATGCACGCAATGCCCCAACAAAAAACCGTCGCACCGGTCAATGAGCTCTTCAGCAATCTCTTCAAAGGCCGGCGCATGTTGCAGGGCGTCCTGGGCGATGCCATGGACTTTCATGGTCTTGAGCCGATAAGTGCGAGGCTTGACCAGGGTGTAATAGGCATACCGTACACGAATCTTTAGGCCTTCCATGGGCACCAAGGCCACGGCGATGATGTCGTCGTGGCGCACATCCAGCCCCGTGGTCTCCAAATCCACGGACACAAAAGTCGCTTCCGTCAAAAGCATCAAAGCCCTCGATCCACACCGTAAAGGGCTTTGAGATTCTTTTGAAAAGAGGCCACCACCTTAAGTGATTCTTTCAAAACCAGAAGATCCATTTTGTCCAAATGTTCCGGCCTAATCAGGTTGGTTTCCGGGCTTCCGTGCTTCTTGGCTCGCGCCTGATGTCTGAGCCTAAGATCCTGAAGAAAGGCATAGGCTTCCAAAAGATCCCCGGCGGTTTCCTTGCCCATCACGCCGGCATCCCGCAACGCTTCGATGCGTTCCCTGGTGTTGGTGATGCGCAGCATGCGGTTGGCCACAATCATGACGCGAACCCCGTTGGCAATGGGATATAGGCCATAGCGCTTGATATCCATGTCTCGATCTCGATGCTTGATGCCGAAAATGCCGATGGGCGGCTCATGCAAGGCCGCATCATAGGCGAGAAAACGCACCGCCTGATTGGTGACGGACTCTTGAATGGCCTCGATGAGTTGGGCGAGCATTTCCCCGTTGCCGTAAACCGCTCTCAAATCCAGAAAAACCGTCAGATACCGAACATGGTCGGGAATGGGTTCTGCAAACCATCGCCGAAAATGTTCCTTCCAAGCATCGAGACTCAGGTGCCATCGCGGGTTCGACGCCATATAGTCCGCAGGGCATCGCGGAATGCCGATCTGTTCCAAAGTGCGCGTGATGTCTTCGGTGACGTTCACACACGGGCCCGCCGCTGCGCAGATGATGGCGCTGTCCTGATCCGTGGTAAATATCTGTTCTTTTCGGCCTGAGCTGCCCACATGCACCCACACGAAATCCTGAACATCCTTTTGGGGTATATGCCTTTGGATGACACGAACCACCACGGTGTCGTAGACGGAAGTGATCATGCGGGAGAGCTGGTCAAAGTGGCTGCCTTTTAAAGCCATTTCAGAAACGGCCACACGAATGGCGTGAAAGGCACTCTTGAGCTCTTCCAGGTCTACAGCTTTGAGAATCTTTCGATACAGGGCCAGAATGGATGAGGACGGTTCCAGCTGCGCCAGCACATCCTTGCTGGTGATGACGCCATGCACGCGATCCTGGTCCGTCACCACCAAGTGGTCGATGCCGGTGCGCAACAGCGTGGTGTACGCCTCCAGCACCGAAGCTCGACGATCCACCGTGATGACCGGCGCCGACATGAAGTCCTTGACAGCACTGTTTCGGTTTCCCTGCAACAGCACGCGGCGCATGTCCCGGTTCGTGAGAATGCCCAGAGGCCGGCCACCCTCCGTGACCACAACAGACCCCACGCCGTGGGCATCCATGATGCCGACGGCTTCCCCAACGGACTGGTCGGGAGCGCAGGTCACCGGCGACTTGCTCACCACGGTTTCCACCAGGACCGCCGTGGCGCCGTCCCGCAGGGATTCCTGTTCGCGAGCCAGTTGCGCAAAGGAGCGAAAACGCCGTTCAATAAATGTGGTGAAAAAGGACGCAAAGGCACTGTGCGATCGATAGACCTTTTCAAAGGCTTCGGCATCAATGAGGTAACAGATGGTATCTTCCAGAGCGCGCGCTTCGTAATAGGACGGGCTATGGTGGATCGCCGAGAGAAGGCCGAAAATTTCTCCCTTGGAGACGAGATCCACCAGTTCGTCACCGTCGTACAGGCCCACAAGCCCTGAAAAGACGAGAAAAACCGAAGGTGACACCTCATCTTTGGCGCATACCACCTTACCCGCCGCGTACATGGCCACATCCAGACTGCCCGTCAGAGCGGCCAATTGTTCCTCCGGAAGAAAGGAAAATGGCTTGATTTTTCTAAGAAATTCCTTTGGTGGAATCATCGCTGTCGCTTCCACAAAGAAAAAGGCCACATCGTGGCCTTTTTCTTTGCTTCATCAAGCGGGTTCATAATCAGATGACACTTTTTTCCTTGAGCTCTTCGATCCGCTTCGGACCGTAGCCAAGCATTCTGGCATAGACGTAGTAGTTGTCGGCGCCTACGGGCCGGCAGACCCATTTGACTCTCGGCGGCGTCTCCGTCATCTTGTGCGCATGATTGGCGATGGTCACCTCGCCGTAGTGCGGGTCGTCGATGGTTTCCAGGGCCATGCGCACCCACCAGTTTTCCGCCTTCATGGTGTCCATGGGCGAAGCAATGCGGCCGGGGACCACCACGCCTTGCCCAATGTTTTTGTTGTAGTCCATGACGGCATCGAAAATCTCGTCATAGGTGTGTTCCATGGTCCATTTTTCGATTTCCTTATACATGACCTTCATGTTGTCCACATTGAGGCGCTCAAAGATGGTGGGATATTTCTCATGCAGATCAGGCCGGTTAATGATGGTGCAAAGCGCCTTCCAATTGGGATCGGCAAAACCGGACAAAAAGGCAAAACCGTCTTTGCACTTAAAATACGTATAGGGAAACACGCCCACGTCGTAATTGCCCACTCGCGGAATGGTATCCTTAAACCCATAGTAATAATTAATACCGTAGTTGATGCACCGACCATAGGCTTCCGCCGGCGACACATCGATGAACTGGCCTTTGTTGGACTGGACTCGGTAGTGTAGCGCCGCGAGGATGGCCACAGACGCCCACGCCCCTCCGGCATACCATCCCATCCAGTTCCCTTGCTTGGTCGGCACTTCCGAAGGCTTTGGATTTTGAGGATCATCAGGCGGCTCGCCGCTGACGGACACCACCCCAGAATAGGCCTGGTCCACCACGTCCACATCGGCCTTGCCGCAGGCGGCCTTTGGGCCGAACTGACCGTAGGTGTACAAAGCGCAATAGATAAGGCCAGGGTTCAGTTCTTTGAGCTGCCGATACCCAATACCCCAGGCATCCATAGTGCCGGGCAGAAAGGTTTCCACCACCACATCGGCCCGCTTGGCCAGTTTTCGAAAGATTTCCTGACCTTCTTCCGTTTCCAGGTTTAAGGTCACGTGAAACTTGTTGCGCCCTTCATTCAAATATCCCAAGCCGGTTCCCATGTGGAGATAACCCCACGGGCTGAAGGTACGAGCCGGATCTCCGCCGGGCGGTTCAATGCGAATGACGTTGGCTCCGAACTCAGCCAAGGTAGACGTGCAAAAACATCCGGCCATGTTGGCATAACTCACATCCAACACCGTGATGTGATCCAGCGCCTCGGGCTTTTCACGGTTCTTTGCCGGATCATCCAGTTCACGAATCCAATCACCCCAACTCTTTTCCTTCTCCGTATGCATCGATCTCCTCCCTGCCTTCACAGAGTTGTTCTTCGCTCACCACAGCGCCGTCAATGCCTAAACTAAAAGAACCCCCGATTTGCCGTCCCAGTTCTGAGGAGGTTTACGGCCGGGAGGCACGTCCACCCACTTGCCGATAATGTTATTTTCCTTGAGGTGCTTGATCTTTTTTGTCTTGAGCCCGAGAAAGCGTTTGAGAACGTATTCGTTGTCAAAGCCCACAGGTTTACCGGCCCATTTGATGCGACCCGGGGTTTCCGAAAGCTTCGGGGCAATGCCTTCCTCGTACAATTCTCCGTAGATTGGATCATCCACGTAGTAGGTAAAATGGCGTCGGCGCAGGTGTTCGTCTTCAAAGTGATCCTTGCCGTTGGCCACTTTGTGTGCGCCGAAGCCGTATTGGCAGGCCAATCGGTCAATTTCTTCGTAGGTCTTGGTCGCCGCCCAGCCTCGAATGAGCGCAAGAAGCTCCACAGCGTTTTCCTCCTTGAGCCGCTCCAGGTGGGTGGCAAACCGGGAATCCTGGGCCAGTTCCGGCTTGCCCATGGCTTGGCACAGCCCTTGGAACTGTTGATCCGTGGCGGCGCCGATGGCCACCATCTCCCCATCCTTGCTCGGTACAATATCCGCCGGACAAATACTCACATCCCGGTTTCCGTACCGCTCACGGCACTTGCCGGTGAAATGCTGGTAGAGCCACGTCCAGTCCATGGCCCGCATGAGGTTTTCCGCTTGGGAATATTCGATGTATTGGCCCCGTCCCGTGCGGTCTCGATGGGCCAGAGCGGCCAGCACGCCGATGGCTCCCACCAGGCCTCCATAATAGTCCGCCAACCAAATGCCGGCTTTCATGGGAAGCTTATCCGGGAAACCGCTAATCCAGGCTTCCCCGGACTCCGACTGGGCAATGGCATCGTAGGACGGTCGCTCCAGATACGGGCCCCACTGGCCGAACCCGTTCAAGGCGATGTAGATGATCCTGGGGTTGATCTCCCGCAACTGTCGATAGCCGATACCCCATCGATCCATGGTGCCTGCACGAAGGTTTTCGACCACCACATCTGAGCGCTTCACCAGTTCTCGGAAAAGCTCCGCACCTTCCGGCACGCGCACGTCGATGGCCAGGTGGTACTTGTTGCGCGCTTCCTTTAACCAGCCCAAGGCGGCACCGTTAAAAAACTTGGCAAAGGGCGTCAGCGACCGCATGGTGTCCCCCATGCCCGGAAGTTCCACCTTAAAGACGGTCGCTCCCAGTTCGGAGAGGTAACTGGGCAAAGACGGGCCCAAAATCAGCGTGCATAACTCCACGATTTTGATATCCGCGAGCGCTTCTGGCTTTTCAAATGTCTTGGAAGGATCAAAAATACTTTCCGCCCACTTGAAATAGTCTTCTCGTGCCATGGATCACTCCCTTTCCTTACATCCTTTTGTTAACTGTGCCATCACTTAGGGAACGCGAACGGTTGTGAAATGAGAAGGGACCACAAACAAAGTTTCCTCAAACGCCGGAACGACCTTTTTGAGGACACTGGTCTCTTCATTGACAACCCGACTCGCCTTCTTAAACTCCCCTTCCTTGGGAACGTAGTGCGCCGTCACGCGCACCATGCTTTTCACCGGATACCCTTGCACCTTGGCCACATCTGCAGCGATGGATTCCATGGGTCCCTGCCAATAGGACAGAACAAAGGACAAAGGCCCAAGACGCTCCGCTTCTATGCCCAGCCTCGCCGCCAACTGCGCCTGAACACTTACCCTTTCCGCCAGACCCGGAACTTCGCTCGAAACCCAAAGATCCTGCTCCACCTCGGTGACAGAGTGCGCTTCGCGCAGTCTATCATAAGTGTCCTGACGCAGCCGAGCCGACACGCGACGGCACCGGTACCCCCCAACGGTCTCCAAGTCCGGCTCCACCTTAACGGTCAACTCAGGAGCCCGCACCTCGTAGCGGTCCGCCCTCAAAGGCACGTGGTCCTCCCGAGCCTTTTCCAGGCTGTGTATCCATGCGGAGTCCTTCAACCGTTCCAGAGGAAAAATGCGACACTTGTCACGCCCCCAATCGACCTCCCTAATGTCCCCAGATGCCAAAGAAATGATCACGGTCCGGCGATCCTCACGCACACCGCCGAAAAGAAGCTGCAACCATGACCCCGTGTAGTGCCTCTTTTGATCCATATATATACCGTCGGCCCGATAACTCCTGGTCAACGTAAGGGACTTCTTCCCCGTCAATAGATCCTCCGCCTCCACTTCATGAACAAAGGTCACATCCCCTTGAGCCTGAACGACGGCGCCGAACAGCAGCCCAATAAACACGCCAAGGAATAAGATCCAACACGATGATATTTTCATGGATTTCTTAGGCACCTAAGAGCTTTCGATGAATGGACACGCCAAGGAACATGGTGCATAGAGGAATTCCTATGCCGTAAAAAGATCCCCAAAAAAGACTCCCGCTGGGATCAAACCCATAGGGCTTGGTGAAATAAAGCACTAAATTGATACCGACACCCACATAAAAATACAGAAGATACCATCGCCTTCGATGCCGCTCCCAGCGCTCCAGCCGTGCATTGGTCTTTTCTTCTGTCATGCAGATCCTCGAAAAATCTTTAACGTCGTGGTTTTTTGACCAAGGACCGAAAGCCGGTCCCTTCGGTCCCTGGCATCGCCTCTATTGTTCCGGTCGCAAATCGTAAGAATACTTCTGGATGACCTCAGGCCTGTTGGGTTTGGTCACCAGAGAAACAAGGATAAAAAAGATGAAGCCCACGAAAACCCAATAGAACTGGTGGGGCGTCACCAGGCCGCCTTTTTTGCTCAGGAAAAACCAATGGGGACTTCCTAATTGGTATTTCGCATACAGCCATGAAAAAGTGGACAGCACCGTCATGACGATGATGTTGATGGCGGCCGCCGTGGTGTTGGCCCTGTCCCACCAGAGACCCAGCACGAGGGGTGGGCCCACGGAGCACAAAACCACGATAAAGGCAGCCCCGGAAATGTCCAAAACCAGGGCCGGTGGATTGAAAGCCACGAGTGTGCAAACGACAATAATGATCAGCGTCATGAGGCGCGTCACTTGCACAGGTTTTTCTTCCGGCCATTTGCTTCCAAAAACTTTGCCGATGAGATCGCGGCCCAACAAGACGTTGAGCACCATGGTCCAACCGGCTGCGGTGGACATGGCAATGGCCAAACCGCCGGCACAGATCACCGCCAAAAGGAGAGGACTTTTGAGTCCTTCCATGGCGGCAATCATGGAGTAATCGGTGACCGCCGCACCGCCCACGCCATAGACGCCTTTCATGTGCTTAAGGACGCCAAGAGCGTCTTTGACCCCCTCCACACTCATGAAGGGATGGAGCGTTTCGATGAGCACGCGGGCCGCCGAACCGATGATGATCAATCCCACGTACATAGCACCACCGAAGAAAACAGCCCAAAAAACGCTACGACGCGCCGACTTGATATCCTGGGCGGTGAAAAAGCGCACCACCGTGTAGGGCATTGCCGCAAAGCCGAAATGCCACGTGAAGTAAAAGCCCACGATGCCCGTCCACATGCCCATGAGGGCGTGGGAGGGTTTTTCACTCACATAGGGGGCGTTGAAGAAGTTGGGGGTCACACTCAAAATGGCGTCCGTCATGGCGTTGAGGCCGCCGTAGTGGGCGATGGTATAGATCGCACCTATCACAGCCGCCACTGCCATGGTCACCCCCTGAAAGGCCGCCGACCACGTGGTGGCCACCATCCCCCCATAAAACACATAGATAAAAACCACCAAGGCGCCGATGACTACAGAGATGTTGAAGTTTAACTTCAAGATGGCCAGCATAAAAAGAGCCGTGCCCACAATGGACAGGGTGACGTAAGCAAGCCCGGCAATAAGGGTCGGAATGCCTGCAATAAGGCGCATCCACTTGGTATCATAACGGTCGGCATAGTAGTCGGTGAAGGAAGTGGGAGCGTACTTTCGAAGGGGAGCCGCCGTCAAAAGGGTGGCAATAGGCATGCCGCCGATGATACCCACTAAAGCCCACCAGAATGGATATCCCAAAAGAAAGATAAAAGCCGGCAACCCGAGAAAGCTCGCCGGACTCAAATACGTGGACGCTAAAGCCGCACCGTTGACTAAAGGACCCACTTTACGGCCGGCGACGTAATAATCGGACGCATTGAGGGCGGCCTTTCGAGTGTAGTACCCAATCCCAATAACGATAGCAAAATAAATCAAGGCTCCTAGAATAACTACTGGATTGGCTCCCATTCTGACCTCCTTATTTCTTCGCGAGTCGATCTTCGCGAGCTTCTTCGGCCCGGTAAAAGATGGCCGCGACAATGAGGTTGATCACCCACAAGCCGATGATCCAGGCGTAAGTATAACATGCGGGAACCCCTAGGAATTTCGCCAAAGGAAACTTGGGAACCGTAATCTCTAAGATGAAAAAGAGAAAAAAATACCCATAAAGAAGCAACATACCGACCCAAAAAATCTTTGGCATTCCCTTAAACATTGTAACCTCCTCTCGAGCACCCTAAGCACCCACATACACCATCACATCTTGGGCCATGTCCTCGTCGGCTCTTCACCTCCTTTCTTTTAGGTCTCCAAAAACCCAGGGCTTCAGAAAAAGCACAAGAAAAACCCTTCTCTCATGTCTCGGATCCTAGTCCTGTGTTAAGGCCGCCTCGACCCGTGCCAAGGAAGCCGGCCGGGCTTCTTCGCCTGTTTCATGTGTCCATAGGGAAACCGTACCTTCCAAAGAAGACCGGGAACAAGGGCTTGCGTTGGCTTGCTGATCCCCGCATTCTCACCACCATGACACCGTGCCGTCGCGAAGGCTTAACCACCTGGGCACGCCGAGGGTACGGTTTATAAAGAATGGAAATCTTGACACGCTTACACTACCGAAGGGACCAACGTCAGGGTAGGGTTTGGCTCAAGGGGCGCACGCGTTGGAGGATAAGTCGCGGGAGAAGGGAAAAATACCGCGCTCGTCAAAGCCATTGGTCCCCGTGCGCTTTCTTCCTACATCAGCGTTTTTGCCGTGGTCAAGTGAAAAAAAATTTGTTTGACAATGCATAACCCGCTCTTTTAAGGTCCGCAGGGGTGAGACGATGCCCTTGCGTCGTGCTGTTCGCAGATGGTCACGACATTCTTCAGGGGTGCATGCGTTCCTTGCCGCTCGCCTTTTCCGTGCATCGCATGGCAGCAAAGGCCCATGGCTTCATCCTCGGCACCGAACCGGCGATTGCGTTGGACCAAGAGCCGAACGTCTCTCTGAGGATGCTTCTTCTCAAAACAAATCTTGACGCCACCATGAAATGCTGCTCCTTTTGGAGGACATGGAACATCGAGGGGTTTTTTCCGGAATCGCAATGAGGGTTTTGATGGCATCAATGGTCTTTTTATGGCGCCAATGAGGCCTTCAGCCAGAGAGGCAGTGTCTACGCCATAAACTGCGGGTTTTTTCGTTGGAGGAGGGACATCACGATGGGCCACAAAATGTTCTCGGAATCGCAGTTGGATCGCATGGAGAAGGAATACAAGGAATGGCTGCGGGAGTATGAAAAGGCTTTGCAGAAGATGCCGGAGCGGCTGGAACGGTTTTCCACCGTGTCGGATATGGAGGTCAAGGCACTCTATACGCCGCTTGATATCAAGGACAAGGACTATTTTGAGGATCTCGGCTTTCCCGGTCAATTTCCTTTTACGCGTGGGGTCCAGCCCACCATGTACCGGGCGCGGTTGTGGACCATGCGTATGTTTGCCGGCTTGGGTACGGCGGAAGATACCAACAAGCGGTTTCACTACCTCATTGAACATGGGGAAACCGGACTGAGCACGGCCTTTGACTTCCCCACCCTCATGGGCTACGACACCGAATCGCCTCTGGCACGCGGCGAATGCGGCAAATGCGGCGTGGCCATTGACACCATCGACGACATGCAGCGCCTCTTTGCCGGCATCAATCTGGAGGAGGTCACCACCTCCATGACCATCAATCCGCCGGCTTCGGTCATCTGGGCCATGTACATCGCCAATGCGGAAAACGAGGGGTACGACCGCAAGAAACTGGGTGGGACCATTCAAAACGACTGCCTCAAGGAATTCATCGCCCAAAAGACCCTCATGCTCCCCCCTGAGCCAAGCCTTCGGCTGGTGGTGGACACGGTGGAATTCGGCACCTACGAGGTGCCTCGCTGGAACACCATCAGCATCAGCGGCTATCACATTCGCGAGGCCGGGGCCACAGCGGTGCAGGAACTGGCTTTCACCATCTACGACGGCATCACCTATGTGGAAGAGTGCATCAAGCGAGGCCTCAAGGTGGACGACTTTGCGGGACGGCTGTCCTTTTTCTGGAATTCGCACATCGATTTCTTTGAGGAAATCGCCAAAATGCGCGCTGCTCGGCGCCTCTGGGCACGCCTGATGAAGGATCGCTTCAAGGCGCAAAAGCCGCGGTCCATGATGTGCCGGTTCCACACGCAGACGGCGGGCTGCTCCCTGACCGCCCAGGAACCCTACAATAACATTATTCGCACCACCGTCGAAGCTTTGGCGGCCATTCTGGGAGGCACTCAATCCCTGCACACCAATTCCTTGGATGAAGTCTATATGATTCCCAGCGAGGAAGCGGTGCGCATCGCTTTAAGAACTCAGCAGATTTTGGCAGACGAGACGGGTGTGGCCAACGTCATCGACCCTTTGGCTGGTTCCTACTTCGTGGAAGCCTTGACGGACAAAATGGAAGAAGAAGCTATGGTCTACATCCGCAAACTCGACGAAATGGGAGGCATGGTGGCGGCCATCGAAAAGGACTATCCCCAGATGGAAATTGCTGATGCCGCCTATCACTTTCAACAGCAGGTGGAAAAGGGCGAAAAGATCATCATCGGCGTCAACAAGTTCCCTAGCGCTCGACCGGACCTGGAATTTATCCTGCGCATTGACGATGAGCTGGAAAACTTTCAGATCGAGCGCACTCGGCAGTTTAAGGCGCGACGCGACAAGGTGAAGTTGCAAAAGGCCATGGACGAGTTGCGCCGCCGCTGCGAAGGTCCTCCGTGCTGGGAAAACAACGTCATGCCGGCTCTAATCGATGCGGTGCGAGCCGGGGCCACGGAGCAGGAGTGTTGCGATTTGTACCGAGAGGTGTTTGGCACCTATTCCGATCCGGGAACCTTCTAGCCTTCGGCCGACTCATTGGGCCAAGGATTTTGTCCATGGGCTAGGCGGGCCGCGCCGATGTCCGACGCCGACGCCTGCAGATCACCAAGAGCGAAGAAGAGCACAGGAGGAACCGTTTTTATGGCTGACGAAAGGAAACTTCGCATACTGATTGCCAAACCTGGATTGGACGGGCATGATCGAGGGGCACGAGTGATCGCTCGAGCGTTTCGCGACGCTGGATTTGAAGTGATCTACACCGGGTGTCATCAAACGCCGGAGCAAATCGTGAGCACAGCCATTCAAGAGGACGTGGACCTGATCGGGCTGAGTATTCTGTCCGGAGCCCATCGGTATTCTTTTCCGCGAATCATGGAACTTTTGAAGGAAAACAATGCAGAAGATATCACCGTCATCGGCGGCGGCATTTTCCCGCTGGAGGACATTCCCAAGCTTAAAGCCATCGGAATTAAAGAGATTTTCGAGCCGGGGGCCAAACTGGAAGATATCGTGCAATGGGTTCGCACCCATGTAAAACCGCGGAAAGCCATGGTGGCTTAATCAGACGAGGCACAAACGATGAGCGTTGCCCAACGAATCCTGGCGGGAGATGTGCGGGCCGTCGCACGCCTTTTACGGGATATCGACGACCAAATTCCTTCCGCGCGGAACATTCTCAAAGAACTCTATCCCCACACGGGACGAGCCTACATATTGGGATTTACGGGATCCCCCG
This sequence comes from Desulfosoma caldarium, assembly GCF_003751385.1. Taxonomy (NCBI): domain Bacteria; kingdom Pseudomonadati; phylum Thermodesulfobacteriota; class Syntrophobacteria; order Syntrophobacterales; family Syntrophobacteraceae; genus Desulfosoma; species Desulfosoma caldarium. The sequence continues at coordinate 40,670 of NZ_RJVA01000017.1, read as the reverse complement.
GGGTCGGCAAGAGCACGCTGGTGGATCAGATGGCCATGGAATACCGCAAACAGGGCCTCACGGTCGGCATTCTCGCCATCGATCCCACCAGCCCCTTCACCGGGGGCGCCATTCTCGGGGATCGCATTCGCATGCAGCGCCATTTTCTGGACGACGGCGTCTTCATTCGCAGTTTGGCCACCCGCGGCCACTTCGGCGGCCTCACCAAATCCACTCACGACATGATCACCGTCCTGGACGCCATGGGCAAGGATATCATCATGGTGGAAACCGTCGGAGTGGGTCAGGACGAAGTGGACATTGCCAATTGTGCCCACACCACGGTGTTGGTGACCATTCCCGGCATGGGCGATGAAGTGCAGGCCATCAAGGCCGGTATCATGGAAATCGGCAACATCTTCGTGGTCAATAAAGCGGATCGTGAAGGATCCCGTAAGACCGTGCGGGAATTGCGAAACCTCATCGAGCTGGGCCTGCGCCGCACCGGAGACGAGCAATGGGAGCCGCCCATTATCGAAACCGAAGCCCTAAAGGGCAAAGGCATTACGGAACTCATGGACGCTGTGGAACGCCACAGGCAATACCTTTTGGAAAACGATAGAAGCCAATGGGAGGCGGTTTCTCAAAAAAGGGCCAAGACCCAGCTTTTGGAAACCCTTCGCGAGGAGGCTTTGGCTGAACTGCTTCGGCGCATGGGCAAAAGAGGACAAAGCCTGGACGATTTGGTGCGCAAGGTTGCGGAACGGCAAACAGATCCCTACAGCGTGGTCCAAGACCTGTTGCAGTGTGAACTACGATAACCGGCGCGGTCAGCACCGGTACCTTTAATGACGTTGAGCCTTGCATCGCATGAGACACTCATAGGCTTGAGAGAGTCGGATGAAGGTTTCGTGATCCCCACCCGCATCGGGATGATGTTTCTTGGCCTTTTTGCGATAATGCCGGGCCAGAGCTTGCGCGCTCATGGCCCGGTATTCTTTGGGCTGAAGCCCCAAGCAGGCGCATGCTTCCTCTTCCGTTAAGCCCTGCCTCGCCGCCGGCCGAAAAGAAAACGATCGATATCGCACGAAATCCTCAAACACCCGGCCCCACACCGAACCAGGGCTGAAGGCGTGATCAAAATACATGATGACGTATTTGACAAGAAAAGCGTGTAAAATTTGCGGGTTATGGTCTTCAACGCCCACAAAAAACAATGCATCCTGGTTAAGCCTGCAGATTTCTTTAAGAAAATAGGCATCCACCGCCTCTGGATCGAGTGCGGCCGGATGGTTTTTCATGCACCGGTTCGGAAAGTATTTTTGGAGATCCAGCGCCGTAAAAAGGTAGTTGCGCCATTCATGGGGACGCAAGACCTTTTCCATCCCTTCGATCACATGCTCGATCTCGTCACGGCTCTTGTCGCAGAGCACATTGAGGAACTTCCAAGTTCTACCTTCCAGGTTTCCCATGTCGGTGCGACCGCATCGAAGAAAGTGCAGGCGCCTTTTGTCAAAAGGATGGAGGAACCGTTGGTGATGGGCAGCTTCCTCGGCGTTCCAGGAGGGGGATCGCCCTACGCGACCCATCGTAAAATTTTCGATCACCCGTCGAATATGCGGGTCTAGATAGAGGAGAAAGGCCTGTTCCAGGTCCTCCGTATTCCGTTTCAGTCCCATGCGTGCAAAAGCCTCCTCCACCGCCTCACTGAAATAAAACCCGTTGCCTCCCACATAGACGATGTGTCTGGCGGGATCCCCTCCCAAATCCACTATGTCGCGCGCCGCAAAGCACGATCCGTTCCAAAAGGATTCCCTGAGAACATAACGGGTTTGGCGGCCGTCCCGGGTCCGACGAATGTAAAGAGACATGGCGTGCGTCCTCGAGCATCAGGCTTGGAACACGGCCGGACCATCCAGGTAAAACAGCAACGCTCGCCGAAGCTCTTCCACCTGTTCTCGGTCCGTCACTTTTTCTCCTCGATGATTCTTGATGTAAAAAATGTCTGCCACTTGATCCACCTTCGTGGTGATTTTGGCCACGTGAATGCGCACCTGCAGATCCAGCAACGTCCGTGTGATGGTATAGAGCAGTCCCGGGCGGTCCATGGTGTAAACTTCCACGATGGTGTATTCCTTTGCTGAATCATTGTCCAACAGAACACGGCTGGGACTAGGAATCAAGGTGCGAACCGGCGAAGATCCTTTGGCCGCTGCGTGGGCCGCGATGCGATAATCCAAAGCCAACCGGCCTTGCAGAAGGCGGCGCAGATCGGCGCGCACCGACGCCCAATCCGGTGCTTCTTGCCTAGGTATAACAAAGCGGCATCCAAAGACCAGAATCATGACTCCGTTTTTCTTGGTAAAGACTCGAGCATCTCGAATATCGAGGTCGTGAAGGGTGAGAATCCCGGCCACTTTGGCAAGAAAACCGGGGATTTCTCGGCTAAGCACAGTGATTTCTACGCCGCCGTTTTCCTTTTCCACTTCCCAGACAAAGGCATCCGGTTCCGGTCCCAGTTCCATTTCCAGCCGTAAATGTCGCGCCACGGCTTTCGGGGAGCTGGTCAGGACGTATCGAGGGGGTAGATCGCGAAAATGTTCTTCCAGCCGTGATGGGTCCACCACGTCGGCCACCTTTTCGCAGACCGCTTCTTTGAGTCGCTGCAGCCGTTCCGCCAAGACCTTTTCGCCCGGCTCCCCCTTTTCCAAAAGGTCCAACAGCCTTCGGTATAGCTCGTGCACAGGCGTTTCCCGCCATTTTTGCACCGCTCGCGGCCCGGTGGCCATCATGTCCGCAAAACTCAAAAGCATGAGCAAATGCAGTTTTTCTAAATCTTCCACGGTGCGAGCGCATTGAATCAGCAATTCCATGTCCCCAAGGTCCCTCATGGAAGCGGTGTCCATGAGCAGCAGGTGATGGCGAATGAGGAAGGTGACCAGGTCGGCCCCGTCCGAGCTCATGCCAAGGCGCCGAGCGATGAGAGGGAACATGTCGGCCCCGTGCTTAGCATGGTGGTGCCCCGCATGCTTGCCGAGGTCGTGAAATAGGGCTGCCAAGGAAAGCCAGGGGTTGTCCGCCATCTCCTGAGCCAAAGCCGTCAGTTCCGGCTCCTCGTCTTGATATTCCCCGATCTTGAGCCGCTTCAGTTCCCGAAGGGTTCTCAAATGGTGTTCGTGCACGGGATAAACATGAAAGGCATCGTGTTGCACCAAGGCGTGGACCAAGGCCGACTCGGGGACAAGGGCTCTGAGGAATCCATCGTTATAGAACCGACGAATCACCGTCACGTGACCGTCATCGCTGGCCAGGAGCTGGAGAAAAGCCTTCAGAACCCCGGGGTCTTCGAAGGCCGTTTCCACAACACTGCGATGGTGTTCTAGCCAACGTCGCGTGGCACTGGAAAAACCGACTCGATGCTGTGCCGCCAAAGCATAAAGGCGAACGAGGTTGGCCGCCGTGGGCTCAACGCGCCCGGGATCCACGTGAAGCCGTCCTCCAACGAGAAAGAGCCCCTCTTCCACTTTGACCTTTGGGCCCAACGACACCGGCGCCGAACCGATTTTGCCGATTTCCTGCAGCCGTTCACAAAATTCCGAACTAACGCAAAACACCTCATGAAGCGTCTCATGGACTTCTTGCATGAACGATTCCACGGGGAGAAAACCGGACCTTCCACTGTAGCCCAGTTTCTCCGCCAAAATCTCCTGCACCTTGAAATCCAGAACACTGTGGCGATGTCCTTTGACGCTGCGAAGGAGATTGAGCCATTTGAGCAGTTTCTTTTCGGCACTTTGCAGTCGATCCACTTCCCTGCGTGTCAAGTATCCTTGAAAAATGGCGTCGTCAAAACAGTGCACATCCAATAAAATGCGTCCGGCAAAGCGAATGGAATCGATGTCTTTGAGGGCTCCTGGGCTTTCCAACATATCGGGTTCCAGCCAGTTTTCGGGTATGGAAAAGCGCGCTTGCCGCCCGCGAATTCCATGGTAGAGGAGGTCAAACAGGGCGCGCTGATGACTGGCGATAAAATCGTCCAGCGCATGGTCCAATTCTGCCGCCAATTGGCGGTTTCCCGACAGGTAACGCGTATCGAGCAGTTCGAAAAAGAAATCCCGCCGCGATTCCAGCTCTTCCAGGAGTTCTGGAATCGTGGCGCATTGCAGGCTCACTTGCCACCCCGCTTCCACAAGCGGGGCCACGATTTCCCGTTGCGCACTTTCATCCCACGGAAAGGTTTCCGCTCGAAGCCATAAGAGGCTGACGGGGTCCTGAGGGCCTAAAAGCCCTCGACCGAAGTGCCCCATGGCCAGAATGGCCCCACTGGAACGAAAGCGCTCGGATTCCGAGGCCATGCGGTTCACCAGTCGATTATGTAAGCTGATCACCGCAATCTCCAAAAGACTCATGTGCCGTCGCAGCGCTTCCTCGTCGGCACCATGCGCGAGCTGTTCCCTCTGCCTTCTGAGGGATTCCACCATGCTTTCCATCGCTTTAACTCCGCCAACTTCTCTGGTTTTGAAAAAAGAAGCCCGCTTCGGCCAAGCGGGTCGTGAACATGAGCGGAAATGCTACCGTTCTATTTGAAACGTGATCTAACCCAACAGTTTTTTAGTTGTCGCGGATCGAACGAGAGATTCTAAGCCGACGATGCATCGTTGTCGCACGGGGGCATGGGCGAGTCCGCGTCGCTGCGCACAGCCTCAAGAGCGCCCCTTTTTAGACTCGGGACAGGATGTTCTCGATGCTCTCCCGCCCCCATAGCGCCCGATCTTTATCGGCCCTTAGGATGGATGCCCGTTTGCGGCTTGACCAGGTTCATGGGCCTTTTTCGCCGGCGTCGAGACCACCTTTTCACCCTGGGATGGCGCACTCGGTGCCGCCGGCTTCGGTTCGGGGAAATCGCCCTCTTTCACCGCAACCCCAAAGCGCTGTAGAACCACCTTCCAATTGAGATTCTTAAAAAATGCCTCGATATAGGCCTTGCGGTCCAGACCGTAATCCGTCACATAGGCATGCTCGAAAACGTCCATGACCAACAAGGGCAGGCACCCCACGAAATGCCCGGTTTCGTGCTCGTTGATCCACGTGTTCACCAAGCGGCCCGTTGCGGGGTCCTGGTAGAGCACAACCCACCCGATGCCACGCATCCTTGCCGTCGCCACAAAATCCGCCTTCCAGTTTTCAAAACTGCCAAAGTTTTCCTCCAAAGCCGCATAGAGCGCGTTGTCCTGCGGCAAAACGCCCGATCCGCCCAGATTGCCGAAGTAATATTCGTGCAGTTTCATGCCGTTGAACTCAAAACCCAACCGCCTTTTCAGTTCCGCATATTCCGGCCCGTCGGCTTTGCCTTCCTTGGCTAGGGCACGGATCTTGTCCAAAAGGGCGTTGGTGTTAGTCACGTAGCCTTGGTACAGGGTAAAATGCATCTTCAAGAGGGCCTCACTGAAGCCTTCCATGCCCAAAAGATGGCTGAAATCCATGGCCCGATACGGTTCAAGGGCTCGACTCATCGCCAGTTTGCCGGCATCTTCGGAACGCTTGCAGGTCACCACCCCAACCGCCAGAGCCAGGCACGCCACACCCGCCACGATCGCCTTTTTCACGGTCTTCTCCTCCCTTTTTCGTGAAACCTTGATGCCTTTTGCCCTCTGGGCTCACGATCTTTACAGGTCACCCGGAACCGCGCATCCACTGAATCGTTCTTGTCAGGCCGTCCTTCAAACCGATTCGAGGCTTCCACTGTAAGACCCTCGTGATAGCTTCGATGTTCGCCGTGCTGTGTCGAATGTCCCCGGGACGTTCTGGACCAAACGTTATGGATTCCGGCCGATGTGTCAAGCGGCAAATCAGGCGGGCCAGATTCACAATGGAAGTGGCTCGCCCCGAGCCCACGTTGAAAACACCGGAAGTCCTTTTAATGTCGTCTTTGTCGTCCCTCAAGCCGGCCAGGCAGTAGGCGTCCACCACATCGGAGACGAAAACAAAATCCCGCGTCTGCAGGCCGTCTCCAAAGATGGTCAAAGGTCTTTGAGCGACAGCCATGTTTACAAATCGTGAAATCACGCCGCTGTAAGGGCTGGAGGGATCCTGGCGAGGGCCGTAAATGTTGAAGCAACGCAGCGACACGCCGCAAAGGCTTCCTCGGCGGGACGCCACGGCCACGGACGCCCGGTATTTCGCTTCCCCATAGGGGCTTAACCATCGCGTTTCCTCATTGGCGTCCGCCTCGGTCAAGGGCATACGGTCCCGGTCCCCATATTCCGCAGCCGATCCCGCAAACACAAAGTTGCGCACGCCCAACACCTCGGCTTCTTCCAGAAGCAGCAGGGTTGCCTGGGTGTTCACAAGAAACGTCTCTTCGGGACGTTCCAGCGAATACGGCACACTGACAATGGCGGCCAGATGAAAGACGGCGAACACAGGACCGTGTTGGTCCTTCAGCGCCGTCAAGAGACCGGTTTCGGTCACCGACCTTTCATGAAAAAAGAAACGCGGATGCGAGGCAAAGGTCTTGAGGTTTTCGGGACGGCCGGAAAAGAAGTTATCCACCCCAACCACGGTATGGCCCAGGCTGAGGAGTCTTTCACACAGGTGGCTGCCCACAAAACCCGCAGCCCCTGTCACCACGCAGGTTGTCAAAGGCCCTTGCCCTTTGTCCATTGCTCTTTTTCCTTCTCTTGGGCACAATGCTCGTCAAAGATGACTTTTCTTCGCATGAAAATTCAACCTCAAAACGGAGGCCGAGCATCCATGGAAAATCTACTTCAGAAGATTGATGCGCGCAAAGCAACCGTCGGCATCATCGGATTGGGTTATGTGGGGTTGCCCCTGCTAATCCGCTTCGGCGAAGCCGGATTTCCTCTCATTGGCTTTGATGTGGACAGCGCCAAGATCAATGCTTTGCTGCACGGGAGAAGCTACATTCGCCACATTCCCATTGAACCCGTGCAAAGGTTTCTCGAGGCAGGGCAGCTTGACGTAACTATAAGCTTTGAGCGACTTCGCGAAGCCGACTGCATCCTCATCTGCGTTCCCACGCCTCTGACCGACAAGATGGAACCCGACCTCCGTTTCATCGAGAGCACCACGGACACCATCGCTCAGCACCTCAGAGCCGGACACTTGGTGGTTCTGGAAAGCACCACCTATCCCGGCACCACGGAAGAACTCATGCTTCCCAAACTGGAACGGACCGGCCTGCGCGTGGGCCTGGATTTCTTTCTGGCCTTTTCTCCGGAACGGGAAGACCCCGGCAATCCCCATTTTCACACGGGCAACATTCCCAAAGTGGTCGGGGGCGTCACGCCGGCCTGCCTCGAATGCGCCAAGACCCTGTATAGCCACGCCGTCACCCGCGTCGTGCCCGTCTCCAGCACGCGAGTTGCGGAAATGACTAAGCTTCTAGAAAACATCTATCGCAGCGTCAACATCGCCCTGGTCAACGAACTCAAAGTGTTGGCTCTACGCATGGGCATCGATATTTGGGAAGTTATCGAGGCGGCGGCTACCAAGCCTTTTGGATTCACGCCCTTTTACCCCGGCCCGGGTCTGGGCGGACATTGCATTCCCATCGATCCCTTCTACCTGTCGTGGAAAGCCCGGGAATACGATTTTTCCACCCGATTTATTCAGTTGGCCGGTGAAGTGAACGTGTCCATGCCCTATTATGTTCTGGAGCGCATCATCCAGGCCCTCAACGACCGCTGCCGATGCCTGAAAGGCTCACGCCTCCTTGTTCTGGGCGTAGCCTACAAGAAAGACATCGACGACGACCGCGAGTCCCCATCCTATGAAATCATGCAGTTGCTGCAGGAAAGGGGTGCCGTCGTTCTGTACAATGATCCTCATATTCCCAAATTGAAGCCAGGCCGAAAACACCGCTTTGAACTGGAATCGGTGCCGCTTACGGAAGAAACCCTCTCATCGTCTGACGCCGTGGTCATTCTCACGGACCATAGCGCCTATGACTACGACTGGATCGTGCGCCATGCGCCCTTGGTGATCGACACGCGCAACGCCACCAAGAACGTCACGGAGGGACGAGAAAAGATCGTCAAAGCCTAAAGCGTGCCCATGCGTCCATTCAAACCAGGTGCCGAAGCGCCGCACGCCTCGAGACCGCATGGGGCCGCGCTACGCTTCGGCAAAACCAACGCCGGCAAGCCCTTTCCTCGAGGTTTTCCCGCGGTGCTTGACAGAAATGCGGAAGGTTTTGCGTGAGATCGTCCATGCCTTCACAAGGCCTTATGACTCGCGCCGCTTCAAAGGTTAAAGGGCACCCGATCGAATCTTTTCGATGGTGTCTTCAATGAGCCTTTGAATTTCTTTCAGTCGATTTTCCGTTTCCGCTTCGTAGCGCAGAACCAGCACGGGTTGGGTGTTGGAAGCTCGTACCAATCCCCAGCCGTCCGGAAAAACGATGCGCGCCCCGTCCACATCGATGACGTCGTAGCCGGCCTCCTTGAAATAGGTCACGGCCTTTTCCACCACCGCAAACTTAATCTCATCCGGGCAGGCCACGCGGATTTCCGGTGTCGACACCGTTTCGGGAACATCTTCCAGAAGTTCCGGTATTCTTTTGTTGGTTCGGGCCAGAATTTCCAAAAGCCGGCAGGAGGCGTAGATGCCGTCGTCAAAGCCGAAGTAGCGGTCCTTAAAGAACATGTGGCCGCTCATCTCCCCCGCCAACTCCGCTCCGGTTTCCTTCATTTTGGCTTTGATGAGGGAATGGCCCGTGCGCCACATAATGGCGGTTCCTCCCCGCTTTTGAATGTCGTCGTAGAGGGTCTTGGAGCATTTGACTTCAGAGATAAAGACGGCACCGGGCTTTCGGCTGAGAATCTCCCGAGCAAAAATGATCATGAGTTTGTCCCCGTACACCGTTCGGCCCTCATGATCCACCACGCCCAGCCTGTCGCAATCGCCGTCGTAGGCGATGCCCACATCCAACGATTCTCGGCGAACAAGGTCCACCAGGTCCTGAAGGTTTTCCTGCACCGTGGGATCCGGTTCATGATTGGGAAAGGTGCCGTCCATGTCACAATAAAGGGGATACACTTGGCATCCCAATCTTTCCAGCAATGGCACCGCCACCGGGCCGCCCACCGCATTGCCACCGTCGACCCCGACGCGCAAAGACCGATCCAGCGTGATGTTGTCGCACACAAAGTCCCAATAGGGCGTGACGATGTCATATGGGCTCATCGATCCGGTTCCTTGCACAAAATGGCCGGCATTCATCACTTCCCTCAATTTTTGAATCTCGGCACCCGAAATGGTATCGTAGCCGTTGCAGACCTTGAAGCCGTTATATTCCGGAGGGTTATGGCTGGCCGTGATCATGATGCCGCCTTCTCGCTCCAGGTGGCGAATGGCAAAATAGAAAAGGGGCGTTGGGCAAATACCCACATCCACCACGTCCAATCCACCGGAAAGCATGCCTTTCACCAAAAGGTCCCGATATCGCTCGGAACTTAAACGGCAGTCCCGCCCTACCACCACGCGGCGACGCCCGTAAGAGGCCATATAGGTGGCAAAAGCCTGCCCGAGCCTTAGCACATCCTCGTCCTGAATGTCTTTGTCCACCAGACCGCGAATGTCATATTCGCGAAACGCTTTCGGGTCCATCATCTACCCTCCTCTTTTCCTCTTCTCATACGGTTTGAGCGTTCCGCTGCACGAGAAACAGTCTATTGAAACTTCGTGGATGAAAAAGGCGGTCTACAGGACCGCCTTTGAGGTAACGCAGGACCCACCCCTTTAACAGGGCATGAAGACTCTCATGACAGCAGGTTAGGGAATCAGTGGTGCGCGCCGTTTCCTTTCTTAAGCTGTTTTACGGTCATGAGTACGGCGACGAGCACGCCCAGGCCGATGACCCCTAGGGCCCCATAAAGCGCGGCAAAAAACACAGCATGACTGGGATCATACCAGGGAATATCCCATGGAAGCATACTGGCCAGGCTGCGCTTGAGCGCTGCACACATTATGTCTATCCCCCACATGTCAACCTCCTTTTACGGCTGGGCTTCTTTCATCGAACGCCACGTCGCACTGCTTTTGCTTTTTCGCCCTTGAATTTTTTCTAGCAAAGGGCCAGTTTCCTCGTCAACGAATATCCGCCGACGCCTTGGTCATCCCCTGACCTCGATGACGCAGTCATCGCCCACCATGAGGCTAATGGCGCCGTGTGGGGTACTGGTGGGGCAGACCTTGACACGGCGGCCCAGTACGGAATTTTCCAGCCGAGCAATATCGCGAATGTGACACCCTTCCATGATGACGGAATGATCCACCGTGGACCGTTCAATGAGTACGCCGGGCCCTATGGCCGTGAACGGCCCAATGGTAGCCTCCACCAGTTTCGCTCCGGCCCCGATGATCACGGGACCTCGAACCACGGAGCGAATCAACTGCGCGCCGTCATCGATGTGCACGCGGCCGGTCACCTGGCTGTGGGCGTCCACGGATCCGGCAATGTGGGTTTTGAGCCAATCGTCCATGACCGTGTCGTTGGCCAAAAGAAGGTCATCCTTTTTTCCCGTATCCAGCCACCAAGTGTGAATGATATGGCTCTCCACGCGTCGGCCGTTTTTGATCAGCCACGAAATGGCGTCGGTAATTTCCAGCTCTCCGCGTGCCGAGGGGTGAATATGGTCGATGGCTTCAAAAATCTCAGGCCGAAACAGGTAAATGCCCACCAGCGCCAGATTGGACGGAGGATTGACGGGCTTTTCCACCAGATCCACCACTTGACCGTCGCCGTTGGTCACGGCAACGCCGAATGCTCTTGGATTCTGAACGGCCTTAAGAAAAATGGCTGCGGACACGGACTCGTCCTGAAGGAACTGTTCCACCTCGCCCCGCACGCGGCACCCGATAAGGTTGTCTCCCAAGTACATGAGAAACGGGGAAGCCTTCAGGTAATCCTTGGCGGTGAGCACGGCGTGGGCCAAACCAAGGGGCCGTTCTTGAAGAATGTATTCGGCATTGAGGCCCCAGCGGCTGCCGTTGCCTACGGATTCCATGACTTCCTGGCCGGTTTCCGGACTGATCACCAGCCCCACATCCCGAATGCCGGCCGCCGCAATGTTTTCCAAAACATAAAAAAGAATGGGCTTGTTGGCCACAGGAACCAATTGTTTGGCGCCCGTGTAGGTCAAGGGGCGCAGGCGTGTTCCCGCCCCCCCGCTCAAAACCAAAGCTTTCATCTGATGGTGGTGCATGGCACTCACGCCTTCGCTCCCTCTTTCGGCGGTTGCGGTCCGTGAGGCAAGCCAACCGTGCCCAGCCGCGATCGATCGTAGACCCCTTCGGTGACCCTTCGGCACCAGTCCCTGTGTTCCAGATACCACTGGACGGTCTTGCGCAATCCGCTCAGAAACGTTTCCCTGGGGCGCCATCCCAGTTCTCGAGCGATTTTGGACGCGTCGATGGCGTAACGCCGGTCATGGCCGGGTCGGTCGGCCACAAAAGTGATGAGGTCTTCGTAGCGCAGGCCTCGTGAATTCATGGCCGGATTTTTTTGAGAAGGCACCCATTCCTCCAACACCTGGCACAAGGTTCGCACCACTTCCAGGTTGGTCTTTTCGTTATGCCCTCCGATATTGTACGTCTCCCCTGGGCGCCCCGATTTTAGTACCCGAAGAATCGCTTCACAATGGTCCACCACATAGAGCCAGTCACGCACGTTGAGTCCATCGCCGTAGATCGGCAAGGGTTTTCCTTCCACAGCGTTGAGGATCATCAGGGGAACGAGCTTTTCCGGGTACTGGTAGGGGCCGTAATTGTTGGAGCAGTTGGTGGTCAAGGTCGGCAGACCGTAGGTTTCGTGATAGGCCCGCACCAGATGATCCGATGCCGCCTTGGAAGCCGAATAGGGGGAATTGGGCGCATAGGGTGTGGTTTCCGTAAAAAACCCGTCCGGCCCCAAAGATCCATAAACCTCATCCGTGGAAATGTGCAGGAAACGAAAGCGGGCTCGACGGTCCCCATCCAAGGTGTTCCAGTAATGGCGCGCCGCTTCCAAGAGCCGAAAGGTGCCCACGATGTTGGTCTGAATAAAATCCCCCGGGCCGTCAATGGAACGATCCACATGGGATTCCGCCGCGAAGTTCACTACGGCGGACACTTCGTAGGTGTGCAGGAGATAGGAGACCAGTTCCACGTTGCCGATGTCTCCTCGCACAAAAATGTGGTCGGCATCCCCTGCCAAAGGTTCCAAGGATTCCAAATGGCCCGCGTAGGTCAATTTGTCCAGATTGATGACGCGAGCTAGCTTCAAGCCGCGCACCAAGTGGACAAAATTGCTGCCGATAAAACCGGCTCCACCCGTCACAAGCCATGTATCCATGGGGTGGCTTTCCTTTCATCGACTTCAAGAAGGTTTTGTTTTTTAAGAATCTTACAAGACGCCACGGGCCTTTGCAGCTGATGACGCTTGTTCAAAGGACTTTGTCAAACACACGACCCGCTTTTTGACCTGTCCAGCCCGCTGTGCAAACACTGTATCCAAGACTCTAGCGTCCCTTGCTGCGCGTGATGCTGCAAAAGAGCGCAGACCTTAGCATCCGTCGGAAAGGCTAGAGGTTCCGGCAATTGGGTCAAGGGAAAGAATCCCACATCATCCGCATCGGATCCCGCCTGCGGCATGCCTTCTAAGCGACGGCCGAAAAACCACACACCTACCGTCAGGTGTGCCGGATCATGAAAATTGGAATGGACCGCCAGGACGGGGCCCACGGCCACGCGCAGACCCGTCTCTTCCAGAAGCTCTCTGGCGGCGGCTTCCCGCACGTCTTCGCCCCATTCCACATGGCCGCAGGGAATGCACCACCGTCCCGCATACCGGCCGCGTCGACGCACCATGAGAAGCTGCTGGTTTTCCAAAACCACCACCGCCACACCCACTGTGGGATTTCGATAAAACACCTCATCGCAGGCCGCGCACCGAAGCCGACCGTGACGGGTTCGCTCCACCGGCGCTCCGCAATGGGGACAATACCTATAGAAGCTTTTCTCGTCCATGACCTTTTAAGAACTCCACAATGGACCGCACATCCTGGCTTCTTTCGAGGCTTGCCACCAGAAGAGCATCGGCGGTATCCACCACCAGGGCGCGATCCAGACCCAAGACCGCCACAAACCGATGCCCTTCAGACACCACAAAGCATTCCCGGCACTGCTTTGTGAATGCGTCCCCTTGCACGATGTTGCCCTCCCCATCCCCTTCATCCCTTCGGCGCACTTCGTAAAGACTAGCCCAGGAGCCCACGTCGCTCCAGCCGCAGTGCACCGGGACGACAAAAACCCGTTGTCGAGTCTTTTCCATAATGGCGTAATCAAAGGAGATGTTTTCCACGTCTCGGTAAATGGAGGCCAAAACGTCGGCAAAGCGCGGGGTTCCAAAAACCGCGTCCAAGGTCTGCAACCGCTCGGCAAACCGCGGCATATGCTCCGCAAATTCCTCCAGAAGGGTCTGCGGGGTGGCCACAAAGACGCCCGCGTTCCAAAAATGACGACCGCTTTGAAAGTAGGTGGCGGCTACGGACGGTGGCGGCTTTTCCACGAATCGCACCACAGCGTAAACCCCATCGCTTACGGGTTCGTTCAAGGCCGCTTCGATGTACCCGTAGCCCGTCTCCGGCCGAGTGGGCACTATGCCCAAGGTGCCAATGCCACCCTTGGCACTCAACACACCGGCCCTCTCAATGGCGTCGCAAAAGGCCTGGACGTCAGCAATGTAGTGATCCGCCGGAAGCATGACCATCGGCTCACGCACACCCTTCCACGTGGCATACCGTGCAGCCAAACCCACACAGGGCGCCGTGTTCCTACCAAAGGGTTCCACCAAAACGTGAACGCCTGTGTCGGCGAGAAGGCGTCGGGTTTCCGCTTCATGATCGGCCCCGACCACCACCAAAATGCGCTCATCGTCAAAAAGAAGCCGAATGCGCTCGTAGGTGACGCGAAGCAGGGGTTTGCCCTCAATAATGTGCAAGAACTGCTTGGGATAGGAAGCTCGGCTCAAGGGCCAAAACCGGGTTCCGGATCCTCCGGCCATGATCACCGCAATCATTGCTTTCACCTCCACCTCGCTCCCGCAAGGCCCTCTCCTCGATAGTTTGAGAAAGTCTCGTATGGGAACGGCGCGAGCTGTAGTGCCATATCGCGCTTTGCTGCCCGCCCACCGAATCGATTCATAAGAGCAGGCACAGACCGCTCCTAAATTTCTATGCCGAAAAAGTTTGAAATCAAAAAGGCCAGGCGCCTTCGCAACACCGCATAGGAATAATGCCGCGTGGCCACGGCGTAGTTGTGATCCACCATGCGCTGACGCCGCTCTGGCGAATCCAGAATCTCCCGCACCTCTCGAACCACCCGATCCGACACATAGCCGTCCATGACCACCACATCAAAGCCCTGCGGCTCTATATCTCGCACAAATACATCATAGCGGTTGACCAGCAGGGGCTTACGAAAATAAATAGCTTCCAGAAAAGCATTGCCAAAGCCTTCGTACGTGCTGGGGTAGGTGACAAAATCACAGTGAGGATAGACATCCCAAAGGGAATAACGCTTGCTCCCGTCTTCGTTCCAGCCTCGCTTGTCGCTCACATGATAAGAAATGACGCGCATGTCCACGTTATGGTCGGCAGCATAATCCTGCAGCCATTGATAGTAGTCCAGACCCTCATCGCCGGCGGCGTGGGTAATGATGAGTTTCACGTGCGGATCCCCCAGAGCGTGAACCAGGTCGATGGCATACTCGATCCCCTTGCGCTGGACCACTCGAGTGGGCTGCAGGAACAAGATATCATCGTCGCTAAAACCCAGTTCCGACCGAAACCCCTTGGTAAATTCCCAGTCCACGGGCGGTTCATTCTCAAAGTCCAAAACGTTGGGAATGACGATGGAAGAAATGCCCGTGCGCAACGCCAGCGCTTCCTGCGCAATGGAATTGATGACCACATGCTGAATGTTGGGCAGTTTGGGCGGAAAGGCCATCTGAAGATAATCTTGAATGGCGTTTACGGAAAAGCGCGTGCGCTCCCAATAAAAATCGTGGTGATGTGCCACCGTAGGGATGCCCGATTCGGCCACCAGTTCCGTGATGGCCAATCCCAAGGGAATGTGCATGGGAATGGTGACGGCATTTTGCACGATGAGAATATCAATGTGGTATTGGGCAATGAATTCATAGAGCTTGATCTTCAAATATTCTCTGAGAGCATGTATGCGGCCGGTGATGTATGGCGTGCGCTTTTGAACACCAAAGACGCGGCGGTTGATCCACTGGTTTTCTTCATGATCAAAAAAAGCTTCCGGAACCAAAAAACTCACCTCAGGGTTTCGATCCAAAACGCCTGCAAACCAGTAGGACACATGCCGGTGATCCCAAAGCATTTGCGCCCATTTGGCGGCTTCCAGAGAAACGCCGTCTGTTCCGGCAAATCTTGTGGATACAAAACCAATGTTCTTTCCCATACGCCATGCTCCACTCACCCGCTTGGCGCCGCGGCCCGGTCAACTGAAAAAAGCGCCGTATTTCACTCCCTTTTGCTTATCATTTCGAAAACATGTTCACTACCATAGCCTTCCCCTGCCTTGCCTGTCAACCAAACCGGCCACAATGAGCTGGGGCGACGCGGCCTGCCGATGCACGGAAGCTCGTGGATGGTTCGTTGCGCTTTGAACGGGCCCATGCTATGAAAGCGCGCAGGATAAAGGCAAGAGCCGGGCACCACGAGAGGGGTGCGCCTTGGGTTTTGGTATGCAGGGGAGGGGAATCATGCAAACCCGTAACATGGCCACAGCAATTGTTTTTGTGGCCCTGGCCGTGGCCTTGTCTCCCATTTTCATTCCTGTAGGCATTGCCAAGTGTTTCCCCGCTCAGCACATGATCAACGTCATGAGTGCCGTTATGCTGGGCCCAGGCTACGCGCTGTTGGTGGCGGCCACCGCTGCGGTTCTTCGCAATCTTTTGGGCCTTGGCACGATACTGGCCTTTCCCGGTGGCATGATTGGAGCCCTGCTGGCCGGCCTCGCTTACAAGGCCACAAAAAATATGTACGCCGCCGCCCTCGGTGAAGTCGTGGGCACGGGCATCTTGGGCGCCCTGGTCAGTGTCTGGATTGTGGCTCCCGTCTTTATGGGCAAGACCATGCCCCTGATCACACTCATAATCGCCTTTAGCGTGAGCACTCTCGGAGGTTCCCTTCTTGGACTGGCCGCCTTGCATCTCTTGCGCAAGGGAGGCCTCTGGCAGCCGTGATTCACCTGAAAAATGTGGCGTATTGCTATCCGGGCCGCCAGACAGGGTCCTCGTGGGCCTTGGACCACATTGACCTGAATGTGCGGGAGGGGGAGTTCGTCTTCATTTTGGGGCCCAGCGGGTCGGGAAAATCCACCGTAACCTACGTGCTCAACGGGTTGGTGCCTCATTTTTTTGGAGGCCACTTTGAGGGAAGCGGACAAGTCTGCGGCCAATCCATTCCAGAAACTCCTCCGGCCGTCTTGACCGAGCAGGTGGCTCTGGTGCTTCAAAACACAGACGCCTACCTTTTCTGCAGCAGCGTGGAAGCAGAGCTTCTCTTTTCCCTAGAAAGATCCATCACGCCAAGGTCTTTGTTCCCGCACGTCATCGATGAAGTTCTCTCCTTGTTGGGCATCGAACCGCTAAGGCATCGAGCCCCTCAGGATCTTTCCGGAGGAGAAAAGCAACTGGCTGCCCTTGCTTCCGCCCTGTGCCTTCGACCTCGACTTCTGGTGCTGGACGAACCTTTTGCCCATCTGGACACGCCAAACCGGCAGCGTGTTCAGCAGGCCCTTGAAGGCGTTCTTCGTTTAGGTACAAGCGTCATTGTGGCCGAACATGTGGTGGATGATTTCGCTTTTCGAGCAAACCGATGCCTTGTCATGGAATCCGGCCGCGTTTGCTTTGACGGTGCCCCCGAAAAAGCCCATGGCCAGATGATGGATGTGGGCATTCTGCCGCGTTATGCCAAACCGACACAAGAGCCCCTTCATAACGGCCAGCAGGATCTGGTGGAACTCTTGGATGTGAGCTTTTATCGAGAAAAAAGGCCGATCCTGGACAAGGTATCCTTGACGCTCACCGCCGGAGAGCGGGTGGCCATCACCGGACCTAACGGATCCGGAAAAACAACCCTGGTCAAAATTCTGGGTGGCCTACTCAAACCCCATGATGGATTGGCTCTCTGGTGCGGTCGGCCCATTCACACCATGCCTCCTTCACAGCGAGCGCAGTACATCGGGGTGAGCTTTCAAAACCCCAACGACCAATTCTTCAAAGTCCGCGTCGAAGACGAAGTATGGGCGGGACCCAAATTTCTGCAAAAGAAGGGGTTTCCTGTGGATTCCACCTGGCTGACTTACACCTTGGATCTCTTCGGCCTGACTTCACTCAAGGACCACAGCCCGTATCGACTCAGTGAAGGAGAAAAAAAACGCGTCGCTCTGGCCTCGGTCCTTGCCATGAACCCACAGGTGCTCGTTCTGGACGAACCCACGGCAGGACAAGACGGTCGATTCCGCCAGGAACTGTCTGCATGGCTCAGAAAGCTCTCTTCGGAGCGGCACATGGCCATTGTGGTGGTCACCCATGATGCGGATTTTGCTCACGCCACGTGCCAACGCCGCCTGGTGCTGCAGCAGGGTCGACTCGTGGAGGACGACCAGTGCATGCATTCTGCAAGGGACAATCCATGACGGCATTCCTGTCCAAGACCACACGCCACACTTCATGTCGCCTGGATCCCAGGGTGCGCCTTTTCTTGGGACTGCTGGCCATTATAGTGGTTCTCCTGACAAAAACCCTAGCGGTGCTCCTGATCGAAAGTCTCCTTCTCGCCGTTGCGCTTTTCATTTTCTCCCGGGCAAAACGGCGACTCTCTTCGTTCCGTCTCGCCTGGCCCATGGTGAGTCTGGTTTTCGTCATGGCTGCGCTGGCGCTCGATTTGGAAACGGCGGTGCATCTATCCCTGCGACTGACCAATCTTTTCGCGGCTTCGGCGATGTTCTTTCAAACATTGGATGCGGAAGAATGGGCCGTCACCTTGCGCGCCATGAAGGTGCCGTATTCTTTAGTGTTTATTCTCATGACCTCCCTGCGTTATGTCCCCCTGCTGGGCCGTTCCCTTCGACACATTTATGACGCCCAGACCGCGCGAGGTATCGACGTGCGCTTTCGGCTGCGCAATGTGGGTCGGCTCTTGGCACTGGTCATGCCTCTGCTGGTTCAAGCCTTTGTCTTGGCGGAAAACTTGGCTATGGCCATGGAATCCAGAGGGTTTGGTCGCACCCCGAAAAGCAACCCTCGCCTAAGCCCGCTCTCTCTTCACGACGTTCTGTTGGCCGCTCTGGGATTCGTGGTGGCTTTGGCCTTGTGGTTTTGGGAAAGGTTTCAGACATGATGCCGGAAATGCCCACCGCGCAGGAATGCCGCGGCCGTTTCGTGCTCATCGTGGGCGACGTCAACCGAGGGAAAACGACCTTGACAGCTCGACTGCTTCACGCCTACACGCACACTTTTCCAGAACCCGTCGCCGTCGTGGATCTGGCACCCCGTATTCCCCACGCCAGCCCACATCCCGCCTTTCGACCCGGTATCGGAGGGCGCTTGGTGCCTATCGATTCACAGCGGGCTTTTTACTTTTCCACCGAGCTTACCGCACCAAGGCTTCAGGCCTTCACCGTGGAAGAGCGGTGGAAGCTTGCCGAGGAAAATGCGCAACGCATTGAGTCGCTTTTCGCCCAAGTGCTGGAGGCGCATGTGCCTGCCGTCTTCGTCAATGACGTCTCCCTCTATGTGCAAGGAAGACCCGCGGAAAACTTGTTGGCATGGTTAAACGGTTTTTCCACACGCGTGGTCAACGGATACTACGGGTGCACTCTGGGTTTGGACGCTTTTTCCCTTCAGGAACGTCGCCGTATGGAACAGCTCATGCGCCGATGTGATCTATTGGTGCGATTGTGAAAGATAGGCTACTGGAGAGGAATCAGTCGTGTCACCTGAGCATTGACGCACCGGTAAATTTCTTCATCGGTGCCATAGATGTCCACGATACAACGGTGATCGATGAGCTTTTCGATAATATACGCCGTGACAAAGAGACTCACAAAATGGGGACGAGGCACAAGGTCTCGAATGTTGGCCACCTGGTACTGGACCTCGAACTCCTCCGACGTAAGCAGGCTGGACAGGCAACGATGGATTTGCTCCTCCAGTTCGTTTTTGCTGGTGGTTTCTACCAGTTTGTTTTCGATGAGTTTCATGGCGATGCGCCCGCTGAGGTCGTCCACATGGTGCCGAAGCAGCTGCAGGGCCCGCACACGCTGCAGCTCTTTGGCCTGGTCCAGCCTCGAGATGACGGACATTTCCCGTACGTTGGGTCGCCAATCCCGTGCCATACCTTCTCCTTATGACGTTCCTGAACCGGCAGAATCTTCATGTTTCCAAGCATTGGCCATATCGGCAATCATACTCGCCAGATAGCCGGCTCCAAAGCCATTGTCGATGTTTACCACGGCCACTCCGGGAGCACAACTGTTTAACATGCCCAGCAAAGGAGCAAGACCTCTGAAAGAGGCTCCATAGCCGATGCTCGTGGGAACGGCGATCACCGGACGCTTAACCAAACCGGCCACAACACTGGGAAGAGCCCCTTCCATGCCGGCCACCACCACATAGACCGCAGCCTTGGACAGCTCATCCAGCAGATGGAGCAGGCGATGAAGACCCGCAACGCCCACATCATAAAAACGCTGAACCTTCTGGCCCAGTACTTCAGCCGTCACCGCGGCCTCTTCCGCCACAGGAATATCGGAAGAACCTGCCGATAAGACTTGAACCGGAAGCCTTTGTGCAACGGCATGTTCCGAAATTGGCCCTTTTTTGTACAACACCCGCGCTTTGGGCTCATACTGCATATCAGGCATGGCGGCACAGATTTGCGCGGCCTTTTCTTCATGGACTCGAGTCACCAACAAGGGAGTCCCCGTGGCGGCCATGGCTTGCAAAATGTGAAGGATTTGCGAGGCGTCCTTGTCCTCTCCGTAGACCACCTCGGGATAACCCCGGCGCAATGGTCGATGATGATCCACTCGCGCAAAGCCCAAATTCTCAAAAGGTAAGCGCCGAAGAAAATCCAAAACCTGGTCCAGATCGGTCGCCCCTTTTTTGTACGCGTGCAAGATCTCAATGAGTCGTTCCATGGTCATGTCCCTGCCTACTGGGCCGTCCGCGGCCGAAAAGTCTCCGTTGTCAAGGCCCGGCAGAAAAAAAGTGCGCTTTACCCCTTTTTGAGCCCCTTGGTTTTGAGTCCCTCATTTCGATGCCTCTTGGGCTTTGGCGCGCCACAAAAAAGGCTGAAGGCTCGTCAGCTGCCGTTCGGCCGCTCCGCCAAGTTCTTCGAGGGCCTTGCGCGCCGCATCCTTTTTCCACCCACCAAAGGCCCCTGAGAGAAGGGCATGGCGCCACCGCCCATACAGATCCTCGGGGCTGTGCACCATGATTCCGGCACCATGCCGCTGCAATACGACCTGTTCTTCCCACACCTTTTCCACATGCGGTCCATAGTAAACCGTCTTTCCCCATGCGAGGGGTTCCACGATGTTGTGGCCTCCCACGGGGGCCAAAGTGCCTCCGCAAAAAATGAAGTGGCCCAGGCCATAGAGTTCAAAAAGGTGCCCGATGCCGTCCACCACGAGACAGTCGCTTTGCCGGCGCTGCGACTCGTTTGAAAGAAAAGAAGACAGAAGGTCATAAGGCACGCCATGACCTTGAAGCCATGCGATCATGGACGCTACCCTGTCCAGGTGACGTGGCGCAAAAATGCCCACCAGGCGAGGACATTCCCGCTTCAGCTTGATAAAAATTTCCAAGAGGGCCTGGCATTCCTCTCCGCGCAGGCTTCCTGCCACCAGTGCGGGAGCCTCTGAAGAGAGCCCAAGTCGCCGGCGCCATGCTTCGACTAAAGAGGGATCAGCTCGGTGCGTTAACGTGTCGTACTTGGCGGAACCCGTCACGGTGATTCGCTGCGGCGAAACCCCAAGGGTCACAAGTCGCTGCTGATCCTCGACGGTGTTGACGCAAGCCCATTGAATGGAACGAAAAACATGGCCAAAGATGAAAAAAAAACGTCGATACTGCCGCCAGGACTTTTCGGAGACGCGCCCGTTTAGAAGCACCACAGGAATCCCATGCTTTCTCAAACACCAATGCAACAGCGGCCAAAATTCGCTTTCCAACGTCACAAAAACGTCGGGGCGAAGAGATGTAACAGTGCGCCATACGGCCCAAGGCACATCCATGGGGGCTTCGAACACTTGAACGTTTTTAGGCACGTGAGATCTCGCAAAGCGATAACCTTGGGGTGTGCCCACGGAAAGAAACACTTCAACCTGAGGATCCACATCGGGCAGGCGGCCTATGACTCCGAGACCTCCCGTAACTTCCCCCACCGATGCCGCATGAAACCACACGCAGGGACCGTTCCGACAGGCCTTTGGGGTTCGCCCCGACAAAAAACGTCGGCGCCAGAATGCCTTCTCATCCTCCCCCATGGGGATTCTCCTTGCCAATTCGTGGCCTTCCATTCTATGACGTGCTTGATTCGCCGTGCGGCATTGCCGGTCCTTGCCCATGGCTTCGTGGGCACCGTTATCAAAATCCAGCCAGCGAAGCAACCCACGGGTATTTAGGCATGGGATTTTGAGAGAGTCCCAAAACCGCGGTGCCCTCAGTGGAGGCATGGCGATTCGTCAAAGGCCGCAAGGACAGCGGTGAAGAATCTTTTTTCACCCGCTTTTCAAAAAAAAGCGGTGCTCATGACCTCCCATGGCCAGGTCGCGCGCAGAGCCATGGGTTTGATTTCCATCAAGGGAGGTTTCGGTACCCATGAACAAGGCCCTTCGCATCGCGCACATTTTGAGAAACACCTCGGCGTTTCAGGGAAAAGACGTGGTGGTTCAAGGTTGGGTTCGAACGCGTAGAGATTCCAAAGCGGGCATCAGCTTTCTGGAAGTCAACGACGGCTCATGCCTCACCAACCTGCAGGTGGTTTTGGAAAGGGATCGCCCAAACCTAGCCGCCCTCGTGGAACGGCTGACCACCGGCTCCTCCGTGGAAGTTCGCGGCACACTGACCCCTTCCCCCGGTAAGAGACAAAGCGTCGAGCTGCTGGCCCGGGACATTCTGCTCTACGGATGGACCGATCCGGCACGGTATCCTTTGCAGAAAAAGCGCCATAGCTTTGAATTTTTGCGAACCATTGCGCACTTGCGACCGCGCACCAATACCCTCGGGGCCGTGGCCCGCATTCGAAACCGCCTAAGCTACGCCCTTCACACCTTTTTCCAAGAAGAGGGTTTCTTCTATGTTCATACGCCCATCATCACCACCAGCGACTGTGAAGGGGCCGGCGATGTCTTTCGCGTGACCACGCTGAATCCGACCGAATTGGAGCATGCCAACGACGAGTCCCTTTATGCGCAGGATTTTTTCCATAAACCTACGTTCCTCACCGTCAGCGGCCAACTGCAAGCGGAAATCTATGCCTTGGCCCTCGGCAAAGTCTACACCTTTGGCCCCACGTTTCGAGCCGAAAATTCCAACACCAGCCGCCACCTGGCGGAGTTCTGGATGGTGGAACCGGAAATGGCCTTTGCCGACCTGGACGACGACCTGGCCCTGGCCCAGCGGTGCCTTCAGTATGTGGTATCAGACCTTTTGGAGCATTCGTGGGATGACCTTCAGTTCTTTGCGCGATTCGTGGAACCCGGCCTCCTCGAATCTTTGAAGGCTGTCAAGGAACAGCCCTTTGAAGTCATCTCGTATACCGAGGCCGTCAATCTTCTCAAGAAATCCAAGGAGCCTTTTAATTTTCCCGCGGAATGGGGATCCGATCTGCAGTCGGAACACGAACGGTATTTGACGGAAAAGGCATTCCGAAGGCCCGTGGCCGTCATTAACTTTCCTCGAGACCTCAAACCCTTTTACATGAGGGTCAATGACGACGGAAAAACGGTGGCCGCTATGGATGTTCTGGTACCTCGCGTGGGAGAAATCATCGGCGGATCGCAAAGGGAAGAACGGCGGGACATGCTCTTGGAACAAATGAACCGCAAGGGAATATCCCTAGAATCCTACGCGTGGTATCTAGAACTGCGCGAATACGGCTCAGCCCCCCACTGCGGATTCGGCCTGGGGTTAGAACGCTTCGTGCAATTCGTCACCGGCTTGGGAAACATTCGAGAGGTCATTCCCTTTCCGCGCACTCCGGGCCATGCCGATTTTTGAAACGGCAAAAAACGTTCGGCGCCGTTACGCATGAGAGGCCAGTTCGCGAAGTAGGCGCAAAGATTCTTCCGCTTCGCGGGGATCCACCTTGTGCAGGGCAAAGCCCGCATGGACGATGACATAATCGCCCACGGACACTTGTTCGGGCAGAAGCGTTAAGGAAGCCTTGCGCACCGCTCCTCCTACCTTCACAGTGGCCATTTCGTCATCAATCTCTATGATTTCCGCAGGAATCGCCAAACACATAATCCGTCGCCTCCCCGAACGGCTGCGGCGCGTGGGCCTTGAGCCTCCACGATCCACCGGCCTTTTGGATTTCTTCCAAGACCAGAACTTCGAGCTCCTTCATGTTGGCCGCGACAGGCGGGGTGAGAGTGATGCCCCACGGTTCAATGTCCAAAGGTTCCATGCCAACGATGACACAGGTGGGACGCTGGCCAAGCACCTCCGCGTAGGCCAAGGTTTCCACCAGGTCCAGTTGATGAATGGAGTTTTTGAACGTGACCTTTTTGGACAAATCGTCTGCGGACATCTTTTGCACCGTTCCCGGATCCGCGCCCCTCTGGACGGCATCGATCACGATCACATGGTCCGCTTGAGCGATGGGGTCCAGAAGCCGAAGTCCCAACGTTCCTCCATCCATCAGGCGCACGTTTTCTGAAAAATCATAAGCGGCTTCAAGGCGGCGCACAAGATGCACTCCGAGCCCTTCATCCTTCAAGAGAACATTGCCCACTCCCAGCACTAAAATCTTTTGCGGCGCCATGGCGGTGACATCCATTATCTCGGAACAGAATAAGGGGATCCCGCCCTCGTCACGGGCGGGTCCCCTTGCAAAAGCACGACCTTTCAGCGCCTAGGCACTAGACGACCTTGAACTTATACACCTGGTTACTCTGCGGATCAATCACATGCACGCCGCAAGCGATGCACGGGTCAAAGGAATGCACGGTGCGAAGAATTTCCACCGGGCGCTTGGGATCGGCCACAGGCGTGCCGATAAGGGCCTCTTCCACCGGGCCGGGCTTGTTGGCGGCACATCGCGGCCCCAAGTTCCACGTGGAGGGCACCACCAGTTGGTAGTTGGCGATCTTCTTGCCCTTGATCTCGATCCAATGCCCCAAGGCTCCGCGCGGCACATCATTGAGGCCCATGCCCTGAGCGCTTTCCGGCATCTCGTAAGGCTCAAAGGTCTTGGTATCCCCCTTCTTCAGGTTTTCCACCAACTGCATGATCCAGCCTTCCATGGCCTCACCGATAATCTTCGTCTCTATGGCTCGAGCCGCTGTTCGGCCCAGGGTGGAAAACAGAGCTTCCACAGGAATACCCAGATGCTTCAGGACGCCATCCACAGCCTTTTTCGTGGGCTCGTGCCCCTTGCCGTAAGCCACGAGAACACGAGCCAGCGGGCCCACTTCCATGGGTTCCCCGTTGTAGCGCGGCGCTTTCATCCAGCTGTAGCGGTCCGCCGTATCCAGTTTGGTGAACATAGGCTTGGTTTCGCCCTGAGCGGGGTTGAGGGCGCCGTCGCCTTCGTACCAGCTGTGCTTGACGTGCTCCGTGATTTTGGCCGGATCCACAGCGTCCACCTTGCCCAGGTTGCGTTTAAAAATAGCTCCGCGCGGGAAAAACAGGCTTTCAGGCTCCTTGGCGCTTTGTGGAAATTCGCCGTAAGCTAAGAAATTGGTAGTCCCGCCGATGGATCCCCAATCTTTGTAAAAACCGGCCACAGCCAACAGGTCTGGAATGTAGACGTTGTTGACGAAGTCCATGGTTTCCTTCCACAGATACAGAAATTCGGAAACCCGGTCGGGGTTGAGATCCGCAGCACAGGTCACACCCCCCACCACCAGGCTCTGGAGATGCGGGTTCTTGGCCCCAAAGACAGCATGCATGCGAGCGGTGCGCGCCTGCTGGCGCAGGGCTTCCAGGTAATGGGCGGCGGCGATCAGGTTCACTTCCGGGGGCAATTTGTAGGCCGGATGGCCCCAATAGCCGTTGGCAAAAAGACCCAGCTGGCCACTGTCCACAAATTTTTTCAATCGGGCCTGCACGGCTTTAAAGTCGCTCGGCCCACTTTTGGGCGCGGGCGATACGTCGTTGGCAATTTTGGAAGCTTTGACGGGGTCGGCCTGAAGGGCGCTGACCACATCCACCCAATCCAAGGCGTGAAGGTGATAGAAATGCACGATGTGATCGTGCAGGAACTGGGCTCCCATGAGCAGGTTTCGAATCAGCCGCGCATTGTCGGGAACGGTGACGCCCACGGCATCATCCACACACCGAACGGACGCCAATCCATGAACGTAGGTGCACACGCCGCAGGCGCGTTGCGTGAAAAGCCATGCATCCCGAGGGTCTCGGCCCTTGAGAATGATTTCCAAGCCACGGAACAGCGTGGAACTGCTCCACGCGTTGGTCACCTTTCCGTTGGCGACCTCGACTTCGATCCTCAGATGTCCCTCAATGCGGGTAATGGGATCGACCACTATGCGCTCTGCCATTTTTCGTCTCTCCTTGAGGCGGGTTTCCAGCTTAAGGTTTCCGGTTTAAATTGTTGGCTAAAGCGTTTCGTAAAATGGAGACATGGCATCCCAGAAATTGGGTTCGCTGCAACCGATGCACGGATGCCCCGCCTCCACCGGCCAGCTCGTCCCGTCATTGAACTTGACCAAGGGGCAGTTGTTGAAGGTCTCGGGCCCCTTGCAACCCATCTCATAGAGGCAGTAGCCCATCTGGGCTTCCTTGGATCCCCATTCCGTGACAAATTCTCCGTTTTCAAAATGAGACCTTCTGGGACATTGATCGTGCACCGTCTTGCCGTAGGCAAAGAGAGGCCGCTTGTGGGCATCCAGATCCGGAAGTTTGCCGAAAAGCAGATAGTTCACGACGGTTCCGACGAAATTGATGGGGTTCGGAGGACATCCGGGAATGTTCACGACGGGAACCTTGAGCGCGTCGCCCAAGGCCTCGGAAACACTCTTTGCCCCCGTGGGATTGGGGGCCGCCGCCTGAACACCGCCAAAGGACGAGCAGCTTCCGATGCACAGGACGGCCAGAGATTTAGGGCACACTTCCTTGGCAATCTCCAGCATGGTCTTGCCGCCGATCATGCCGTAGATACCATTGTCGGCCGTGGGAATGGCTCCTTCCACGACACAGATGAACTTGCCCTCATATTTCTTGACGGTCTGATGCAGCACTTCTTCCACACTGTGACCCGCCGCGGCCATGATGGTTTCATGATAGTCCATGGAAATAGTTTCTAAAAGGAGTTCGTCAATCCAGGGATACGTGCTGCGCAAGACGCCTTCCGTGCACCCCGTGCACTCCGCAAAATGCAAGTACACCACCGGCGGCCGCGGACCCGACGTCAAAGCCTCGGCAATCTTTGGCGCAAAAGACGGGGCCAATCCCATGGTCGCGGACACCATCGTGCAAAACTTCATGAAGTCACGACGTGTCACACCCTTCGGCACCAAGCCCTTCTGAAGCTTACGTTCCTGTCCCATCAAAGACCTCCTGTTCCAGTACAGTCTCCCTGATCCCTTCGAAGCTTCGCCGCTTCGAAGGCGCCCTTTTGAGCACACCCACCTTCCTGCCATGGCCCGTGGGCATGCCCGAAATCCGCTCATCCCCCCCGACTCATCGTCATGCCCAAATACTCCAACCTTTTTGTGGCCTCGCACACTGCGCGCGCCAACTTTTCCAAAACCGAAAAATCTCCATTGCAGGCCTTTGGCCTGGGCGATCCTTTCCGTACTCAAGGAGTAGCCCCGCATGGCCTCGCATCGTGCTTGAGGGCCCCTCTAAACATAAAGCCTCGGTCCAACGTTACTTTTAAAGGACCAGACCCCGTTGTGGCCTGGCGAGGGATTTTTTACTTTTCAGCAGGCTCCGAAGTTGGACGTTCCCGAAATCGCCGAACCGCCCGTGCGGTGCGTCCGATCCTTGAACCCGTTCAAAGGATTCCCGTGGGCGCGGGGTCAAAAACGTGCGTGCTCAGTTGGCCAGCACTTCTTCCATCTTCTTGATGATGCGAGAGGGAATGGGATAGTCGTCTTGAACGAGATACAGCTTGAGGATTCCGGCATCAAACTCCATGGCTTGCGCAAGAGAGGCAACGTCCATTTTCTTTTGGGCCATTTTTTCCAAAAGCTCGGATTTCACGTCCACGATTAGCGCCCCCTTTTTTCCGCGTTTCCCTTTCCAGGCCGGACCACTGCGCCCGGTCCTTGAGGCGAATCACGCCATCTTATAAGTAAAACTTATATACCCATGGATAATCACGGTTTCAAGAGAAAAGACTCACAAGCTCGGCGGCAAGACGGGACGGCAAGATGGGCAGCTCATACAAAAGGCCGCAGGGCATGTGCCCTGCGGCCTTTTGAGGGAAAAGGGGCTCTTGGGAATTTTATCGGGAATGGGAAATGGCTATTGAGAATGAGCACTCGATGGATGTCCGCATTCGCATGAAGTTCCGCCGCCGCTGAAAGATCGTGAATGGGCAAAGAAACCGCGCTATCCGGCGCATTCGTCACGTGAGATCGAAGGTCAGCTTCATCGGTCGCTGTTTCAAAGAACCCCTTCCCTGAGAATTGGGGCCGGTGCCTGATCCAAGGAACTGGAACAACCTTGCAAAAGCGCAGGAGAACGAACCGTAGTGATTAAGGATTTCAGAATCCGCTCGAAGTCCGATAGATCAAAGGGTTTCTTGAGAAATTCATCCGCCACGGGAACCACATCGCGAGAAATCCACTCGAAGTCGTAGAAAGAGATGAGAACCGCTCCAAGAATCGCTTGCCCGGTCTTCAGTTCCGCCACAAGCCGCGCCCCGTTACCGTCTCTCAGGTGATATTCCACCACACCCACGTCGTAGCGAAAGGTCTTGGCCAATCGTCGCGCTTGTTCGCACGTGCTGCAGCTGTCAAAGGAATATCCGGCCCTTTTTACACCATTTTCCAAAGAACGCCTGAATGGGGCATCGCTTTCCACAAGGAGGATTCGCCCACTGGAAGAGAGATTCCGCTGCATACCGCCTCCATTCGACTTTTACGCTTTTGCAAGTCGCGTACCAGATTGAGCGATGCGCTCACGGCGGGCTTGTTTCCTCGCATTGAGGACCTTGAATCCGCACGGTCGTTAAGGGCACCCATCCGGACAGATGAAGAATTTTCTTCATCGCTTCCGCTCGGTCCCGGTCAAGGCCCCTCGAATCCTCGTGGTTCACCCGTTTATGGCGTTCAACGGCATTTGCACAATAGTCTACGTTTTTTCGGCGATGAAGAATATTCTACGGTGACTCGGTCAGGCTTCCGAGTCAGGTGGGCGTTCCAGGCCGAATTTTTTCATGCGGTAGATGAGCACGTGCCTTGGAATTCTTAAGAATCGGGCGGTTTTGGACTTGTTTCTACCGCATCGTTCAAAAACCTCTTGAATGATGTTGCGTTCCAGCTCTTCCAGGGACATACCTTCTTCGGGCATGTGTTCCCAAGCCAGAAAACCTGCCTGGTTGGATGCGGCCATGGCGGCCCTTCGGCCGGCGGTGGATGGTAGAAAATGGAGGTGTCTTTTAAAGATCAGGTCGTCGTCTTCCAAAAGTACGATGCGTTCGATGGTGTTCTTGAGTTCGCGAACGTTTCCCGGCCACTCGTGGGACAAGAGAATGTGCTGGGCTTCTTCGCTGATGTCTCGAAACTTTTTTCTGTATTTGTCGTTGAACTGCTCCAGAAAAAATCGCGCCAGCGGCAGAATGTCTTCTCGGCGCTGTCGAAGGGCCGGAAGAACAATCTGGACGGTTGCCAGGCGAAAAAAGAGGTCTTTGCGAAAGAGGCCCTCTTCGCAGGCCTGCCACAGATCCCTATTGCATGCCGCCACCACGCGAATGTCCACGGTTTTTTTTCGCGTTGCCCCCAAAGGATAGAATTCGTGCTCTTCCAAAACGCGAAGAAGCTTGGCCTGAACTTCGGGAGGTAGATCGATGACCTCATCGAGAAAGAGCGTGCCACCGTCGGCCGCTTCGAGCAGGCCTTTTTTTCCTTCCGCCCTGGCTCCGGTAAAAGCTCCCTTTTCGTACCCGAACAGTTCGCTTTCGATGATTTCCGGGGTAAAAACCGCGCAGTTGAGCGCCACAAAGGGATAGGAGGCTCGAGGGCTTGCGGCGTGAATGAGCCGGGCGAACAGTTCCTTGCCCACTCCGCTTTCACCTTGCAAGAGCACGCCGGCGTCGGGACTTTGCGCACTGCGAATGGCCAGCTGTTGGGCTTCCAAAAACGCCGGACTGCTGCCCACAAGGGTTCGACGCTGATGAAGCCGCTGCATCTCCTCGCGCAACCGCTCCACCTCATGCCTCAGGCTGGCGTATTCCAAAGCCTGTTTGACCGTGACCTCAAACTCTTCCAAATCCACCGGCTTGACCAAGTAGTCAAAGGCGCCCTTTTTCATGGCCTGGACCACGTCCCGCACCTGTTCGTAAGCGGTCACCATGATGACCGTCGGCGACGGTTTGGCTTCTTTGAGTTCCGGCAGCAGGTCCAGACCACTACAGTCAGGCAATCCGATATCCAGCAGGACCAAATCCGGTTCAAGTTCTTGGGCTAAGCGAAGGCCTTCGGCGGCGGTTTTCGCTTCGTGGACCGTGTAGCTCCTGCTCAAGAACCGCGCAATGGCGCCTCGAAATCCGGTTTCGTCGTCGATGATGAGAATTGTTGGTGCCGTTCGCATAGGGTCGCATTCCACCTCGCGCACTCTCCACAGGCACAGGGCAAGGAAAGGGCGTCACCACGGGGCCACATCGGGGTCGCACAGCTCAGTTGATGGTCTCCTCCAAAGCCAGCTTCCCGCTTTTTTTCGTCATGGGAAACACCACACGGAACACACTGCCTCGCCCCACTTGCGATTCCACCTCCATGTGGGCTCCGTGGCGCTCCAAGATTCTTCGGCAAATGCTCAACCCCAAACCTGTTCCTTCGGCCTTGCGCGTGAAAAAGGGATCAAAAATGCGTCCTTCATCTTCCGGTAAGATGCCTTCCCCGGTATCTTTGACGCTAAGAACCACCCGCTGGGCCTCTGCCTCCACGCGCGTCTGGACTTCCATGCGCCCTCCCTGTGGCATGGCTTCCACCGCATTGATCATGAGATTCATGACGACCTGGCCGATCTGGTCGGAATCCATGATGATCTCAGGCATGGACGGGTCCAGGTTTAAGGTCAGATCGATCTTGGCTTTGCGGATGTGCACCTTGGACAGGTTATGGCAATAGCGCACAATGTCGTTGAGGTTTGCGGGAAGGAACTGGGGTTCCCGTGGCCTGGCAAAATTCAGAACTTCCCGCACGATGTTGTCGATCTTTCGCACTTCCTGAATCAGGTCGGCAAGCATTTGCGACTGATTTTCGTTCAAAGACACTTCACGCTGCAACATCTGAGCATTGAAATTGATGGTCGCCAAAGGATTTCGAATTTCGTGGGCAATCCCAGCCGCCAGTGTCCCCAAGGACTGTAGCCTCTCTGTCTGCTGCAGGCGCTGCTCAAGCTTTCGTGCTTCGGTTTCGTCCTTTTCATAATAGACAATCCGTTCCAACTGCGAGGACAGGTTAAGCACGGGAAAAGCGTAGAGGCGATAGAACCCTCCCCAGCGAGGGTGAGGGCCTTCCTTATGCACCGGCCTTCGGCTCAGCAGGCATTCGCGAATGGGACACCCCAAAGGAGGCTCCGCCGTTTTATAAAGCACTTCCCAGTACTTTTGCCCCAACAACTCCTCTTTTGCCCCGTACGTTTTTTCCGTAGTTTGATTGACACGTAAAATGCGCCCGGAGGATTCCAGTAGAAAGATGCTGTGTTGAATGGCGTCAAAGCTGATTTCCAGTTCCGTCTTTGCCCGCTCGACGGATTCGAAAAGTTGGGCGTTTTCAATGGCCACGCCGATCTGTTGCCCGATGGTGGTCAAAAACTCCCGGCGATCATGGCGAATCTGCAGCGCTCCGTGGTTGGCCACATACAATAATCCCAAGATACCTTTTTGGGTAAAAAGGGCGATGCGAATAATCTCTTGAATACCCTCCGCCACCATTCGATCCCTCAAGGCCGGAAAGAAAAGCTGCTCCCTTTTGAGCCACGCCACGGGATTCTTGAGGCGTCCTGGGCCAATCCAGCCGTCGGGCACTTGAAAGGAGCGAATCTCCTGCACAAGAGTAGACGAAAAGCCATGTTGGGCAGCCAAGACCATGGTCCCACGGCCGTGCACATCGGGTTTGAGAAGGTAAATGACCCCCATCTTAAGCTGCAGGGTTCGAAGAATGGCCAGGAGCGACTGCTGAAGGACGTCTTCGAGCCGAGGCGAACTGTGAATGGCGGAAGAGATGTCAAAAAGAATTTGCAATTCGTTGTTCTGTCGCACAATCTGTTCCTTCAGCACAGCCGGTGCCTCGACCTCGATGCCCTGCATGCTTGAGGGGGGCTGCGGTGCTATCGGCTTCGGCGACATGACCCTATTCATGGTTCCTCGAAAACATTCCATCCTTTTTAGGGGTTCAATAACTTCCCGGAGGAGGCATGGAGAAGGGAACGTCGCGGAGCGCATGCGCAGGTGGCGTCAAAACAACGGAAAGGGAAAATGGTTCCTCGGGCGTGTGAACGCCTCCCTCAAGGCCTCTTTTCTTTTCTCAAGACTGGCTCGGCTTCAATCCGGCAAGGTTTCGGTTCCGGCGGGCCGCTTCCGCCACCTTAACCGTCACCTGCGCGAGGCGAACAGAAGCGGCGTCCACCATTTTGCCATCTACGGCCACAGACCCTTCACCACGGGCCCTGGCCGCCTCATAAGCTGCAACGATGCGTCGGCTACGAGCCACATCATCGTCCGAGGGGGTAAAGACCTGATTGATGACGTCCAGTTGATCTGGGTGAATGGCCCATTTGCCGTCGTAGCCCAAAGCGCGGCTCATGGCGCAGGAACGGGCCAGACCTTGGGGGTCTCGAAAGTCGCCAAATGGAGCGTCCAAGGCGGCAAGCCCTGCGGCTTTGGCCGCCATGGCCATTCGACTTAAGGGAAAAAGCCAGCGAAGACGGGCCGCTTCCTGATCTTCGGCATCCCCATGGCCGCTGATGCCGCCGCTGGGCATGCCCACGGACGCGCCGTAGTCGGCGATGCCAAAAACCAGCGCCTCCAGCCGAGGCGAACTCACGGCAATCTCGCCCACGCGAAGCATGCCCTGGGCTGTTTCAATGGAGGCTTCCAAGCCGATTTTCTTGGTCAGGCCCAGGCGCATCTCCATCTGGGTCAGCCAATAATCGATGGCCTTGATTTCTGCGGGATCGTTGACCTTGGGCACCACAATGACATCCAGCCATGGGCCTGCCTCTTCGACCACATCCACCAAATCTCTGTAGGCAAAGGGCGTGCTCATGTCATTGATTCGATAGGCGCGCACACGTCCCTTCCACCCGGAAGCCATGAGCGCCTCCACCACCGCGTGCCGAGCCTTTTCCTTTTCGTCCACAGGGACGCTGTCTTCCAGATCCAACATAATGACATCCGCCGAAAGGCTCAGGGCTTTTCGAACCATTTTCTCTCGGTTGGCGGGTACCGAAAGTATTGAACGGCGCAGTCGAATGGGGCGCTCCATAGGCCATGACCTCGTACTGAGCCTCTACTGCTCTCGAATGGCAGCATGTGCTGCGGCCAAACGGGCAATGGGCACGCGAAATGGAGAACAACTGACATAGTTCAGGCCGATCTGGTGACAAAACTCCACCGAAGACGGCTCCCCTCCGTGTTCTCCGCAAATCCCCACCTTGAGATCGGGCCGTGTCGCCCGTCCTCTCTCCACTCCCATTTTCATGAGTTCACCGACGCCTTCCTGATCGATGCGTTCAAAGGGGTCAAATTCCCAGATTTTCTTTTCAAGATAATCGTGGAGAAACTTGGCCGCATCGTCGCGGCTGATTCCGAAAACCGTCTGTGTAAGGTCGTTGGTGCCAAAGGAGAAGAACATGGCTTCCTTGGCAATCTCGCCGGCCGTGATCGCCCCTCGAGGCACCTCGATCATGGTTCCGACCGCGTAGTCCACCTGAATTCCATAATGATCCATCACCTGGCGGGCCACGTCATCCACAACGCGCTTCTGGTGAGCCAGCTCTGCCACATCCCCGACCAAAGGAATCATGATCTCCGGATGCACGTCAATGCCTTCCTTCTTCACTTCACAGGCCGCTTCGAGAATGGCCCTCGCCTGCATGGCCGTGATCTCGGGATAGACGATTCCCAATCGGCACCCTCGATGTCCCAGCATGGGATTGGCCTCGTGAAGGGCTTGAATCTTGGCCCGCACCTGCTCCGCACCAACACCTAGCTGCTCGGCCACCTTTTGTATGTCCGCCTCTTCAGTGGGTAAAAACTCGTGTAGCGGCGGATCCAGAGTTCGAATGGTCACGGGCAATCCCTTCATGACGCGAAAGATACCCTTGAAATCTTCTCGCTGCATGGGCAACAGCTTGGCCAATGCTTTTTCTCGACCTTCCGTGGAGTCTGCAAGGATCATCTCGCGCACGGCATGGATGCGTTCCCCTTCAAAGAACATGTGCTCGGTGCGACACAGCCCAATACCTTCCGCTCCAAAAAGAAGGGCCGTCTGTGCCTGGTCGGGCTGGTCGGCGTTGGTGCGCACGCCCAGGCGTCGATAGGCGTCCGCCCACCGCATCAATTCCGTATAGTCTTGAAAAATAGAAGACTCTTCCGGCTTCAAGGTCTTTTCCAGCAGCACCTGTATGATTTCCGACGGTCGTGTGGGAATTTGACCCGCGAAAACTTCCCCTGTGGAGCCGTCCACGGAAATCCAGTCGCCTTCCTCGATCACGCGGCCGTTGACGGTCATTTGGCGTAGCTTGTAATCGATTTCCAAATCGCCGCATCCCACAACGCACACTTTTCCCATCTGTCGGGCCACCAGGGCCGCATGGGATGTCATGCCCCCACGCGATGTGAGAATGCCCTGGGCGGCGTGCATGCCTCGAATATCGTCCGGAGACGTTTCCAAACGCACCAGAATGACCTTCTCCCCCCGGTCGGCCCAATGCTCGGCATCCACGGCATTGAAAACCACGCGCCCGCTGGCGGCACCGGGTCCGGCATTCAATCCCTTGGCCAAAAACGCCTTGGAGGCCACGGCCTTTTGTTTGGCTTCGGCATCAAAGACCGGGCGCAGCAGCTGGTTCAACTGATTGGGTTCGACCCGCAGCAGGGCCTCCTTGGGGGTCAAAATGCCTTCGCGAACCATGTCCACGGCGATCTTGAAGGCGGCAAAGCCCGTGCGCTTTCCTGTGCGGGTTTGAAGCATCCACAGTTTTCGGCGCTGAATTGTAAATTCGATGTCCTGCATGTCCCGATAGTGCCGATCGAGAATTCTGCGTATCCGATCCAGTTCGGCGTAGGCCTCCGGCATGGCTTCTTCCAGGGACACCATCTGCGGGTCCGTCTTTTGCCGAATGTTGATGGGTTGCGGAGTTCTAATGCCGGCGACCACGTCTTCGCCTTGAGCATTGACCAAATATTCGCCGTACAGGACATTTTCTCCCGTGGCCGGATTGCGCGTAAAGGCCACGCCCGTGGCACAATCGTCGCCCATGTTTCCAAAAACCATGGACTGCACATTGACGGCCGTGCCCATATCGTCGGGAATTTCATGAATCTGCCGATAAGCGATGGCCCGTGGATTGTCCCAGGATCCAAAGACAGCGCCGATGGCCCCCCAGAGTTGTTCTTTGGGATCTTGAGGAAAATCTTTGCCCGTCCTTTGTCGAACCAACGCCTTGTAGCGCTCGCACAACTCCATGAGGTCCTGAGCGCTCAATTGGTTGTCATACTGAACGCCGCGAGCCTTTTTCAGTTCGTCAATGATTTCTTCAAAGGGATCGATGCCATCAACGCTTTCGGCCTTTAATCCTAAAACCACGTCGCCGTACATGCTTAAGAACCGACGGTAACAATCGTAAGCAAAACGAGAATCGTTGGTTTCCCGAGCCAAGCCTTGGACCGTTTCATCGTTGAGACCCAAATTCAGCACGGTATCCATCATCCCGGGCATACTGATTGCTGCTCCTGACCGCACCGACACGAGCAGGGGTTTTTCCTTATCCCCAAAGCCCCGTCCCATGATGTTTTCCAGACGCCTTAACGCCTGTTCCACTTCCTGCTCTAATCCCGGGGGGTAAATTCCCTTGTTGTGATAAAAATAGGTACAGACTTCTGTGGAAATGGTAAATCCGGGAGGCACGGGAATACCCAAGTTCGTCATTTCCGCCAAATTGGCACCCTTGCCCCCCAGGAGATTTTTCATGGCAGCGCTGCCATCGGCTTTGCCTTCTCCAAAGAAATAAACGTAACGTTTGCCCATAGAGTTTGGTTTCCTCCTTTTATTTCGGCAATCGGTTAAATACACAAAAACCCCACCTCGCAAGGATGGGGTTTCTGTACTGAAAAGGATCTTAGAACAGGCGAGGTCCGATGCCAACTACACCTCTAGCCACGAGTCGGAATAGAGCGTGTGTCCGAGAATGACGCGAGCCGTTTTTACGAAGTCTTTTTCTTCCTTACTGAGAGAGGCCATGTCGATTTCTTCACCGTCTTCTACCTTGGCCACCAACGCTTCCAGTTCGGGCCGCTGACCGCGTGCAATCTTGTGCAGTTCGGTATCAAAGGTATCGACAATGGCCGATTTCATGCCCCAGCGCTTCCACAAAATGAGCATGACCTGATTCAAAATGGGCCGCAGATGCTCCGGAGCTCCGTTGGACACGTTGGATAGTCCAATGGTGCTATTGCACCCGGGGGCCATGTCCGGAAACATCTTCATGAAGTTCAACCCGCTCATGATCTGATTTTGTTGCACGTTAACCGGCGTCTGAATGGGATCGATGTAGATTCTCTCGGGGGGAATGCCCATTTCCGTAGCACGATGGAGAATTTCCGCACACAACACGCCCCGTTCGTTCTCATCCCGCGGCATACCCTCCGGTCCCCAAAGGAGGCCGATAAACTCCGCCTCGTATTCTTTGGCCAAGGGCAGTAGAGCGTCCATGCGCTCGGGGCGCACCATGATGGAGTTGATCATGGCCCGGCCCTTTTTGTGGGCCTTAAGTCCCGCTTCGATGGCCTTGATGTTGGAGGTATCCAAAGCCAAGGGTAGGTCGACCACTTCGTGGATCACGGGTACAAGCCACGACATTAGTTCTTCACCGGTCTTGCCCGCGGGGCCTATATTGAGATCGATGTAATCCATGCCGGCCTGGGCTTCTTGGACCGCCAATTCCTGTAACGTCTTG
Organism: Desulfosoma caldarium; assembly: GCF_003751385.1. Classification (NCBI taxonomy): domain Bacteria; kingdom Pseudomonadati; phylum Thermodesulfobacteriota; class Syntrophobacteria; order Syntrophobacterales; family Syntrophobacteraceae; genus Desulfosoma; species Desulfosoma caldarium. Next base: position 4,051 of record NZ_RJVA01000017.1, on the reverse strand, counting down.
GCGTCACGCTCCTTGAGCGCCTTGCCGTATTTTTTGCTCATGATGTTGAGGTTTTCGCCGATCAGCTTCATGGAATAGCACCCTCCTTGTGGGTTTGCATGTGCGTCGTGATGCTCGCGGTGCGCCGCACCTGTCGGCCCCGTCCTTTCCCCGACACGTACGGCCCACCCATCCCCTGCCTTATTGCGGCTTGAACTCTTTGAGGAACTTGGAAATGTGGCTCGCTTCGCGCGGCCCCACCACCACGTTCCAGCCCGGGATTTCCTCTTCCAGTTCCCCGCTGATGGCCGCGGCATAGCCGGGAATCACGATGGATTTGTGTTTGACCTTATCCATGATGCCGCATTTTTGAACGAAGGTTCCTACGGTTTCTCCGTTAAATTTTCCGGCAGCCCAGGCGGTCATGACCGAAAGGCCTTCTGTGTCCTGCACCAGCAGCCACGAGGGCACGCGGCTGGCTTCGATCTCGCCGCTCACAATGAAGTAGGTGAGAGAGAAGTTGCAGGTGACCAGAACCGGAGAATTTTCGTCAGGATTGTTGATCGGGTATATGCCTTGTTCCGCCGTCATGGGACGCTGCGGGTCGGTATAAATGTTCAATCGCTCCAGCAACAACGGGAAATGGACTTCCGGCTTCACATCGCTCATGACGATAAAGGCCGCATATTTAGCCACAAAGGTGGCGGCCACAATCGCTTCGTTCAGAAGATCGTCGGCCATTTCATTGGCGAAAATGATGGTTGGGTAACCCAGCGGACGAAAGCGGTTCTTGATGGCCGCCCGCCGAATTTGAATCTGTTCTTCAAAGGCCTTTTTAAGGTCCCTCGTGCCCGTGTCGATGACGATGTCTTTGAGGCCCATGGCCGCCAGTTTCTCGGTCACCGCAATGACACTGTCCAGCGTGCCGTCACCCTTAACCGCCAAAGGACATGCTGTTTCCTTAGCCACAGCTCCCAATTCATCGGCGGTGTCTGCCGTGGCGGCGTAAAGAAGCGGCTTTTTGTCCTTGAGCTCGGCCGCGGCGGCTTTGAGAACATCGGGTTTATCGGAAATCAAAATCAATGCGGCGCCGGTTCCGTCCGCGATCTTTTTGGCAAGCGCCGTCAAGGCCCCCGCATCGCCCGTGGCGTCTTGGACGGCAAACATTTCCGGGCGCAGATTCAAGCCCACGCGTTCAAACTGGCATGCCTTGAAGCGGGCCATCTTGCCGTCCACGGACGCGGCATCCTCCGCCGTCGTCACCAGGGTGGCCAGCCCCGGCGGATTGACGAAGGTCTTTTCATGGCGAAAGAGCACCGTTTCACCGCCAACCTTGACGGCATACTCGCCCGTTCCCACGGTCAGAGGCCGCACCGGCGGCGCGGAATCGGCGGCCAGCTTTTCCTTTGCCGCTTCAGAAACGTGGGGACATGCATCCAACTCAGCCTTGCCCGCCGCCAGGTTCATGGCAAAGGCCAAGCACGTGGGAACGCCGCAGTCCCCACAGTTGGTTTTGGGAAGAAGCTTGAAGATTTCAATTCCTGTCAGGCCCATGTGTTTTTCTCCTCATCGCTTCTCACGTTAGCAATACGCAAAGAGGCTAAGGGCGCCTCGCGCCGCCCTCAGCCCGTTCTCTACCCAAGAATCGGCTCCATGCTCAGCGCCGGATGGCCCACTTCCTGGAGGAACGGCAGGATTTCATCTTCCGTGACACCCTGCTCTTCCGTGGCGATCATGTCGATGAAATTGGGAATGCCGATCTCTTCACCGCGCTTAATCAGCCGTTCGCGGATTTCCTCCTTGAGCATCTTGGGCATCCACACCAAGCGCTTGATGCCCCCGTCCCCAGCGATGAATTTACGCTGGGTAATATTGTATTTGCTGTGCCCCACAAAGCCCGGGGTGACGTTGCCGCCGCCGATGGTTCCGGCCAGCGTGGTAAACTTCATGCCGCACGGCGTCATGCCCGTATACTCCCGGTTCACGGTCATGACGCCATTACACATTGGAAGAACCGCAGCGACGCATTCACAGCATCCACAGGTCGTCATGGGATCGTAGACGACACTATAAAAGTTGTAGCTTGAGACGGCCCCGCGCGAAGCCTTTTCCACAAATTCATTGACCCCCTTCCAGTTGCCGTACCGCTCATCCAAGGTCTCCCCTTTGGCAATGGGCTGGTTCGGTCCCGTGGGGTTGATCTCGTAGGAGGCTTTGCAGTCGAGCCAGTTGTAGGCCCCGCACAGCCCGGTGCGCTCCGGGCTGATGACGCACACGTGGGTCGGGGCAAACGATTGGCACAAGGTGCACGAATAGTAAATTTCCGTGGTTTCGTCGGTCATACCTTCAATGCGCTCGTCCCGAGCCCGATACATTTCCTGGGCCACGCGAAGCAGTTCTTTGACCTTGTCTTCTTCGGTGTAGATCTTCACCTGGCACTTGTCAAAGATCGCGCCGAAATCTTGATGGAATTTGGCGTGAAGAATTTTCCCGATGTGCTCCAGTGTAAAGCCTTTTTCCACCGCGCTTTTGCCAATCCGGTACCAGGCAATGTCGCGCTGCCCGATGTGCATGACGCCTTGGGCGTAATTGACCAAGTGATGAATCTGCCGCTCCAAAATCGGTTCATAGTCCTCTTGCATCTTCCGGCCCGCTACCTCGACCACGACACCCAAAGGCAATCCACTGCCCGGCTGGACGTCCTTAATGTCCGGACCGATGACTTCCACTTTGCCGTCTTCCACGGCGTCCATCTCGGCGATGCGCACCAGCTCGAAACACGGGGTCTTGCCGCCGCCGCATTCGAGATAAACATCATCTTTGCGCACTCTCTCGCCCTCAAAGGCTGGCCCATAAGACACGGGGACAGGAACCTCCGTAATGGTGACCTTGAGGCCGCGCACCTCGATGGACCTCGAACAGATCTGACTGTGCGGCACGCTGGAAACCACGTGCTCGTAGGTACAGATACCGGTGGGCAAAATCTCGGGAATGTCCGTATCCGCAATGGTCGGGAACCCCCAGTTAATGGCGCCGGCGGCGTTGGCCGCCCATTCCGCATTCACTTCGCCAAGAGCATTGACAAAGGCAAAGATACGGTCCTTGTTGTAGAGCAAGATTTTGCGGTAGTCGCCCGGCTGCACGCCGCCAAAAGCCATGGCTGCGCGGTTGGCAAAGCCCAACGCGAACACGGCCGCGGAAATATCCGGACCAAAGGGCACGAGACGCGTGGACCATCCAATTTGCACCCCAGCTTCCAACAACTGCTGCGTAAAAGTGGTGCCGGCTTGGTTGGCACACATGAACACATACAGGTTTTTCTTCTGGTATTCCTCGGCGATTGCTTTCGCCGTCTCAGGATCGGGCGCCGCGCCGACAATGGCCGCAAAACCCGGGGCGCTGCCGTCCACGAACTCGATGCCGCGTTTACGCATGATCGTGTCATCGGCGGCACCCACCCAGAGCTTTCCGGCTTCCACATCCGGATCTTCCACTGGTTGATAGAAGTCGGGATCTTCGACGTAACGAATGGCTTCAAAGATCTCTTCGGCCAAAATCGCCGCCATTCCCGCATCCAGGGTGCCACCCAGGTAAGGGGTGTGAATCCTGCCCTTGATGTGCGGAGGCAGCAATTTCTTGCATCGTTCCAACACAGGCTCGGCATCGGCCAGCTTTTCCACCTTGATGCCCAAGATGGAATAAATGATGGGCAGATAATAGGCCGTGTTGGGGAATTCCAAGGGCTGATTTGGGCCGTATTTGTCCATGGCCTCCTTAAACTTGCCCTCAACCTTGGACACGATGTTGTACGCACCTTGAATCGCCGCAAAGGCAACCAACCGAGACATAACCAACTCCTTTTCTTAAGGACGCTGTCGTCGTTTCAAGGCCGAAACGCTCCGGCTTCTCGCCGGATCTTTTGCGCGAAGAAACCGCCGGCATTCGCAGCGCAATTCTACGGTTTTCAGCACCCCGTTTTAATCCAAGGCGCGGCGGTCGGCCATATCGAAGAGCTTGCGTTCCCTCGGGCCCATGATGCCCAAAGCTTCACGCTTCTTGTCGATGTGCGAGA
>NZ_RJVA01000016.1 GCF_003751385.1 Desulfosoma caldarium | reverse complement strand
GGCCATATAACCCCGATTCAGGCACTCAAAAATTGGCAACAAAAAAGACCTCAACTTTTTGTGAAATCGGTTCATGACTTTGCGGGACCTGACAGCTAGGTTCTTCGCTCTTCCATTTCCAGAATGTAGCGGCGCACCGCCTCGGGAAGTGGAGCCTTGGTCCGCTTCCTGTAATCATAGGAAACAATCAGGGCGTCCCCTTCGGCGGCCACTTTCTGGTGGCGATGACTCACAATCCGATATTCCATGCGAAATCGATCCTCCTCCACGTGCGGCACGCGAGCGCCTACGGATACGGAGTCCGGGTAGGTCAAAGGAAAACGGTATCGGCATTGTGTGGAAGCCAGGATGGGCCCTAACCCCGTTTCTTCCATGATTTTCATGTAGTTCATTTTGAGGAAATAGGCGATGCGGGCCGTTTCCATATAACGAAAATAGACCACATTGTTCACGTGCTGAAAAGCGTCCATTTCACCCCAGACCACAGGAAGTTCAATGACTACCGGAAAACCCTTAAGCAGCTCATCCATCCGTGCAACCTCCTTAGAAAATCACGCCACCCTTGCCAGGCTTCAACCCTCAGCGCACAATCGCCGCACGCGCCGCGGCCTGCTCGATTTGGCTACCGTGCAGGTTCCACGCCGTCGCCATCGCCGTCTGAAGGTGCGAGTCTTTGAAACAAACATTCTGCTTCCTCATTCTTTGGACCATGTGTTCAGCTTTTTTTCCGATGCAGCCAATTTGGAACGCATCACGCCGCCGGCTCTGCACTTTCGCATCCTCACGCCGATGCCCATTGCCATGGGCGTCGGCACGATCATTCAGTACCGGTTGCGGCTATTTGGTATTCCCTTTGGCTGGACAACGCGGATTAACGTATGGAACCCTCCATGCTGTTTTGTAGACGAACAGATTCGCGGCCCTTACCGACGGTGGGTGCATACTCACACATTTCGCGCCAATCCGGAAGGCGTCTGGATGCACGACCATGTTCAATGGGCGCTTCCCTTATACCCGATCGGAGAATGGGCCGCCCCCGTAATCGGCGCACTCATCGCCTGGATTTTTCGATACCGCGCCCGCACCATTCCCGTTCTTCTTAAAGAACGCCACAGCCCCCTCAAATAGCGGCCTTCACCGGCTCGACAGCTCTTTGTCATCCCTAGCACCTTTCGTCATCCCGGCCAAAGCGAGGTTTCAGTGCGGAGCAATGCAGCGATACCGCGGATGCATACGTCATCCCAACACCTCCCATCATCTCCGCACGTCCCCGTCGTCCCCGTACCCTCCGTCATCTTCAACACGCTGCGTCATCCCGGCCAAAGCCGGGATCCAATGAAGCTGGAACGCACGGCCCTTGCCCGCGAAACCACCATACCAGCCGGCGTCTGTCCCTGCCAGGCGGCCAACGCTCTTGCGAGGCACCCTATTAGGATTCACGGGCTGGTTGACCACCGCTGGGCAGTGAAGGCAAAGGCGAGACCTGCCGTCTGTTGTGGGCTCCCGCTTTCGCGGGAGTGACCAAGTGATGGGCACGTATAGTGACCCCGCACTGGACTGAACCAGCCATAAGCGTTGAATTTGGTCCGCAAAAGGGCGTGTGTGATGGAAGAAAGAGTGGTCAAGCCGGTCCGAGTGCAGAGATGGACGGCCAATCGTCAAAGGGAGATGGTGCTGGAAATTCTCAAAAATCACAAAACCATAGTGGATATGGCACGCGAGCACAATGTCAAATGGACAACCCCTAACGCTGGTCAAATGCCTGCGAAAATCCACTTGCGACCACATGGAACCCCGACGATCTCTGGCGCATCTGAATGCATGCACCGACGAACGGCCGAATTTCCTGGCAATCGGCATGGATGCCTCGGATCGGGGTAGGCCCCTGTGCCTGCCCCAATCATGGGCAGCCACAAGGGCTGCCCCTACGTTGGGGTGGCTGAATGCGGGGTTCATTCAAATGTTGGTGCGGAATGTCGTCTAAATGTTGTTGCCGAATGGCGTACAGATGTCGCTGCCGAATGGGGTGCAGCGGTTCATAAGGATCTCAACCCGTCGATATGGGCACGGGGTGAAAATGTCGCGTGCCCTGATGACCACCACCCCCTGCCTGCCTTTTGCGCACGCCCATCCATACCGGGACACTACGTGATCCGGACAGATAAGCCTCGAGTAGCGCGGTCACCATAAAGCACATTTTGGTCTTGATTCCTTGGGGTCATTACACCCCCTTGAGCGCTACCAATCGTAGAGAACTTCCCAGTGTTCTTGAAAGGAGGGATCCGCCTGACTGTAGCGATAGCTCATGGTCTTTCCGGTCCCGGGACCCTTGGCGCTGTCCTCTTTCCAAAAACGAACCACGATGGCCGGCATTTTTCCATCCGGGAAACCGAGACCGCGAAGGTGAGCCGGCACCGGAATCCACGTTTCTTTTTCTTCGATGATTTTCCAGACCGTTCCGTAACGCTTGCTGCGCACCCGCTCGCCGACGCGTGGAAGATCCAGCTTGGCACGAAGCGCCTTGAACTGATAGGGGCTCACATCTCCCTTTTCCAAGCACTTGTCGCCCAGCAGCATGACGCCGATGGCTCCCAGCGGGGCGGTCAAAAGAATGGATAGGACCGCCACGGCCAGGATCAATTCCCCCGAAGCCACTCCGGCGGCCATGGGCACAGCCCCGATGGCCGCCTGCACCGTCGCCTTGGGAATATAAGCCACGACGCAGAAGAGTTTCTCTTTTCGGTTCAGCGGCGTGCCCAACAGGGAAATCCATGTGCCCACGCTTCGAAAAATGAGCCCCACAAAGATGACCGCCGTTCCGGCCAGGCCCGCCTTCCAGGCCACATGAATGTTCACCTGCGCTCCCACCAACACGAACAGCAGCAGTTCCGCAAAGACCCAAAGCTTCTTAAGCTTTTGGGAAATCAGATGGGCGATGGGTTCGGCCTTTTCCAGAATCACAAACCCGATGGCCATCACACCCAAAAGGCTGGCCACCGGCACCCAATGTTCCACGGCCGACTCCAACCAGGTCAAGACAATGGAGACTCCTAGAACCATCAAGGTGCGTTTTGGAGGTTTCCAGTCGTAGGCGGTAAAAAGCTTGTAGAGGAGGTAACCGGGAACAGCCCCGACGAGAATGCCCAGCACAATGGAAATGGGAATTTCGGCGAGTTTTGCCCAGATGTTCACCTCGCCACCGCCGTACATGCCAAGGAAAATGGTGAACAAAACGATGACAAAGACGTCATCCACCGAAGAGGCGCCGAGAATGAGCGTCGGCACACCTTTCTTCGCCCCGAGGCCTCGATCCATATAGTCAATCATTAAGGGCACGACGACGGCCGGAGAAACGGCGCTCAGGATGGCTCCCAGAATCGCCGCTTCCAAGAGACTGATGCCCAACCATTTCGGCGCCACCAGCATGACACCCAGAATTTCGAAGACGGCCGGGACAGCGCTCATGGTTAAAGCGGCCCGCCCCACGCGGTTCAAAGTATCCCGATGCAATTCAAAACCAGCTCGAAGCAGGATGACAATGAGGGCGATCTTTCGAAAATCCGCCGAGACCTGCATTATTTCGGGGCGCATGAGACCCAAAACGTAGGGTCCCGCAAGAACCCCAACAAACAACATGCCCACCAGACCCGGAAGCTTGATTTTCCTAAAAACGTAATCCGCGAGCAGACCCAGAACGATGATCAGAGCCAAACTGATGGCCACGACAAACCCTCCTGCAACAACAACGTCCACCAAGCCTTAGGCGACTTCCAGCGCAATTTCCTCCAAGTCCGTTTTGACTCTGAGAATGCTTTGCATGGCTTCATGAAGCATTAGCTTTTTCTTGTCCCGCTCGGCTGATTCAGCCTTTTTGAGAACCACGGCCTTGTCCAAAGCATCTTGAATGCCCTTGGCCGTGGCATCGATCTTGGCGTTCAAATTCCAACGAAACTCCAAAAAACTCTCCTGCAAACGGCGCATGAAGTCGGCACGAACCCGCCCGCAGTTGGCATCGATGCGTTCCGGGAGTTTTTTCATCAAGTCAGCGAGGACTTTTTTCTGGGAAAAGCTTTTGGGCAAGATCTTGCGGGAAAAGAAATCGACGGCCCCGGCGATGTCAAAAAAGCGGGGAGGATCACCGAGCAGGTAATAAAAACGGCTGTCCGCACGAAGGGATTCATCCGATTGTATCGTTTGAAACGGAATATCAAATAGCTTGGCGGAAGCCTCAATGAGTCGGTCGATGACCTGATTCGTGCGGTCCGAGTACTGTCGGGACACGCGGGCAAATTCTTCATTGAGGGCCTTTTCTTGGCGCACAATCCAATCATCAAAGGTGTGGATGATGCCCTGACTCAGACAGTCTTCCATCTTTTCTACGTATTGCGATATGGGAATATGTTGATGCTTTTCCCCTTCATCCTGCAATTGTTTCACGAGTTCGGGCAGACGCTCTTTTTGAAGCTCTTTCAGTTCACGATCCAGCCAATCCATAATCCGCTTGATTTCCGCCTCAAAATAATACCCGTTTTCTTCGCGCTCTCGTTGAATTTTTCGTAGCTCTTTGTGAAACAAGGCAATTTTTTGTTCCAGGTCCTCGAGCGGCATTTCGATGGCTTTCTGCTCAAGCTTGGCAGAAAACTCCAGATCATTAAGGATTTTTCGGGCCGACTGCAGCCCGGACTGCAAAAGGACACGGCCTTTTTCCTGGGTGAGAAATTGTGTGAGGACATCTTCCAGCTGAGGGAAGTAACTTTGAGCGATCTTGGCCTCGTCGCCTTTGGCACGGCCTTCCAACGCCAATTTGGCAGAAAGAGGCAGAATGCGGACTTCATCCTCCTTCAACGTGTCTTTCAAAATCTGTTGAGAAAACGCTAGGGACTCCTCGCGGTCTTCAGGGGCCACCACGTCGATCTTGTTCTGGATGAAAAAGATTTTCGTAACGTACTGACATACATCGCGCAAAAAGGCCAATTCCGATCGGCTGAGAGGGGGATCGGCCGTGAAAAGGAAAAGGGCTGCATCCACCTGGGGCAGGAAGTCGTAGGTGGCCTGGGTGTTGGTTTCGAAAATGGAGCCCACCCCGGGTGTGTCGATCAAATGGACGCCACCCCGAAGGGTGTCGGCGGGATAAGAGATTTCCACTCGGTCAACCCCCTTGACGTTGTCGGGATTCCCTCTTTCCGTCACGTAGTCCGCCAAAGCTTTTCGAGGAATGGTGCGGGTCGTTCCGTCCTTGAATCGAACGCAGATTTTCTCTTCGGGACCGTAGTGAATCATGGTGACGATAGACGTCAAGGGAACAACCGCCGTGGGAAGAAGATTATCCTTGAGAACGGCATTGATGAGGGTGCTCTTGCCTCTCTTGAATTCGCCAAGGACCACCAGATAAAAGGCGCTCTGGCGAATCTTATCGTACAGCACGTTGATTCGGTCCGTGATGGCCGCGTTGAGGTTTATCGTGGTGAGCTGCTGAATATCATCCAGCGCTTTGAGAAGCTTGGCCTGTGTTTTTCGGTAATGCTCCAGCATTGGGTCTCCCTCCCGGGTCCGGCATTAAAAGAAAACCCCATCCGCAGTCGGGTGGGGTTTTTGTTCAACGCGAAGCGCCACTTGCGCCCCACCCGAAAGTCTCTAGGCAGCGGGCATCGCACCCGTTTGCTTCGAGCTCCCTGGAGAAGTCATCATCCCCACACATGGGCGGAGTGCGAGGCGGTTCAGGCAGACTTCATTGCCTCTGTGTTAGCATGTCCATTGTACTGCAAACGTTAGCAAACCCCGTTTCTTACTGTCAAGGATGCTCATCAGGGAATCGGCCGGCCCATGCCGTTCCAGAGCACGCGGCCTTGGAATCCCCAAGCCCTTCACGAATAGCCGAAAAACGCCGCCACATACTTCACGGCCGTGAAAAGGATAATGCCCGCAAGCATCCACTTGATGGCCCGTGCCGGCACATACTTCTGGCAGCGCGCACCCAGATACATGCCGGCCATGCCTCCAAACCCAAACAGCACACCCAAAAGCCAGTCCGGCGCGACGGACATATTCGGATGAAAGGGGGCTATGCCTTGATAAAAGGCCACGCCCGCCACGGAGGTGACAAAAGTCCCCATGAGGGCGGCGCCGGCCACGGTGTAAACGGGCAACCCGAAGAACGTGACAAAAAATGGCGCAATAATGGCCCCACCCCCAATGCCGTAGATGCCGCCCACAATGCCGACAATGAAGGCCAGCGCAAAGATCCCCCAAAAGGGGGTGTCGTAGACCTCTTCGTAAAAGGTGTAGCCCAAGCGCCGCATATTGAAGTGGGTCACCTTGACCTTAGGAAGCGCCTCGGCCGTTCCTTGTCCGGCCTGAGCCCCTTGCGCTCGATGACGGCGCACCATCTCCCGAAATTTTTTTTCGGCATCGGCCTTTGTGTGGGCCCCCGCTTTGTTCTTATGCAAATCCTGGACCATGCGCAACCCGATGTAGAGGAGCACGGCGGCGGCAAACAATTTGAAATGCTTGGGATTGGGAAGATAGGATACCCGGACGATGGCTCCAATAAACACTCCGGGCAAGGTGCCCGCAACCACGGCCCAGGTGAGAGGCCACACCATGCGGCCTTCTTTCCAGTACCGGTACACGCCGCTGGGAATGGCAACGATGTTAAACAATTGGTTGGTGGCACTCACCGACGGATCCGTATAGCCCAAAACGGACATCTGAAAGGGAAGCAACAGAAAGGCTCCGGACACTCCACCCATGGACGTGAAAAAGGAAATCACAAAGGCCACCAGCGGCGGTATCCAGGGCGCCACCTCAATGCCCGCCGTGCGAAAAACCAACATTCCCCCCGTTATGAAAAGCTTCCTATGACCTAAACTGAGCGATTTAAGCGAAAAAATCCCACCTACACCTAATGGGCTAATTACGTAGTATAATGAACTTGTTTGAAAGATCCCATACCGCGCGAATGTAACCCACAAGGTGGGAACTTCACAATGGGACGTACCATAACCGCGACAAAAGGCAAACCAAGAATTGACGGCGTTGAGGTGCCCCCCCGATACGCTTACAGGCCGCGGCGGTTTGATTTTGTTTGTTCGCTATCTTGGCAACATCCATATTTTTTAGCAGATCGATACTTTCTTTGGCTCCATGCGTCGTCGCCGCAAGGGGCAGCCGATCACCGAGATTTTCAAGCAGCTGCTATGTTTTTTATGGACGGCACGAGCCGGCACCTGGTTGACTTCGATGCCCTGGCCAAGGACGCGGGCTTTGCCGCCGCCATCGAGTGTGAGTCGGGTCGCATGCTTTCCTCCCACGCCGTCAAACGGTTCTTCTGCTCTTTTTGGTGGCCGCGCATTGACTTGTACCGGCACCTTTTGCAGCGGTTGTTTTTGTGGCGTCTTAAACTGCAAGAGCCCGATCTGATTGTTTTGGGCATGGACACCATGGTCATGGACAACGACGAGGCCCGGGGAGGCCACGGCGTCAAGCCCACCTACAAGCGTGTCAAAGGATTTCAGCCGCTGCAGATGACATGGCAAAATGACATCATCGATGCGGTCTTTCGTCGCGGAGATGCCCACAGCAACAACGGCAAGAGGGTGGAGCGAATGGTACGCCACATGGTGGCCAGAATCCGCAAGCCCAATCGAGCTGACGTGGCTATCATCGTTCGCATGGGCAGCGAACTTTTTGACCAAAAGCTTTTCGAGGCTTTTGAAAATTTGCTCATTGGCGACATCTGTGGCGGCAAGCAGTAAAAGAAGGAATTTGTGGCCCAAAGCCAGAGGAACCAGGCCGCCTGGGGCCGCTACAAGCAAGGGAGCCAGGTCTGGCAATACCTGGAGCTTGGCACAAGGTGCGGTCGGTGGAAGTCGTTTCATCGAGCCCTGTTTTGGCGTCTGCTGTATCAAGATGCCCATATGGTGCTGCCTTTTGCCCGGCCCGACACGGTGGTGGTCACCAACCTGGGTATGGGACAGGCCATCCATACGGCGCTCACCAAGGCTGGATACGCTCAATGGCTTCAAGGGCAAGGGTTCATCGCCGGTGACCACGGCCGAGGCAGTGAGGAGCTGGTGCATCGAGCGCTGAAGGATTTCGGCCTCTGCCTTTCAAGCGCTTTGCCCCCAATGCCACCTTCTTCGACACGATGCTGGTGGCCTTTTTTCTCGACGCGAGCTTCAAGCAAGACGTCTACGCACCGGTCGCCGAGCCCGTTTGCTATGCCACCACGCTGCGCCGTAGCGTGGTGGACATGGCCGCCAAGATCGTGCGTCGCGGCCGCCGTGTGGTGCTGAAAGTGACGACGGCAACCTTTGAGGCTCTCCATTTCGAGAGGCTTTGGTACAAAAGCGGGGCGCCCCCCAGATATTACTAGGGGTCAGGAACGTGCACCACCGAAGAAATCACCTACAAGTGGAGAGGCGTCTCCAAAATCGCGTAAATCTGACGACATACTAAACATCAGGGCTCATTCACAAAAAAAATTGCCCAGTCAGTAGCTCAAAGATAGCCATCGGAGTGCCAAAATCGACACTTCGATGTTCAGGGAAACGATCGTCGCCTCTATCTTGCTCCAAAATCGCTCAAATTAGGTAATCACCACATCCCCCAGAAAAATCTTGGCCATATAACCCCAATTCAGGCACTTAAAAATTGGGTCCAAAAACAACCTCAACTTTTTGTGAAATCGGTTCATGACTTCGCGGGACCTGACACCCCGAACCGTTCCAGTGCAAAATGACCCTCGCAAGGTCCACAAGTGCTTTTCCGGACGCTTTTTGATCCCTTTTCATTTTGCCCGTTTCCAAGCGAACCTTTTATGACTATGCCCCTTCAAGGCCCCTCGTGCCCCTCTTCTGCCAGCTTCTGGTCCACTGGGAATTTACAAGGTCACAGCCCGGATTTGATAAAGGCCGGAAATAGAGGCAACGGCATCGCCCTCGGCATCCCGAACATCCGCGTGCACCGTAAAGTCGGCCTTGCCGTGGGTGTCCAGATCCCGCTGAATACGCTGAATCTCATTCTGAGAAAGCCCCACTTCAATGAACGCGTCGGTTCGGACAGGTTTTCGATACCGAATGGTCATTTCCTTGGCCAAGGGAAAATATTTTTGAGGATCGAAGGTGCCGTAGCACAAGGCTCCGCCGGGAATTTCCGCCAGGGTAAAGAGCGCTCCCGCATACATGGTGCCCACATGGTTTTGGTTGCCGTCAAAGGGCATGCGCAGCTTCACGTAGCCGGGAGACAGTTCCAGAACCTTCAAACCGGATCGCTCCACAAAAGGAATCGCCGTTTCAATCATTCGCCGAATGTCATCCATGACCATGGTCAAACCTCCTCAAGCGTGAATCAAGAGTTAGGCGTCGTGTAGACGGTCAAAGGAGAAAGGGCTGGGAGTGCCCGGGGATGTGGTGTCCTTGGGTTCCATCTTGCTCTCCTGTGGTGATGTCCTGAACGCCGATAGCCATGTTCTTCGTCAACTCCTTTGCGTACTTTAGCCTGAAGTTTCAGAATGTGGAAATTGCAAGTCCTTATTGTTGCGGATACTTTCTAAAAGTCCCAGAGCCCTTACTGGACACATCAGATTTTCAACCCGATCAGTTTAAAAGCCTTCTGCTGCAGGACGGTGGCAATGTTGTTTTCTCGAAACTTGGAGCGTTTTTCAACCTTGGCTTGACCAGGTTTTTAGAAATCGTTGCCAGGTCCTTGAGCAAAGTTCTGAAACTGTGGGCCGGCAGATGCTCCTTTGTGCGCTTCGACAGGGCTTTTTGTTGCGCAGAGGGAGACCCTTGAGCTAGCTCGACCACGGAGTCCCGTTGCGCCTCTGCGGCAACAGGGTCATCGTCATCAAAGAGAATCGGGCTCAACGCCCGGCACGTATGCCACTCCAGGTCATAGGCCAGCATACACAGGAAGACATGAGCCCGATCCCTGTGCTCCAGGCGATGATGGATCGGACGGACCTTTAAATCGACCGCCTTGGAGCATCGAAACGCACGCTCCACCGCAGAAAGCCCTTTGTAGGACTTCACCGCCCCCTCAGCATCAAGTTTTTCTGGAGGCAAGCTGGTCCGAATGACATAGATGCCATCCAATGCCGCCTCCTTGGCAATATGGTCTTTTTTGAGTTGGTAAGAAAAGCCGGTTTCGCCGATGCTAAGATGAAAATGTTTCGCCATTTTGAATTTGTTCATGACTTTTCCCACCTTGAGAGCAATTCTGGCCTTGCCTTTAAGGGCGCGTTTCTCTCTTTGGGTGGCCGGTAGAATCTTGTCGAGTTCCTTCTGCGTCGCTACGAGCAGCTCTTGGCGTTTGCGGAAACGTTCAGCTGCCAAAAGCGGGTTTCTGCATACAATCAGCCTTTCGCTCGGGAAAGCAGGGTCCGTAATCTCCGCGAGATTGCGCTCACTAAAGAGAGAGGGCTGAAGCGAGCCACAGTCAACCAGTTTTCGGATTTAACTCGCGGGCAACGCTGTAATTCGATCAAGACCCTCAACAGGTTTAATGTCCTTGCGTAGACGAGCCTTGGTTAGAAGTCCTCGCTCCCCCAAAAAAACGACCGGCTCCGGTCCAAACCGGCCTCTGATTTTTGTCCTTTGGGATTGGAGCGTGGAAGGATATCTCCCGTATTGCCTGCAAACACCTCTACTGCCATAGGACAACCACTAGATGCGGTCTTTCGTCGCGGAGATGCCCATAACAACAACGGCAATACGGTGGAGCGAATGCTACGCCATGTGGTGGCCAGAATCCGCACGCCCAATCGAGCCGACGTGGCTATCATTGTTCGCATGGACAGCGAACTTTTTGACCAAAAGCTTTTCGAGGCTTTTAAAAATTTGCTCATTGGCGACATCTGTGGCGGCAAGCTGTATAAGAAGGAATTTTGGCCCAAAGCCAGAGGAACCAGGCCGCCTGGGGCCGCTACAAGCAAGGGAGCCAGGTCTGGCAATACCTGGAGCTTGGCACAAGGTGCGGTCGGTGGAAGTCGTTTCGTCGAGCCCTGCTTTGCCGTCCGCTGTATCAAGATGCCCATATGGTGCTGCCTTTTGCCCGGCCTGACACGGTGGTGGTCACCAACCTGGGTATGGGACAGGCCATCCATACGGCGCTCACCAAGGCTGGACATGGTCATTGGCTTCAAGGGCAAGGGATCCTCGCCGGTTACCACGGCCGAGGCACTGAGGAGCTGGTGCATCGAGCGCTGAAGGATTTCGGCCTCTGCCTTTCAAGCGCTTTGCCCCCAATGCCGCCTTCTACGACACGATGCTGGTGGCCTTTCTTCTCGACGCGAGCTTCAAGCAAGACGTCTGCGCGCCGGTGGTCGAGCCCGTTAGCTATGCCACCACGCTGCGCCGTAGGGTGATGGACATGGCCGCCAAGATCGTGCATCACGGCCGCCCTGTGGTGCTGAAAGTGACGACGGCAACCTTTGAGGCCCTCCATTTCGACAGGCTTTGGTACAAAAGCGGGGCGCCGCCCAGATATTGCTGGGGGGAAGGGAAGTCCAGCACCGAAGAAATTACTTACAAGTGGAGAGGTGTCCCCAAAATCGCGTAAATTTGACGACATACTAAACATCA
This sequence comes from Desulfosoma caldarium, assembly GCF_003751385.1. Taxonomy (NCBI): domain Bacteria; kingdom Pseudomonadati; phylum Thermodesulfobacteriota; class Syntrophobacteria; order Syntrophobacterales; family Syntrophobacteraceae; genus Desulfosoma; species Desulfosoma caldarium. Next base: position 167,757 of record NZ_RJVA01000016.1, on the reverse strand, counting down.
GGGCTCATTCACAAAAAAAATTGCCCAGTCAGTAGCTCAAAGATGGCCATCGGAGTGCCAAAATCGACACTTCGATGGTCAGGGAAACGATCGTGGCCTCTATCTTGCTCCAAAATCGCTCAAATTAGGTATGAGAAAAAATCTTTTGCACAATACCCTATACGTCCTGCATTGAATGGTCAAGGAACGTATTCCGGGGATGCTCCCTGGGGGGACGAAACAGAGCGAGGTCTGTGCGGCGAGACCGTTACGACCTTGTCACTTCACGATGAAAGCCGCTGAAGGCTTTTTTGAATCAGCGGGCATGCCTTCTTGAGGGGGCGGTTCTCCGGCCTGCGAACGCAGCCGACACACGTGCGCTGTCGCAAAAGTGTCCAGTCCTGTCAAACGATAAACCGATGGAACAAAAGTTGTCGTCTTTTTTGCTGCCGGTTTTTCAGACCTGCACGGGGTTTTATGGGCGATATTTTTCTGGGGGATCTTGATTGTCAAAAAGAAAAGAGTCCGGCCAATCATGCGGCGCCCTGGTTGGCCCGTGCCACAATCACCGAGGCCACATCCTGTCCTTGTTGTTTCGAGCCTGCTGTCTGAATGACAACGTCACCGTGTCGCAGCGAGTGGCATGCCGGACTTCATAACTTAGCGGGAAACAATCCAACCCACAAAAATTATCGGTACCCACACGGCACTCAGCACCAACAAGGCTTTGACCCATTTGTCCTGAAAGTAACGTTTGGAAGACTGGACCACCCAATTCCAGTTCAGGAGAAGATGCGCCACGGTCAGCACGATGAAAAGGATGCCCAGTGTGCCGTGAAGGTCGGCCCAACCGTGGCGAGAAAGTCCTAGAAAACTGGGAGGGGATCCTATGGCTCGAGCTCCGGTGGGAATGACAAATTTAAGCAGCAAGCCGAGGATGACCAGAGCCGTCAGGTTCACATAAAGCAAGGCGCCCACAAAATACATGTATCGGTTCTTGTCCACGGTCTCATCCTCCTTTTTTTCAGGCTTTGCAGTGAGGGGGCGGCCGCTTTCTCATTCAAGCAGGGCCTTGCAGCCCCCATCATTCCCTTCGAACGAACTCCAGCACGGTGATTTCCGGTGGCGCCAGTAACCGCATGGGAGGACCCCAGGTCCCCGTGCCTCGACTGGTGTGCAGCGCGGATCCCTTTTCCAGTTCGTAAGTCCCGTTGAAGAAAGGATACATCAGGGCCACGAACAGAGTGAACGGAAAAATTTGGCCCCGATGCGTGTGCCCGGACAATTGTAGGTCAAAGAGGCCGAGGGTCTCTGGGCAGATTTGAGGCCTGTGCTTGAGGTAGAGGGTCAAAAGGCCGTTGGCGGCGGATTGAAGGAGGCGGGATTCGGTTTCGGGGCGGTCTTTCCAAGAGTCGTCCACGCCCACCACATTGACGAGGCCCGCCAGAGTGGTGGCCTCGTCCCTGAGCAGCACAAAGCCGGCACGCCGTGTCCAGTCCATGGCATCTTGCAAGCCCACGTAGTATTCATGGTTTCCCACGATGGCCACTTTTCCCAGGGGCGGCTGAAGGTCTTGCCACAAGGGAAGCAGTGGTTCCAGGGCATGGGTTCGGCCATCCACCAAATCCCCTGTGGACACCACGAGATCCGGCGCAATGTGACGCAACGTTCGAACAATCCGTTCCGAGAGGGCCTGACGACCGTTGAGGCCCAAGTGCACGTCGGAAATCTGCGCCACCACCAGCCGAGGCACATGGGGTGGAAGCTTGTCCGTGTGCAGCCGCACGCGTTCGATGCGCACGTCATGGGCTTCCCACGCGGCGTACAAGCTGACCACGGCTGCGACCAGAATCACGCCCAGAGCCGTTGGTTTGCCTGAAAGCCCGGCCGTTCCCAGTCCCGAAAAGCGGTGAAGTAGCCACAAAAGACCATTGACGGCGCCCACAAGAAGTGAGAGCCAAAAAGCCAGGAACAGAAAGCCCATCCAGGGATAGCCCACATAGGCCACAAGGCGCGCAGGAACTTCCCACCCCGTCCGCTCCAGGACGCGGCACAGGATGGGGGCAAGCACCATGAAAGCGCAAAAAACCAGAAAGGCCGCCCACCAGCCTTGGCGGCCCTCAAAAAGGCCATGCACGCGGTAAAGAAACACCGCATGCATGGTGCTGTAGACGGTGAGAAAGACGAGTAGAAAGGTCTTCATGACATCAGTCGCCCGCTCGCTTCTTGGCCAATTCTTCCGGGCTCATGGTCCAAAACGGCGTGCCGTCCTTCGTGAGCCGCACCTTGAATTCAAAGTGGTCCCCTTTTTTGACCTTGGAGGCGATGAAGACTTCCTGATCGTTGATGTCGGCCCAGCAGCCCGTCACCTTGACCTTGTCGCCAACTCGAATGCCCATGGTCTGGGGATCGATGAACCAGCGCGGCCCCAGATGCACCAAAACATTATCGCCGTCCTTCTCCTTGACCATCAGGGCCACACCGGGACTCATGCCCTTCAAAGGGGTCACTTCCTGAATCTTCGTCACCGTGCCCTTGAACTTGTCCAGTTCCTGAGCATTGTAGAAACGATCATATGTCCCCCCTTTTTCCCAGCCTCCCATCGGCCCCGCAGCGGGTTGAGCTGAAGAAAGACAGGCCGTGGCGAAGATCATGCCCGACATAACGCCAATCCAGGTCAAGATATGCGGCTTTTTAGCAGCCATCATACGCTCCTTTACTCTGAGGGTGAAAACTCGTGAAAAGGCCCAGAGGCATCGTCTTTCATGGGCCTTGCGCAGGCCGAATCGCCTTGAATCAGCCTGGCGTAATGCCCATGACGTTGAAGCAGATCCTCGGGCTGCCCCCATTCCACCACGCGGCCTTCTTCCAGCACAAGGATTCGCGTAGCTTTTTGCACCGTGGACAGCCGGTGGGCAATCACAATGGCGGTCCTGCCCGCCAGCACGGTTTCCATGGCCGCTTCCATGTCCCGTTCTGTGGAGGAATCCACATTGGATGTGGCTTCGTCAAGGATAAGAATCTTGGGGTCTCGTGCCAAGACGCGGGCAAAGGCGAGCAGCTGCTTCTGGCCTGCGGAAAGATCCATGCCCCCGGGGCCGATGCGCGTGTTCAACCCTTCGGGAAGACGGCTAATCAAGGCCGCCAACTGAGCATGGTGCACGATGCGATCCAGCGTCTCGGAGTCCAGCGAAAGATCCAGGCAGATGTTTTCTCGAAGTGTTCCCGGCACAAGGAACACGTCCTGCAACACCAGTCCGATCTGACGGCGCAGCCACGTAAGGTCCAAGACCTTGAGATCGTGGCCGTCCAAGAGAATTCGACCGGCCGTCGGTTCATAGAATCGTTCCAGCAAATGGATCAGCGTGGTCTTGCCGGCACCCGTGGGGCCGAGGACGGCTAAGGTTTCGCCGGCATTGACATGAAAGGAGACGTCCTTGAGCACGAGGCGGTCGGGATCATAGCCGAAGGAGATGCGATCAAAAGTGAGGGCGCCGCTCACGCGGGGCAGGGTTTTGGCGCCGGTAGGATTCGGGATGGACCGTGGCGTGTCCAGCAGTTCAAAGATTCTTTCGGCGGAAGCCAAAGCGGACTGCACAATGGAATATTTTTGCGACAGTTCTCTAAGCGGCTGAAAGCACAGGCGCACATAGGACAAAAAGGCAATTAGAGTTCCCAAAGACATGGAACCTTCCACGATGCCTCGACCGCCGAACCAGATCATGAGCGCCACCGCGCTGGAATGGACCACTTCTATGAAGGGCATGAAGAGGCCGAAAAGATGAATTTGGCGAAAGGCGGCCCATCGATGCGCTTCATTGAGGCTTTCAAAACGGGCGGCCGTGTCCTGTTCCCTTTGAAATACCTGAATGATGTACAGGCCGCTCAGAACTTCCTGCAAGAAGGCGTTGAGGCTGGCCAGGCGCGTTCGCAGATTCCGAAAGGATTCACGGGCCAGCCGGCTGAACCACAGGGTGACCACCAGGACGACGGGAATTATCGTGCATAGCCATGTTGTCAAGCGCCAGTCCATCCAAAACAGAATGGCCAGGATACCGAAGAGTTGAAGGAAGTCGTTGAACACCGTCACCACGACCGATGTCATGGCCTCATGCATGTTTTGTATATCGTTCGTCAGGCGCGTCACCAGTTTGCCCACGGGGTTTCGGTTGAAAAAAGCCACATCCAGATGGACCACATGGTGAAAGAGGCGTTGTCGGAGTCCGTGCATGACCTGTTGGCCGGTCCATTCCAGGAGGACCACTTGGAAAAAGTTGCCCACGAACCCTGCGGCCATAAGACCCACAAAAATCCAGGCAAGATGACGCAATCCTTCCACGCGCGACGCCAAGGGCAAAGCGTCCTGCGTGATGAAGCGGTCCACTCCCACGCGCACCACATAGGGAATGGCCAAACCTGCAGCGGAAATGCTCATGGAAAGCAGGGCCGCTCCGAAAATGGGTTTCCAAAAGGGCCGAAGAATTCCCCAAAGGCGTTTCCAGAGTTTCAGATCCCGAACACGTCCCAGTTGAGCTTCTTCAAAGTATCCGTAACCGTAATGCATGGCGCTTCACCGCGCACACGACATGCGGGTCTGGTGTTGGTGAATCGTTCGATAAAATGGGTTGCGTTGCAGCAGGTCGTGATGGGAGCCGGAATCCACGATACGGCCGTTGTCCATAACCAGGAGTCTGTGGGCGTCCGCAAGCTGGGCGATTCGGTGGGAGATGATCAAGCAGGTCTTACCCTGGCAGCGCTTTGCCAATTCCTTGAGGATTCTTTGTTCCGTTTCGGTGTCCACCGCGGAAAGGGCATCGTCGATGATCAGGATGGGCCGATCCAGCAAAAGGGCTCGGGCCAACGCAATCCGCTGGCGCTGGCCTCCGGATAGGCGCACACCCTTTTCTCCCAAGCGTGTTTCATAGCCCGAGGCCATCGCGACAATTTCATCGTGAATGACCGCCGCTCGCGCCACCGCCTGAATCTCTTCCAGGGTCGCGTCGGGCTTCCCAAAGGCGATATTAGCAGCCACCGTATCGGAAAAAAGCACCCCTTCCTGCGGCACGTAGGCCATGAGCGACCTTAGGTCGGCGATGCCCAGGTCGTTCACGTCGCAGCCGTTCACGGTGTAAGCGCCTCGAGGCACGGGGTAAAGACGCGTCAGAATGGCGCACAGAGTGGACTTGCCCGCGCCCGTCGGTCCCACAAGGCCCGTGATGCCAGGGGTAAGGGTAACGGAACAATCCTGAAGCGCCGGAGTTTCCATGGCGGGGTACGCAAAGGTGCAGCCGTGAAGCTGAAGGGTAAAAGGCGCTGTCGGAAGGCGAACGGGGCGCGGCGGATCTTCCAAAGCCGCCCGGTCCGCAAGAAGCTCCTGAATGCGTTGCAGGCTCGTCAGACCCCGTTGGAACAGATTGGCCACCCATCCGAAAGCCATCATGGGCCATGTAAGCAGGTGCAGGTAAGCCATGAACGCCACGAAATCACCCGCAGTCAGGGCCTGGTGCATGGTCAGAAGGCCGCCGAAATAGAGGACGAGGAGCACGCTGGCGTTGCTGACCAGGCCGGCGAAGGGGAAAAGGGTCCCTTCCACTATGGCCGCCCGCAGGTTGTGGTGCACATAGGCACGACCCAGCGCATCAAATCGCGCCGTTTGCGACTCTTCTTGATTATACGCCTTGAACAAGCGAATGGATGTGAGCGTGGTGCGCGCGCATTCGGTGAGTTCGGAAAACTTTTCCTGAACCTTCACAAAGCGCGCATGCAGCCGGCCCGATAAGGATCGCGTGGCCAGGGCCAGAAAGGGGAGGGGAGCAACGGCGACGGCCGTCAATGTTCCATGGAGGGCGGCCATAAAGGCCAATGCGGCCAGGCTCATAAAGATCGCATCCACGAAAGCCACCAGCCCCATGCCCGCGGCAAGCTGCACCGAAGCGAGGTCGTTTCCGGAAAGGGCCAAAATATCGCCGGGGCTTCGCCCGTGCAGGGCCGTGCGGTCCAGGGTGAGCACATGGGCCAGCATGGTTCGGCGAATATCCTTTTCCAGAAGCCGCGAAAAACCCAAAAGGAAATACCGCCAGAAATACCTCAGGACGGCAATGATCAGGGCCAAGACGACGATCTGAGCCACCCGCACGGCCAGCCAGCCGGAATCTTCGCCGGTGGAAACCCCGTCCACGGCGTGTTTCATGACGCGAGGAATCCACAGTTGCAACAGGTCCACCACAGCCAGGCACAAAAAGCCGAATACCAAGCGCCACGCATAGCGGCCCACCAAGGGTTTGAGGAATACCCAGGCCCTCTTGAGCTGGTGTTCCCCAGGCTTTTGGGGCCCCTGGCCCATCATGGAAAAAGCCTCATCGGGTGGAGGGTGTGGGAAGAACCGAGCCCGCCGGAGCCCATCGGCGCGTCTTGAGCACCCAGACGACGGCGTAGATGACCGGCGTGTCCAGAAACGCGATGCCGAGCTTGATAATCCATTGGCCAAGAATCAAGGGAGCGATGGGCATGACCCCATAAAAGGCGATGGTAATGAAGACCACGGTGTCAATGAGCTGGGAGACGGCTGTGGAGGCATTGTTTCGCAGCCACAGATGTTTTCCTCCCGAGAGCCGACGCAGCAGGTGAAAGACCCACACGTCGTGGTATTGGCTGAGAAGATAGGCGCCGAAGGAGGCCACGATGATGCGGGACGTACTGTCCAAAACAGTTCGAAAGGCCGGCTCATGTGGCCAAAACGGCGCTGAAGGCCACATCAAGGCGAGGCGCACCAAAAGCAGGGAAAAGACAAGTGCGACAAACCCTCCCAAAACCACCGTTTTTGCCTTTTCCCGGCCCCAAAGTTCACCGATCACGTCGGTGACCACAAAGGTCACGCAGTAGGCCAGCACGCCCGCGGGCACCACTAACCCAAAAACCGTGATGATCTTGCTTGCCAAAACCGAGGCGATGACCAGACTGCCCACAAAGAGGCTGTTCAGTATGAGAAAGGCCTTTTGGCTTTTATCCTCCACCGTCTTCCTCCCCGTGTTCCAAAGGGCCGGGCATCCTGCCCGCCCTTTCTCTCTGCAACCTATGTAAATACAGCGAAAGCCGCGACACCTTATCGCGCCGTGCGGCGCCACACCCGTGTCACGCTCTCAGAGCATTTTCGCTCAAGCTTCAACAGGGGCCTTCCATGAGAACCCGGGCGAAGTCTTTACCCTTTTCCCGTGCGGCGATCAAGTCCTGGGGCCGTTGAAGAATGTCGCCTTCCGCATCGACGCCGCGCACCAACAAACTGTCCCAGAGGTCGGCACCCAGGGCGTCAAAGAAGTAGCGGACAGTCAGCAACACGCCGTCAAAAAGTTTTTTGCCCTGCGTGGCCCCGGCGGCGATAAAAAAACCGCGACGATCGTAGTTTTTCGATCCGAACGGGACGCCATCAATCCAATAGCGTTTGACCCACAGTGACTGGCATCGATCCATGAAGATCTTCGTGTGCGCCGATACCGTGTAAAAGAAAACGGGTGAAGCCAGCATGATGCCGCGGGATTGCTGAATGGCCTCGGCGATTTTTTGAAAGTCGTCTTCGATGATGCATCGCCCCGAGGTTTTGCACCCGTAGAGTTCCAAACACGGAGAAATCTTAAAGTCGCGCAGATGAAAACAGTCCACGACCGCACCGACGTCGCGGGCCCCCTCAACGGCGTGAGAAAGCAGGGTGGAGGTGTTTCCGGATCTTCTCGGACTTCCAAACAGGGCAACAATCCGCACCATGACCTCGCTCCTATGTTTGAATGGGACCATCATGAAAATTTTGACATGCTCCCTTTTGCTGTGTCACATAAAAACGGTGAGAGGGGAAGACGATGGTGAATAAACGTGTGTCTTTGGGAAAGCGCCTGCGACACTGCCCTTCCGTGGACTGTGTGGGCGTACAGCCCAACTGGATGGATTATCCCAAAGAGGTCCGCGAACGAATCGCAGAAAGCTCCATCGTCTATTACCCCAGTCGGCTCTACGAAGACCTCTTTCGCTCCTTGGGCAAGAGAGTTTTTCCTCAGAACTATTACGGCTTTATGGGCCATAAGATTCGCCAGACCGCCCTGTTTCAGCTCCTGGATGTACCGCACCCTCGAACCAAGCTCTATTACGGCTCCAACCGCGCCAAACGCATAGAACGGGATTTTCCCTATCCCTTTGTCGCCAAGAAGCCCGTGGGATCCTCACAGGGTGAAGGGGTTTGGCTGGTGCGCACGCCAAAGGATCTGGAATCCTACCTGTCGGCGCATCATCCGGCCTACATTCAAGAATACCTTCCCATCGACAGGGATCTTCGCGTGGTGCTCATTGCCCAGCAGGTGGTGCATGCCTACTGGCGAAAGGCTCCGGCCGGAGAGTTCCGGAACAATGTATCCCGAGGTGGTTCCATCGATTTCGAAAACATTCCGCAAGAAGCTCTGGATTTTGCCCGATGGACGGCCACCGTGTGCCGTTTTGATGAAGTGGGTCTGGACATCTGTTTTGCCCACGGTCGCTGGTGGGTTTTGGAAGCCAATATGGTCTACGGGCTGGAAGGATTTCGACGCCGAGGGCTTGATATTTACGCCATTTTTCGATCCTTGGACGAAGGAGGGGCCCTGTGAGTCGGCCGGAGCAGGTGGCGAAAAACATGGAGATGGTTCGAGATAAATTGCGGCAGGCCCGCCGCATCGTGGTGCTCACGGGGGCAGGCATCTCGGCGGAATCCGGCGTGCCCACCTTTCGAGGCGCTGGCGGTTTATGGCGCACCTATCGGGCCACGGACCTGGCTACCCCGGAAGCCTTTGCCAAAGATCCTCAGCTGGTGTGGGAATTCTACAATTATCGCCGAGAAGTGTTGCACCCCCTGAAGCCCAACGACGCGCACAAAGCTTTGGTGACCTTGGAACAGCGCTGCGAACATTTCGTCCTTTTGACGCAAAACATTGATGGGCTGCATCAGGCCGCCGGATCTCGTTCCGTCCTTGAACTGCATGGCAACATCTGGTGGGTCCGTTGCACACGATGCGGCCTCAAAACCGAAGACCGGCGCGTGCCTATTCCGTTTCCACCCCACTGCGAGGCCTGCGGCGGCATGCTTCGCCCGGACGTGGTCTGGTTCGGCGAGTCTTTGGATGCCGACGTTCTGCAGCGCGCCTACACCAGTCTGGAACACTGCGATCTCATGCTGGTTATCGGAACCTCGGGCGTTGTGCAGCCCGCCGCCTCCATGGGCGTCTATGCCCAGCAGCACGGTGCCTTCGTCGTGGAAATCAACCTAGAACCCACGCCTTATAGCCGCGCCTTTGCCGTAAGCTTGCGAGGTAAAGCCGGCGAGCTGGTGCCCCGTCTGGTCCAGGATTCCGGCGAACTCGCCTGAAGGCCCAAACTTTTCCCCCCGCTGGTCCGCCGAAAGCTTTTCAGGCTTCGTAGGCGATGGTTGTTTTCCTTGACCCATCGCATGGCAACTGATAATCCCCAAGATACTTATGGTTTTCTTTCCATGCCCGTGGCTTGTGTGGCTTAACTTCCGTTTCAAGGTTTCGTTATTCAAATGTGGCGCCACGATCTTGGACCGGTGTTCTTGGCATGCTGGACCGAATCTTCTGGTTTTTTACGCAGCTGAAACAGCACGCTTTCCCCACGGCGGCGAGCTACCAAGAACGCTTTGAAGTGTCTTCCAGCACTTTCAAGCGCGATGTGGCCTTCCTTCGCGACCGTCTGGGGGCTCCCGTGGCCTACGACCGGCAACGTCGGGGATATTTTTTAACCGACGCCTCGTTTGAACTTCCCCCCTACTGGTTCGACGCTCATCAATTGCTGCTCATGCATGGCCTTTGCCGCCAAATGACCCAAAACCTCAACTCACTTCCCCAGGAGATTCGAAGCTTTCACGAAAGAGTCAAGGAGCTCCTGACCATGCACTTCGGTCCGCGTATTCTTGAGGCCGTCTCTTTTGAAAACGTGGAATGGGCCGACTGTGACATGCGACTACTGAAAACGGTGGCGGACGCCATCCTTCAAAGGCGGATTCTTCGAATCGTGTATCATACGGGCTATTCAGGTCAAACCGCGCGGCGTGTCGTGGAACCCTATCGACTCCACAACTACCGCGGAACGTGGCATCTCGTCGCCTATTGCCACTACCGCGATGAACCGCGCATTTTCATGCTCAGCCGCATGGGGGAGGTGGAGGTCCTTTCGCGTCGCTATGAAGGGCAACAATTCGACGTGAGCCGGTTTCTCGACACGGCCTTTGGCATCTATCGCGGAGGGGTGGTGCAAAAGGCGGTGCTTCGTTTTTCTCCAAACATTGCCCGCATCATTCGGGACCAAATTTGGCACAAGGATCAGAAAATGCGCATGGAGGAGGACGGATCCCTCACGCTTTCGGTACCCATTGCGGATTTGACGGAGATTCGGCGGCATGTGTTGAAGTACGGCGCCGAGGTGGAAGTGATTGAGCCACAGGCCCTGCGTCACCAAGTTCGCGAAGAAGCCAAGCGCATTTTGTTTCTCTACGATAAAGCCTAAAAAATTTTTTTACAGGCTCATCATATGAGCTCGTCAGCTTTGTAAAATTCCATCACAGCGTACCGTTGGACATGGTCGAAGAGGGCACGACCCGAAACGCTTTACATTTTCGGCGCGACGGTCGGCGCGTCCTGAACAGCGAAAGGCCCACGGAGCAGGCAAAAAAGGAGACGCACAGGTATGGACTATCGATCCTTTTTTCAACGAGCGACCGGCTTTGAGAAGCCTTACCCCTATCAAGAGCGGCTGGCCGTGGATGCCTGGCCTCACGTGCTTCATGTGCCCACCGGGATGGGAAAGACCGCGGCGGTCACGCTTGCTTGGCTCTACAAGCGAGGTTGGCGACCAGGAGGGGACAAAGGCGTCCCGGAAGGTGGAACCCCCCGTCGGCTGATTTGGTGCCTGCCCATGCGGGTCCTTGTGGAGCAAACCGTGAACAGCATTCGCAAGTGGCTGGAGCATCTCGGCGTCTTTGATCAGGCGGGAAGAGGCAAAGTTTCCGTCCATCAACTGATGGGTGGCGAGTCCGATCTAAAAAGCTGGGCGGAATATCCTGAAGAGGACATGATCCTTGTCGGAACGCAGGATATGCTCCTGTCCCGGGCGCTCATGCGGGGTTACGGCATGAGCCGCTATCTGTGGCCTGTCCATTTTGCTTTGCTTCATAACGATGGCCTTTGGGCTTTTGACGAAGTGCAATTGATGGGGGCCGCCCTCGCCACGTCCGCTCAACTGGAGGCCTTTCACCGCAGCTTTCCGTTGGCAAAAGGCAGCCGATCTTTGTGGATTTCTGCCACCATGAACATGGCCTGGCTGGACACGGTTGATATGCACCCTCATCTGAGCGATTTGCGGTCCCTGACTCTTGACGACGAAGACCGGAAAAAGGCGCAAAACAGGTTGTGCGCCCCCAAGCGTCTTGCCCAGGCACAGGTTTCTCTAAGCGCAGCAGCCAAAAATCGCCAAGGCCTCAATGCGTATCTTCACGATTTGCTTGATTTCGTTTTGGAAGAACATGACGCGAAAAGTCAAACTCTCGTGATTGTCAATCGCGTGGAACGGGCTCAAGGTCTCTATCGTCTACTCCGCGAGCGACGGCCCGAAAGCCAAGACCTTTTGATTCACGCCCGATTCCGTGCTGCTGAGCGAGAGGAGCAGGCGCGACGCTTGCGGGATGAAGACGAACGGGATCGCATCATTGTGGCCACCCAGGCCATCGAAGCGGGCGTGGATATTTCATCCGCGTGCTTGATCACCGAGTTGGCCCCTTGGGCCTCGATGGTCCAGCGCTTTGGACGATGTAACCGTTACGGCGAACACTCGGGCGACGGGGCACGGGTTTTTTGGGTGAACATCGAAGACGATGCGGACCCGCTTCCCTACACGCAAGAAACCCTGCAGTCTGCGCGGGCAAAGCTCACCGGGCTTGAAAGCGCCAGTCCCAGAGATCTCCCTTCAATTGATGAACCTCGCCCATTGTCCGCCGTGCTTCGGCGCAAAGACCTGCTCGACCTTTTCAACACCGACCCCGATCTCTCCGGCTTCGATGTGGATATCTCCGATTACATTCGGGACACGGGCCCCCCAGGGGTTCAGGTCTTCTGGCGAGACTTCAAGGAGGACCCCAATGATCCCATACCCCAAGCAAGGCCGGTGCGCGCCGAATTGTGCCCCGTATCCATGGGGCAGATCCGCGATTTTTTCAGACGCAAGGACACGCGAATCTGGTTCTGGGACAGCCTGGACAGTCAGTGGAGACCATGCGATCGTGACCCCCGGCCGGGCATGACCCTGCTTGTGCGTGCCGCGGATGGAGGCTACCTAAAGGACATGGGGTTCGATGCCCAAGAAAAATCCTCGGTCCCCGTGATTTCGCCGACCTTGCAGACGGCTGAAAACGCTTACGTCAACGACCCAAGATCACTCCAGAAAAAATCCGTTGGACTGCCCGAACATCTGGGCCATGTTGCGGCTCAGGCTAAAATGCTCTGCGATGCCGTGGATGAAACGGACTTTAAAGAGATTGTCGTCAGAGCGGCACGCTGGCACGATGTGGGCAAAACGCACCCCGTTTTCGATGCGACCATGCATGCCTGCGAGGCGGCACCCCCTGGTTTTTTAGCCAAATCCCCATGCCAAGCCAGACATAGTCGCCCCTATTTTCGCCATGAATTGGCCAGCATGCTCGCTTGGTTGGCCAACCACGACGGTGAACCCAACGCCGAGCTCATCGCCTACTTGATTGCCGCCCATCACGGCAAGGTCCGCATGAGTCTTCGCGCCATGCCCGGGGAAGAAGCCTTGCCGGAAATTAGGCGTTTCGCCCGAGGCGTTTGGGAAGGCGATCGTTTGCCCGCGCTGGATTTCGATGGAGAGCACAGCCCGGAGATGACTTTGCAACTGGCCATCATGGAAATAGGCGAGGGTGAACAAGGCGCATCGTGGATCGAGCGCACCGTGAGGCTACTGGAGCAGCATGGCCCTTTTCGCCTGGCCTGGCTCGAGGCCCTCGTGCGCATCGCGGATTGGCGCGCTTCGGCCATAGAACAGGAGGTGAACGGCCATGAATGATGTGGTTTTGCAGGGTTGCACATCCACGCCTCTTGCCAGTTACTTAAAGGCGGTGGGTGTCCTACGGCTTTTGTCTCGAAAAGATTCCACGATTCGTGGCTACTGGGATGCCGATCGGTTTGTGTTGCGCACCACTTTTCAACGTGATGATGTGGTGAAATTTTTTCTTGAGGAATACGCACCAACACCCGTTCTGGCACCTTGGAACGGTGGCAGCGGCTTTTACGAGAAGGATAACAAAAAGGCTCTGGAAACAATTCGCGGCAGCACCGACCCACGTTTTCACTTGTACCAGCAGTGCCTGAACATCGCCGAAGGGGCGATGCAGGGAATGGACCGCTCAGCCAGCCCTAAGGGACAGGAAAAGACAAACCTCCAAATGCTCCTGCGATCCCAAATGCCGGAGGAGGTCCTGCATTGGTTCGACGCGGTTGTGTTGTTAACCGCCGGCACGGCAAAGTACCCACCCCTTTTGGGGACCGGCGGCAACGACGGTCATCTGGACTTCTCCAATAATTACATGCAACGCCTGCTCGACGTACTCGTTGACAACCCCTACGCCCCTAAATCGAAGACAAAACAATGGCTGGTCATGGCGCTGTTTGCCGAACCGGCACCGGGAATGAAAAAGTCGGCCATAGGCCAGTTTTCTCCTGGGCATGTGGGAGGGCCCAATGCCACCACCGGCTTTAAGTCCCATTCCCTGATGAACCCGTGGGACTTCGTTCTAATGATCGAAGGAGCTATGGCGTTCGCCGCCGCTGCTGTGCGTCGCCATGCCAATGAGCCCTCCGGAGTGCTGAGTTACCCTTTTACGGTGGAAGCCGTCGGTGCAGGCTCCGGGGCTGTGGGCCCGGAGGATAGTAAAAATGCGCGCGGTGAGCTGTGGATGCCCCTGTGGTCTCAACCGGCCATCTACGCGGAGGTTCAAGCACTGATGGCGGAGGGCCGTGTTGTGCTGGGTCGCCAACCGGCGCGCGATGCTCTGGATTTCGTGCGGGCGGTTCACCGCTTGGGGGCCTATCGAGGCGTTCACACTTTTCAGCGCTTCGGACTCCTTAAGCGCTCGGGCGATAACTGCCTAGCCGTCCCTTTAGGGCGTGTGGAGGTGAACGAAAAACCTCAAGAACCCTTGCTGGACGAATTGGACCGCGAACTGTGGTTGGTCGAGTTTCGGCGTTTTGCTTCTAAAAACAACGTTCCCATTCGCATTCAAAGCCTTCGAAAACGCCTTGAAGACCGTTTGTTCGAATTTTCGGGAAAGCAACTGCGACCTTTGGAAGCTCAGGAGATGCTGATCTTGCTGCGGGAAATCCAAGCCACGCTCGCCCTGAGTTCTAAAGGCCGAAAGGACGTGCCTCCGGTGCCGAAGCTGTCCCATCGCTGGGTGGCGGCGGCCGATGATGGCACGCCGGCCTTTCGCATCGCGAAGGCCCTTGCCGGGCTTCGGGGCCTGGAAGGCGAACCCATGCCCTTGCGCGCCCACCTGTATCCCGTATCTCCTCGGTCGAACGAATGGTTGACGTCGGATGCACAGCAGCAGGGGCGATGGTACTGCGGTCAGAAAAAACGTCTGCAAGACCAGTTGGTCGACATTCTACAAAGACGTCTGCGTCTAACCAAGGATCTAAACCTATCCGACAAGCCTCTTATCAGCTCCGCCGGTGCCGGTTTGGACGATGTAGGGGCCTTTTTGCGCTCGAGCCACATGGACGAGCGCATTCAAGCCTTGATGGGTGGTCTCAGCCTGTGTGACATCCCGCGCGAGGAAAGCCCGTCGACCGATGGCGGTGCCTTACCGGCCGCCTTTGTTCTGCTCAAATTCGCCGTCACGCCGGACCGCATTTTGCGGCGTTTGGGCTGGCTTCATGACCACGAGCATGTGGCGTTGCCGACCGGCATGATTGAACAGCTTCTCGGAGGAAACCACGGGAACCGGGCCGTTCTAACAGCATGGCGACGTTTGCATGCTTCAGGCTTAACCCCGGTCGTCCCCTTAAGGGATCTTCCGCTCTTGGCCGGCATTGATCCACGCCGCGCGGCCGCTGCGCTAATCATTCCATTGCGCTACGATGCCCTGGCGCGGTGTGCTTGGCAGACTTTTCAACCACGGGAACCCCATGGCCCGGTATCGTGATCCGTACCAACATAAAGAGGAGGATTCCCATGCATCTAGATTTTTCGAAACTTGACGACACGCCTCGGTTACTGCTGAAAGCCCGATTAAAGCCATTGCAGGGCACTCGATTCCAGCCAACCGGTTTTCCCGAAATCGGACCCGCGCTTTACGAGGGGCCCAACGGCACGCTCATGCTTTTGGTGGAATCGGCGCAGAGCATGGCCAATCGCTTAGAAGCCGTCTGCTGGGACACCGTTCAGGACGACTGGGTGGCTCCGTTGAGAGGCTTATCCGTTGTGCGCGTCAAGGACGCAAACGGCAAAGTGCTGACAAATTCGGTGTTGGAAGCGCATCGCATCAACTCGTCCTACATCTTGGAAGGCCAGGACAAGAGCATTCATGATCGTCTGAAAGCGGAACTGGCCGACATGGAAAAGGGTGTGGTGGATTTGCGAAAACTCGCCGCATTGCTCCTGACTTTGGACGTCAATGCTTTGCTTCATGGCGTGTTTTTGCCGAAGATTTTGGCGGGAGGACGTCTGCGGCTGCCGCGTGCTCTTTCGGCATTCATTGAGGCAAAGGATGTCAAAATCGCGGCCAGCGGCGGTGTAAAAAACGACATCGTCAATCCCTCCGGTGACACGTCCAAAGGTTTCGGCATGGTTCCCTTTGCCCGCGATGAATTCGTCGCGTCTGAAATCAACGCTTACTTCAATCTAGACTTGGCCCAATTACGCGGTTACGGCTTTTCTCCTCCCGTTGAGCATCTTCTGATCGCCATTGCTTTGTACAAGATAAGGGCCTTTTTGGACCAGGGCTTGCGCCTTCGTACCGCCTGCGACCTTGAGTGTGAAAGCGTGGAAGTGCAGAGGCCGCAGGGGTTTGAGCTTCCGAATCTCAAAGAATTGTCCGAGGCACTGCCTCAGCTCATCGAAGCCGCCAAGCCCCACGCCAAGTTTGAGCAAAACACCGTGACGTATAGGAAATAAGCCATGGTTGCTGTTGAATTCAGATTTTTGGCCGGACGCTATCATGCCACGCCGTGGGACCGGCATGTCAATGAAGGCGCCGTAGCTTGGCCTCCGGAACCCTGGCGTATTCTTCGCGCGCTCATTAGCACCTGGCACCACAAGGTTAAATGGAGTGAAAAGCACTCCAAAGCCACCATGCAGGGACTCACCGAGTCTTTGGCGCAAGAGCTCCCCGAGTATCGTTTACCGCCGGCCAGCCACAGCCATGCCCGTCACTACATGCCGCCGGCGTCGCCAAAAGAGAGCAAGCCCTTGGTGCTGGATGCTTTTGCCGCCGTGGATTGCCGTGAGCCTTTGGTGGTGGTCTGGCCCACGGTGGAACTGTCAGCTCAGCAACGGACACTTTTGGGTGATTTACTCCAAGTGATGGGTTATCTGGGCCGCGCCGAATCGTGGATTGACGCGCGGCCGTTGGACCATGCTCCCGAAACCAACTGTCGGCCAATGGATTTCGAAGGGCGAGGAAAACGTTCGGCCTTGGGCGGTGAGCCGGTGACTTTGCTTGCCGCCTTGCCCCCCGAGGAATATGCTCGGCGCCGCTCGCAATTCCTGCAGGACAAAGGGTCTGCCAAAAGGCTTGCCCCAACGCTTCCAGAAGATTTTCTCGACGCGCTGTGCGTGGACACCGGAACACTTCGCCAACTCGGGTGGAGTCAACCGCCTGCGGCTCGCAAGGTACAGTACCTGCGTCCCGTCGATGCCCTGACGCCTCGACGCCATGTCAAGAGGCATCCGGTTCGTCGGAACACAACCGCCGTGTTCGTGCTCACCGGCAAGCCTTTGCCTCGGGTGGAAGAGACGGTGCGCATCGGCGAGTTGCTTCGAATCGCCGTGTTGAGTCGAGCAAAACACCGATACGGAGAGCACAACATTCCGGCGGTTTTCTCGGGCCATGGCTTGGTGCAAAACAGACCTCACCGCCATGCTTTTTACGTGCCATGGGACAGTAACGGGGACGGCTACATCGATCGCCTTCTTGTGCACGTACCCGATGGTATGGATGCCGAGCAGCAAAGGGTCCTTGAAGCCTTGAATCGCCTATGGAGCCGAGACGGCTACGAGTGGCGGGTGCTTCTGGAGGGCATCAGCGATTCGGAGCTGGCGCCCGAGCTGACCGGACCGAGTGCGGTTTGGGTGTCCTGTACGCCTTACCTGCATCCGTGGCATGTCAAGAAGCGCTTTACGGTTCAAGATCAGATCCGCCGAGAGTGTCGCGCACGGGGCCTGCCGGAGCCCTCTGCGTTGGAGTCTTTGGCGGAAGTAAATGTGGGCAAGGGCCGGATGCGACGGCCCATTCACTTTCGCCGTTTTCGATCGCGAAGAGGTTTAAACCAACCAGATCGCCTTGGCAGCTTCTGGCGCCTTCGATTCCCGGAACCCATTCGAGGGCCTCTGGCCCTGGGTTTTAGTTGCCACTTTGGACTGGGCCTCTTCAAACCCTTGTGACGCTCGGCGCACATACATGGTTAGAGCCCTCGGGAAGCTGTTTTTGGGGCGCCCCACCGGCCGAACGACCTGTTATGGGGCCCGCAGGAAAGGAGGTTTTGCACGGATGCCAGAACCAAAGCCCGCGGATCACCCAAGACCCTTGTTTGAGCGCTCAGGTGGGGCACCCCTGGTGCCGGCCCGCATGGTCAACGAATACGTCTATTGTCCACGGTTGGCGTATTTGGAGTGGGTTCAGGGGGAGTTTGCCCATAATGAATATACGGTGGATGGGCAGATGAAACACCGAAACGTGGACCAAAAGAAAGGTCGGCTTCCAGAACCTGAAGAGCAGCCAGAGCACATACACGCGCGTTCGGTGGACTTGGCGTCGGCACAGTTGGGGGTCATCGCGCGCATCGATTTGGTGGAAGGCGCCGAAGACCACGTGCACCCGGTGGACTACAAGCGAGGCAAGCGGCCGCATGTGGCCCAAGGCGCTTATCTTCCCGAACGGGTACAACTATGTGTGCAAGGGCTGCTTCTTCGGGAACACGGTTACCGTTGCGACTCGGGAGTCCTTTACTTTATGGCTTCTAGAGAGCGCGTTCGGGTGCCCTTTGACCAAGACCTGGTGGAGACCACGCTCCAAGCCATTCAAGGACTTCGGGAAACAGCCGAAAGTGGAAAGATACCGCCCCCTTTGGAAAGCAGTCCCAAGTGCACCAAATGTTCTTTGGTCGGCATCTGTCTTCCCGATGAATTACGCTTTCTGCGCGGAAATCAACCGGACTTTGAGCCCCGCCCCATCTATCCCGCCATGGATTCGGCCTTGCCCTTGTATGTGCAGTCTCAGGCGTCCTACATTCGCAAAAAGGGAGAGCGGCTGGTTGTTCAGGAAAACAATGAAACAGTAGCCGAGGTCCGTTTGGGCGACATCTCGCAGGTGGTGCTATATGGGGCCGTGGGCATAAGCACACCGGCTTTGCACGAATGCTTTCGTCGAGAAATCCCCGTGACCTATTTGAGCTATGGCGGTTGGTTCCTGGGTCATAGCGTCGGGACCGGACACCGCAATGTGGAAACGCGCACCTATCAGTATCGCACCAGTTTTGACCCCGCTAAGTGTCTCCAGCTGGCTCGAGGCTGGGTTGCCGCCAAGATTGCCAACTGTCGCACGTTGCTTCGCCGCAATTGGCGAGGGGATCAGAACGACGACAAGTCGCTTAAAAGACTGATGGCCCTTATGAAAGCCGACATCCGCGCTGCGGCACGTGCAACATCGCTGGACAGCCTGCTTGGCGTCGAAGGTGCGGCAGCAAACCGCTATTTTCAACATTTTGCGCGGATGCTCAGAACCGATGAAGACGGCTGCATGGCGTTTGATTTCGAAAAGCGCAACCGACGACCTCCTCGGGATCCCGTCAATGCGATGCTTTCGTTTGCCTATGCCATGCTGGTACGCGAGTGGCATGTGGTGCTTTCCGCCGTGGGGCTTGACCCCTACCGTGGATTTTATCACCAGCCTAGGTATGGCCGGCCAGCTCTGGCTCTGGATATGATGGAGCCGTTTCGTCCATTGCTTGCAGATTCCGCGGTGATTACGGCCATCAACAACGGCGAGTTGCATTCGAAGGATTTTGTCTATGCGGCCGGTTCTTGCGCGCTGGCTCCGGCTGGACGCAAGAAGTTCATCGCAGCTTTTGAAAGACGACTCGGGCAAGAGATCACGCATCCCATCTTCAAGTACAAGGTGAACTATCGACGGATTCTTGAGGTGCAAGCTCGTTTGCTGGTGCGCTATCTTGCGGGGGAAATTTCCCACTATCCCAATTTCATCACGCGCTGAGTGCTTTCCTGAAAAGGGACGTGCCCTATGTAAGGAAAAGCCATGGAACATCTCTATCTTGTCTGTTACGATATTCGCGATGACAAAAGATGGCGGCGTCTCTACACAGCCATGAAGGCTTATGGCGAATGGGTGCAACTTTCCGTGTTTCAATGCCGGTTGAATCGAATGCGGCGGCTACGCATGGAAGAAACCGTTCGCAAGATTATTCATCATCAAGATGACCATGTGCTGATCTTGGATCTGGGACCAGCAGACGCCGTGCAGCCCAAGGTCTTAAGCTTGGGAAAGCCGTACCGGCCCATTCCTAAGGAGCCGATCATAGTATGAGGTGGAGCTGCCCATGGGCCGCGAGCGCTCCAGTGCGCTGGCGAAGCCCGGCAGCGCTCGCAAAGCCGACGGTCTTTGAAAACTGAAAATGGTAAGGGGGGGAGGTCCTGGTCATGGAATACGGTGTTGTGGATACATTGTGGGCGACGATCATCACCGCTCGAATCCAAACCCGCAAAACCGTGCGAACACGCCAACGACAAAGGCGGGATTTCCGAGGCTTTACCGCCTCGGCCCCATTGAAGCAAATTTCACTGTCCCGACAAGGGCCTTGCCCAATCATTTCCGAGGCTTTACCGCCTCGGCCCCATTGAAGCCGAGGCATTGTTGGGACGACGATGCCGGCATTCATGATTTCCGAGGCTTTACCGCCTCGGCCCCATTGAAGCTTGCCATTGCCCATATCGCGCATCACATGGATGCGACATTTCCGAGGCTTTACCGCCTCGGCCCCATTGAAGCCAGTAACTTCATGGGTTGACCGACTCGGTCACCCTCATTTCCGAGGCTTTACCGCCTCGGCCCCATTGAAGCATGTGTCGGAAAGAGGCAAGGTCGAGAGCAGGCTTATTTCCGAGGCTTTACCGCCTCGGCCCCATTGAAGCGAGGGGATTGTGTGAACGCCCTAGGCTCAAGCCAAGATTTCCGAGGCTTTACCGCCTCGGCCCCATTGAAGCGTATTCTGGGGTGGAATGATACCACCCCAGTTGCTGGATTTCCGAGGCTTTACCGCCTCGGCCCCATTGAAGCCGAAGTATCAGCCACCGGAAAGAGTGGATTACAAAGATTTCCGAGGCTTTACCGCCTCGGCCCCATTGAAGCATTGGTCAGCTCAACGGCCATGCAAGCGGTAGCCGCGATTTCCGAGGCTTTACCGCCTCGGCCCCATTGAAGCTTTTGGGCTTCGTCAAGCCAAAGCGTGAACATATCATGATTTCCGAGGCTTTACCGCCTCGGCCCCATTGAAGCCACCTGGTGCTGCTAGGGCCTCGCGTTCTCTGGCGGATTTCCGAGGCTTTACCGCCTCGGCCCCATTGAAGCGCAATATATGCTGCTTGACGTCAAGGACAAAACAAGATTTCCGAGGCTTTACCGCCTCGGCCCCATTGAAGCATGGCCGGCCTGCTCGTGGATGCGCCGGATGGGACGGCGATTTCCGAGGCTTTACCGCCTCGGCCCCATTGAAGCGGAGGTGTCATATTCCATCCGGGGTGCGCGTTGTACGATTTCCGAGGCTTTACCGCCTCGGCCCCATTGAAGCAGGTCCATAACAAACTCCATTGTTATTGAATAAGCGATTTCCGAGGCTTTACCGCCTCGGCCCCATTGAAGCGTGAAAAAGGTCTGAATGCGATTCAATCTCCTTGCCAAGATTTCCGAGGCTTTACCGCCTCGGCCCCATTGAAGCGGTAAAGAAAATCCCAGATACTGCCGAACAAACAAGGATTTCCGAGGCTTTACCGCCTCGGCCCCATTGAAGCCGGATAAAGAGAGCTTCCAGGAGATTGTGCGAAGGGATTTCCGAGGCTTTACCGCCTCGGCCCCATTGAAGCTTCGTCAGCCATTACGTTTGGTATAGGGGCGGATAAGGGATTTCCGAGGCTTTACCGCCTCGGCCCCATTGAAGCTAGCCAGGGGCAACCCTGCTAACGAATACGACATCGATTTCCGAGGCTTTACCGCCTCGGCCCCATTGAAGCTCGGGAGAATGGAGTCGTTGCACCACCCAATCGGCAGATTTCCGAGGCTTTACCGCCTCGGCCCCATTGAAGCATGATGATTAATTTCGTGGTCATGACTTACTCCATGATTTCCGAGGCTTTACCGCCTCGGCCCCATTGAAGCTCCACCATTGGCCAATATCCTCTCAGCACGCGTCTTGATTTCCGAGGCTTTACCGCCTCGGCCCCATTGAAGCTATAGGGGCGGATAAGTGAATTTTATCAGGGTGTTGATTTCCGAGGCTTTACCGCCTCGGCCCCATTGAAGCCCGCTGATGATGCATCGGTGCCCATGGGCTTGGATGATTTCCGAGGCTTTACCGCCTCGGCCCCATTGAAGCATCGGGATAAGACAGGAGCCAGCGCCCCACAGAACGATTTCCGAGGCTTTACCGCCTCGGCCCCATTGAAGCATCCAATCCTCTGCTGCAATAGGCTCAGCAACAAAGGATTTCCGAGGCTTTACCGCCTCGGCCCCATTGAAGCTGGTTCATTGCGTGCGCAGCCGCCCGCACCTCGTCGGGATTTCCGAGGCTTTACCGCCTCGGCCCCATTGAAGCCCAGTGCGTTGCTCCATGAGCAGTGCGAAATTGCGAGATTTCCGAGGCTTTACCGCCTCGGCCCCATTGAAGCCCCACCCTTCTTTCTTTCGTGCGCTTCTTTGGCCAGATTTCCGAGGCTTTACCGCCTCGGCCCCATTGAAGCGCTGTAGATGCCGACTTGGTGGGGCCTTCCTCACAACGATTTCCGAGGCTTTACCGCCTCGGCCCCATTGAAGCCTTAGTCGCGCAACATCGGTTCGCATACCTATGACGATTTCCGAGGCTTTACCGCCTCGGCCCCATTGAAGCAGTGAACAATTCCAGCAACTTGACCATAATTTCTGGATTTCCGAGGCTTTACCGCCTCGGCCCCATTGAAGCTATACAGAGAAGGATGGGGAATATGTTTTTTTAAAGGACGATTTCCGAGGCTTTACCGCCTCGGCCCCATTGAAGCTTTGTGGTTCGCCCGGTAAACTAGGACACACGAAGGGATTTCCGAGGCTTTACCGCCTCGGCCCCATTGAAGCCTCCACAAGCTTTAGCCCATACATTAGTCGCGTGTTGAGATTTCCGAGGCTTTACCGCCTCGGCCCCATTGAAGCTGTATTGCGGCGATACCAGCAGCCAAGAGTTCATTGATTTCCGAGGCTTTACCGCCTCGGCCCCATTGAAGCCCCCTCAGCAATGCTCAAGGTCGTCCCTGCAGAAGGATTTCCGAGGCTTTACCGCCTCGGCCCCATTGAAGCTTGCAGTACAACATTAGCGACCGCCAGTTTCTCCAGGATTTCCGAGGCTTTACCGCCTCGGCCCCATTGAAGCTGCGCAATGCCCATGGCCATAACAAGTGCCACGGCGCCGGATTTCCGAGGCTTTACCGCCTCGGCCCCATTGAAGCGGGATCGTAGCCGCATTTACCAACGGCTTCGTATACTGGATTTCCGAGGCTTTACCGCCTCGGCCCCATTGAAGCCTGTAGGTAACTTATAATCCGAGGGTAGAACTGAAAGGATTTCCGAGGCTTTACCGCCTCGGCCCCATTGAAGCAGCCAGGTACTTCGCAGCCGAAAGAATCTGGAAAGCAAGATTTCCGAGGCTTTACCGCCTCGGCCCCATTGAAGCGTTTTTCCACTGAGACGTGTCTTTCGGTGTAACAATGATTTCCGAGGCTTTACCGCCTCGGCCCCATTGAAGCCATAATCGCGGCGATACCCAGAATATCGTTTGCGGCGAGGATTTCCGAGGCTTTACCGCCTCGGCCCCATTGAAGCGTTTTGAGGGCGAGGGTATGATTGTAGCCGGCGGCGATTTCCGAGGCTTTACCGCCTCGGCCCCATTGAAGCCACCGCATGCACCGCGTCGTCCAGGACGAACGGTAGCGATTTCCGAGGCTTTACCGCCTCGGCCCCATTGAAGCATCAGAGTGTTGTGGGGTTGGTTTAAGTCTGTCTTAGGGATTTCCGAGGCTTTACCGCCTCGGCCCCATTGAAGCTCGCACTGAATTCCACTGCACTTTCTTCGCAGCCACAGATTTCCGAGGCTTTACCGCCTCGGCCCCATTGAAGCTTTCCATTTATCGATTTACCCGAGAAAGATACCTGGATTTCCGAGGCTTTACCGCCTCGGCCCCATTGAAGCGTATAAGTAAGTGCGCGAGTTGAATCTTATAGGAGGGATTTCCGAGGCTTTACCGCCTCGGCCCCATTGAAGCCCTGCTCTGTTTCTCCAACGCTTCTATCTGTGCCTCGATTTCCGAGGCTTTACCGCCTCGGCCCCATTGAAGCCTTTGTGTGCGCCAGCAACATTATCCGCGCAAGGTGATTTCCGAGGCTTTACCGCCTCGGCCCCATTGAAGCATTGAATTTTCGGTTCCCAGCAGCGTCTTTCTCAACGATTTCCGAGGCTTTACCGCCTCGGCCCCATTGAAGCATCGCCGAGCAGGTGAATAGAGTGATCTCGGATTGGGGATTTCCGAGGCTTTACCGCCTCGGCCCCATTGAAGCGATTTGCGACACATTGCCATCATCGTCATAGGTGGAGATTTCCGAGGCTTTACCGCCTCGGCCCCATTGAAGCTGGAACGGAATTTTTTGGGGAGAAATTTAAAATGTCGATTTCCGAGGCTTTACCGCCTCGGCCCCATTGAAGCCAGTTAACACAAGGCCGGCTCACGTTGTACTGCAAAGATTTCCGAGGCTTTACCGCCTCGGCCCCATTGAAGCCTTTTAGGGCGATCAGTTTCTTTACCGTCTCCTGAAGATTTCCGAGGCTTTACCGCCTCGGCCCCATTGAAGCCATGTACCTCTATTTGGCCGGTTTGGGGATTTCGAACGATTTCCGAGGCTTTACCGCCTCGGCCCCATTGAAGCCATTCCTCACCTACTCCAGCATCGTCTCCCTGTTCACGATTTCCGAGGCTTTACCGCCTCGGCCCCATTGAAGCCAGCCTGTTGTGCCCGAAATCGCCTAACTTGATCGAGGATTTCCGAGGCTTTACCGCCTCGGCCCCATTGAAGCTCGCCTGGCGCCTGCGTGCTGATGGCAATAAGCAAGATTTCCGAGGCTTTACCGCCTCGGCCCCATTGAAGCCTCGCGCTGCCGTCGCCAGCGCAGGAGGCCTGTGATCGATTTCCGAGGCTTTACCGCCTCGGCCCCATTGAAGCATCTGCTGCTTCAATGGCCTTTTCTTGCTGCTCGATGATTTCCGAGGCTTTACCGCCTCGGCCCCATTGAAGCAAAACGTTGTATCCACCCACGTGGTCCACAACATACCGAGATTTCCGAGGCTTTACCGCCTCGGCCCCATTGAAGCAGGAAATGACCGGTGCCAAACCTTTCATTGACGTTGGATTTCCGAGGCTTTACCGCCTCGGCCCCATTGAAGCACTTACTTTGATGAACAGGCATTGTTAGACCTTTACACGATTTCCGAGGCTTTACCGCCTCGGCCCCATTGAAGCAGCAGATTGAACCTATCGTTCGTGTTCACGAGTCTAGATTTCCGAGGCTTTACCGCCTCGGCCCCATTGAAGCTATCGTGCCGTGCAGGCCATTCATGACGGTTTTGATGATTTCCGAGGCTTTACCGCCTCGGCCCCATTGAAGCTTCGTACGGCACTTCAGGCTCGGCCGCTTGCTGAGCCTGATTTCCGAGGCTTTACCGCCTCGGCCCCATTGAAGCTGTCCTTAAGCAACATCGGGCTGAACTGGTCGGGAAATTTCCGAGGCTTTACCGCCTCGGCCCCATTGAAGCATCAAGCGACTGACCGGAGGCGATACCATATCGGCGATTTCCGAGGCTTTACCGCCTCGGCCCCATTGAAGCTCAAAACAGAGCCAAATCCAAATCCAAATTCAAATCGATTTCCGAGGCTTTACCGCCTCGGCCCCATTGAAGCATCAAGAAATCTTGCGTGACGGCGGATTCAAGTATGGATTTCCGAGGCTTTACCGCCTCGGCCCCATTGAAGCCGACTCCTCGGCGACACAGAGACAATCTTGCTGCAGCGATTTCCGAGGCTTTACCGCCTCGGCCCCATTGAAGCTCATCAATTGTGACTACCGATTCCACTTCCGTGGTGATTTCCGAGGCTTTACCGCCTCGGCCCCATTGAAGCTCCCTAGCTTTTCGCTATTTCTACCCCCAAAAAGCGATTTCCGAGGCTTTACCGCCTCGGCCCCATTGAAGCCTTTTCTTCTGGAAGGAGACGGCAAGGATGAGCTAAGATTTCCGAGGCTTTACCGCCTCGGCCCCATTGAAGCGCCAAAGGTATACTTGAGTAAAACTCCTCTCTTAAAGATTTCCGAGGCTTTACCGCCTCGGCCCCATTGAAGCGCCTGCAGCAACCGCATGACACTAGCCCGCAAGAAGATTTCCGAGGCTTTACCGCCTCGGCCCCATTGAAGGTTGGTCAAACCGATAGACTCAACGCGGCGAACAAAAGATTTCCGAGGCTTTACCGCCTCGGCCCCATTGAAGCTCGCCATGGTTGCACCTCCGTCGTTTGTGTTGTCGCATTTCCGAGGCTTTACCGCCTCGGCCCCATTGAAGCAGCACTGAGCCGAGGAACCCGCAAACAATAGCAAAGAGGATTTCCGAGGCTTTACCGCCTCGGCCCCATTGAAGCCGTAACTCTTCTCCAACAATGCGATTTTTCTCCTCCGATTTCCGAGGCTTTAACGCCTCGGCCCCATTGAAGCATCATAGTCCCAATGGGCCGAATGAATTTGGCGACAGGATGATTAAAGCCATTTTGATCGGGAATTCACGCTGATTCTGGCGACGATTTCTGAGACTGCTCGCCTATCTACTCCGTGGGATGGATGGCATCCTCACTTGTCCTCAAAAGATGCTCTCCAGCGCTGGTACTACAACGCCCCTATGCGCAACGCTGCACCATATTGAAACACGCACGGCGCCTCTTCCTGGCCTCCATCGCGTTGGTCATCAACGACAGGGATCTATCCACTGTCGCGCCGGAAGGCTTGCGCGTCTTGTCAAACCATATTAGACTCGAAAACTGCGTTGGTATGCGCACGATCCCGGTGGTGGGCGCTCAACGTGGACCATCGGTCATGCGTGCGCCGGGAGGCTCCTCGCTTTAACGGAATGTCGTCACGTCGATGGTATTTATCGGAACACACCTCAACGAAAGGAAGCAGACCATGGAACGTTACAAGATCTCACGACTAATTATTGCCTCTGTTTTTGCCATCTCAGTCGTGCTCGGCGGAATGACATTCTGTCCGTTTTCTCATGCAGCCCAAGATGGCTATTTGAGCGATGAGGAAGTGCGCTTTGGGGCAGCCATGCTATTGCTTTGGGCGAAACCTAAGGTTGCTGAGGCGACCTGGGCCATCTCGAATGCTTACCAGACGGAGATTAACGTACAGCCATTACTCGATTATTTGGCCATGCCGGGGGCAGCATTTATTCCAGGTCTACAATCGATCTATGAGGCGAATCAAGGTCTTGTTGTCCAGGCTGCGGCTGTGGAAACCGTCTTTGGCGACGATGCATCAGAAGGCATGTTAGACTCACTTTTCGCCGAAACACTTGACCCCATTGTCTCCTACATCGACTCTATGAGAAAAGACCCACTCACTATCAATACTTTCGACTGGGATGAGTGTAAAGATGATGATGATGAATGTTTTGAGTACGGAATCAAAGAGGAGCTGGCCGATGTATGCATGACAACCCTTGCCTTGTTCCCGGCTTTTGAATCCTTCCAAATAGCTCCCGAATCGGGTGGCGTTCTTTACGGAACCTCGGGAACTGATGTGCTGGTGTCGCGCGGCGATACCTCACTTCATGGAGGTCCGGGCGTTGACGCCTTTGTCGTCGGATGGAGCGGTCACATGACGATTGATGATTTTTCCCCCGAAGACAAACTCATTTTTCCGGCGGAGTTTTTTGGGGACACGCTGGAAGAGATTGTCTCTAAATTGACGGTCGCTGTAGATACTCCAGAGGGGCTGTATTTTGAATTTTTCAGCGACGGTCTTGTGAAAATTACACTCAGAAACGTCCACGACATCGATGCCTTTCAGGTCATTGCCTACTGATAGAGTAAGGAAAAAGGCGATGAAATGAATCCGTCACAATGCTTAATCGAAAGTGCCTCTATTCCCTTTCCATTTCCTTGAGGCTCTAAGCCATGGGTGGGTCGCGCACCAATCGAGATAGGGGACCATGCTCGGGGGAGGGTAGGGCCGCGAGCCGCCCGTCAGAGGGCGTTTTGGTCGTGGATGTGTTCACTCGTCCGTGCCGGTAGGATCTGAACCCTTCGGGCGCGAGCCAAGACAGCTCGGCGTTCTGCTTCATAAGCGGGCCGCCGCGCATGTCATCATTCCATAAACGCCCCGCCACGAAGCGGCCTTAAGCCGGCCGTTGACGCGGCGGGGCGCGCCTCGGCGCGCCGCGCAGAGTGGACGCAGCCCTGGTCGCAAACTCATTGACACATTGAACAATTGTTCTGCCCGCCCTAAGGGGGCGGCTCGAACGTGGGTTTTATCCACCGGGTGCCACGGGCACCCCGTGACGAGGGAAAAGCACCTCAGAATACCGCACGGCTTCCGCACGATAGCGCATCACGTGGCCTGCGCCGGTTCAGGCGTCTTCGGTTCCTTGAACATTGGCCAGAGACCGCAGATGTTGGCCTTCTGGATGCCCTGATTCGTCACGGAGGCACCTCGCACGAAAAAGGAAAAAGCCGGCTCGGCTCACTTCGTGCATCCCCATGAAAACCGGGAGGCTGCGCGGAGAGTCGTTTGTTTGCTGTGAAGGGCTCTCACGCCACGGCGCTTTCATTCATGGTGAATGTTCCCCTGTGGCGCACCGGAACGGCCACCACCATCGGCCGGTTCTGCTTCAAGACCGCACGAAAATGGCGCTACACCGGCGACGCCAGCCTTGAGTTTTGGCCGCGTCGCACGCTACTTCCGGCATGCGCAAGCCGCTGCTTCCATGGCAGCACTCCGTGCGCTCGTTTCTCTTTGCCGGCCAAAAGATCCTTAAAGCATCGCCCACAACCCGGCGCCGACCCCCATGGCGGTACCGGCAATCCCCGGTTTCCAACTCATGGCTGCGCCACGGCCTCAACCCAACACCGAGCTTTGCCTCCACCAAGGGTAAACACAGCACGGCCTTCCATGGGGCTGCCAATTCCAGGACAATGCGTCCCGTTCCCGTCGATCCTCAAAGAGATGTGGCCTTAGGCAACAGCTGCCCACGCCGCCTTGCAATGACCATTAGATGTGGAATCGATCCTTTTGCCCGGGGCCGTAACCGGCCTCGAAAACCGGCACTCAATGGGTCTTGAGCGCTTCCTTGACCTTTTTCGCCAGGACCGTCCGCACAAAGTTCAAGGCGGCCTCCGAGTCGGCATCCATGTCCATGCGGATCACTTCCTGAGCTTCATCCGGGCTCAACGTTAAAACAATGGGTTTCAGTCTCATGGATTCCTCCTCGCAGCACACGGCGCATCGTTCCGCGCCCAGGCGCGGGTCGCGCCCCAAAAACGTCGTCGGCGCCGCCTTCCCAACGAAAACCTCCCCTTCACCAATCCTTCGTTTCCCCTTGTGTCTGGAGCGCCACAGAAAACGTCACGCTGGATTGTGAAATGCTCCCCTCCATACCCCAGCCGGCGAAAGAAAGCCAACACCTTGCAGGGCCCCGCATAAACGGACAGCTGCAGAAGTTCCCCGACTTCGTGCGCGAGAGCTTCGGTCCCCACAAGCCCCTTGGATTATCGCCTAACGATCGGCGGCGTGAAAGAAGGCGTCATAGCGATGGGTCGTGCGGCCCAAAGTGGTGTGCGCTTTAAAGAACCATGTGAGGGCGGCTCCGGCAGACCAGCGCGTGTAGCCGGAAGACTTGTCCACGTCCATGTGCACGCCCACGGCCCACCGTGGCGCCACAAGCCGTGCGACCTTAAAGGATCCCGAATACCCCAGCCCGGAAAATCGGTCTTCGGCATAGCGTTCCGGCCGATCTTTTCGAGGATAGACGGGGCTTTTTTCGGTTTTGTAGTAAAGATAACCGGCCGATGCCTGAACATTTAGCCACCACGGTTGGTCCTCATGGGTTTGAAAGCGAGCGGTCGGACCCGCCATAACGAAAACGGACGGGCTGAAATAGCCACCATGGCCCAAGGTGTAAAAGTCGCTGTTGCGATCATAGCGGGCCGCCGAAACAAACCCGCCCAGGGAAACGACCCCGGCCTTTTTCGAAAAATTTCGCCCCATGCTCGCATCACCCGTGACGGCAAAGTTCTGCCACACGCCCTTGCCCCCGTAATGGTCGGCCCCGAGCCGCACGGTGGACCAGACGTCTTGAGGCCATGACCGGCTGTAGGCCACGGAACCACCCGTTCGAAGCACTCGGCCCCAGGTTTTCTGCGAATAGGGATCGCGCTGGCCGATCCATGAAAGAAGCGAATCTTCTACGGATATTCGGTGCGCTTCCAGTCGCCATCGAGGCTGCGACACTTCCAGAGCCACGGTGGGCTTCGAATTCACCGGCCCATTCAGCGGGGTCAATCCCGCTTCCACTCGAACATTCCAGGCGCCCTCTTTCACGTAAACCACAGAAGGCGACACCACCCACCGGGATGTGACCCACCGCAACGGCTGAAAAGCCCTCCCATTGGAAAGCCCGAAAGAACCCACAAAGGGCTTTTGCCCGGGATCGTCGGTGTCCAGATGAATCCCTTCCACCTGGAAGGTCCACAGGGACGCCGAGTCCGTCGGAAGTGCCACGCGCCAGGGCAGTCGAAAGGTTTTTAGTCGAGATGTGCCGTCATCCCCCGACCGACTCATGAAGGAAGCTTCCAGCGTGCTCCACCCAGAAGCGTCCTGTGCTCCGTGCGGAGCGGCCAAAGCCGCCTGCATCTCCTTTCCGGTTCTCTGAAAATGCTCCACGGCCACCTGCCGAAGAAAGGCATCCTCCTTTCGGCTGAGATCTTTGGTCACATCATGGGCCTCGACAAATCGGCCGGAACGCTCAAGAGAAAGGAGCAGCCCTTGGGCAGCGTTCGGTTCCACAGCCACATTCAAAGCTTTTCGAAAAGCGTTCGCCGCGTCGCTGAAACGCCCCTGTTCCAGAAGCACCCAACCCAACGCCCGCCACGGGGCACCGTCTTCCGCTTGAAGCTCCGCCGCCCGCCGATAGGACGCCTCCGCCCCCTCAAGGTCCATGGCCCTCTGACGCTGAGCGCCTTCTTCCATGTGCAAGCGAAACAGGGCGCTTTGCCCCTCTTTCGTCAAGGGTGGGGCCAAAGCCTCCAGCACTCGGTGCGCCTCATGGAAATTTTTCTGGGCCATGTACGCATGGGCAAGGCCCAGCACGGCGTCTTCCCGGTCGGGGTGAAGGCGGTGAAGTCGCGAAAAAAGCGATTCCGCTTCCGAAAATCGGCCCGCATGGTAGGCATGCCAGCCCAGTTTGAGCAGCGCGTCGGGATCGTCGGGGTCTCGTTGCAGAATTTCTCGCGCCACGGATTCCGTCTCCTCGGCCCCATCGGTAAGGGCAAAGAGCTTACGCCGCAAGGCTTCCGTTTCCAATGCCGCAAGACCTTCCCGGTATGAAGCAGGAACCTTTGGACGCTCTTTTTCCCAACGCAGCCTCGCCAGCACGTCGTCCGTCGGCATGAGTTCCAGCAGCTCGGCGTACACGCCCAGACGAAGGGCATACCGGTAGGTCGTGCAATCCAATAGCTTTTCCTGAATCCGCCGCGCCTGACCCACCTCTCCCTTTCGCCGCAGGGCCTGAGCCACCTCAAAGAAAGCCTCAGGAGCAATACAGCGGCGCAGCGCCTTCGTGTTTTTTTCCACAAACCGGGCCACAGCTTCTACGCTTTCGGCGTCACGGGCCGCTGCCGCTTCCCTTCGAATTCGCTCTTGAAAAAGGTTTCTTTGAACGCGCGCAACGTCTCGACGGTATTGCGCGATCCATTTTTCCGTATCCTTCGTGTGGTACCCTTGGTCATGAAGGTCTTTCACAAGGGCTGCCGCTTCGGTGCGCCTTTTCAGGCGATCCAGGCAAAGAGCCATGCCCCATTGGGCTTCCTGGCGAAGCGACAGAGTCTCACTGCTATGTCTGACGTCTTCAAACAAAGCCAGCGCCTTTTCGTAACGCCCCTCACGAAAATGCCACCAGGCAATTTGCAGCGACGCTCGATCACGCACGCCGGCCACTTCCTGTTCCTGAGCAGCCGCCAGGACCGTTCCAATCGTATCGTGGGACGACACCATGACGTCGAAAGCGCAAAGGCACCCGGTCCAGCTCAACCACACCGCCACAGCACGGAGCAACGTTCGCCTCATGAGTTTTCCCCGCAGGCACAGGATTTCAGGGAAGGAGCGGAAGATACTTTTCGGCTTCTTCGTAGCGTTTCAGCGCCAAAAGGGTTTCCACCAGAGCCGGTACGGTCTCTTGAAGCCGAACGCCTTGAGTGACCATGTCTTCCAAAAGGTGCGCCGCTTCGCTCGGGCGATCCAATCGAATCATGCAATAGGCCAATCCCAACCGGGATTCCTCGACCACACTCGGCACTTTTTCTTCTCGCGCCAGAGCCTTAAACAGCGCGGCGGCTTCCTGATACCGGCCTTGATTGTAGTGGCCCCACGCAATGGTCAACTTGAGGCGGGCAACGTCCAAAGGAGATCCAAAAAGTCCCGTTTCTGAAGGCGTCTGCTCAACCCTCGCCGCCGAGCGCGACGACTCAGCCGACGTCGCGTTCGCTGCCGTTGGGACGGCCAGGGGTTTCGGCATCAAGAGGTGCGCCTGATTGCTCTTTTCCACGTGAATCAGGGCCGCTTGGTTTGATTCCTGCGCCGAAGCCTCTAATGTTCCTGAAAGCCCCAACGCGAGGATCAGCGCCGGCACAAAGACCCGTCGAACCCACGTGCGGCATCGAGCGCCCGGGCATGAGCCCACCCCATCCTTTCCACGCCAAAGGATAAAAACCATGCGGTTTCTCATGGATCTTTTCACTTCATGGGCCCTCCAAAGCCCGGTGGCTCAGAAGATACAAGGTCGCCGAGTAGTAGTCGTCCTTTTCCCGTTCCACTTTTTCACGGGCTTGGTTCCAGAGCTTTTCGGCCGTTTGGAAACGGTTTAACCTCTGAGCCGCGGCGGCCCACACGGCATAAAACCCTGCAGGCGCTGGCGAAAGGGACACGGCAGGTTCTAACACATTCACCCACAGGGGCAGAAACCCCGTCTTGTCAAACCAATCCAGGACCATGGACCATGGCTGCAGGGCGTTCGGTCGATCCGCCCACGCCAAGTACAGGGGCACTCGAATGGCTTCGTAGCCGAAGCGAGAACTCCGTTTTTGAAATACATCGAGCCCGTCCGGATTCATCAAAATCCAGTCGGGCGGCAGGTTCCAGGGACCGCGGCGCGCTCGATGCGTTAGGTCCATGCCGCCTTCGAGAAGACGGTTCCAGATGGGGTCGTTGTCGTATCGAGCCAGGGCTTGCAGGGCGGGGTAGACATAGTAGGAGGGGTTCAGCACCAAGCCGTCCGGCTCCGCAAACCCATAGTAGCCTGGGAGAAGCACGGGAACATTCTGCACGTTTGCCACCAGGTGCTTCTTGATGTCGCGCGCCAACTCCAAAGCCTGCGATCGGTACGGCTCGTCGTGCCAGCGTTCAAAAGCCTTGAGAAGTCCGTAGAGGACCAGCAGGTCGCCGTCCGTGGCGTTGTTCAAATCCACCACAGCCCATTGTCCGTTGGGCCGCTGTCCCCAAGCCCAGGCCAGAAGGCGGTCCGATCCTCGCACCTGCAGGTTGTCTCGAGTCCACTGCCAAATGCGTTCAAAACCCGGCCGGTCATCGGCGGAAACGGCGAGAATCAAGCCGTATCCTTGCCCTTCGGAATGGCTCATCTGCCCATTGCCTCGGTCTATGATTCGGCCGTCCGGGCTGATAAAGCGATCCTTATAGGCATTCCACAGTTTGCGGTCCAAAGCCCACCCTTCTTGGACCGATCCCGTCCAGAGAGTGGCCAGCATAAGGAGCCAAGCCATTCTACGATGCACTCAGTCGCCTCCGGCGAATCCGTTTAAGCATGAGGTACACGAGGTAACTCACAAGAGCCAGCGCCACAAGGACCGACAAGGCGAAGGCCCACGGGTACCTGTAAACAAAAAAGTCTAATCGGGTCAACGGCGTCAGGGTTCCCACCCGGTATGGAGTACTGACCCGAAGACTATCCACACGGGTCTTTGAGCCGTCCCAGCTCAGCAGAGCCAGATCCCCTCGACAGGCTCCCTGGGTTTCAAACTCCCACAGAGACCGGGCCGCCCGTGCCATGACCGATGCATCTTGGGCCGTGAGCACCAGAAGCGTTCGGTCGGATGTGCCGGGCAAACGGTATTCCATCAAGGCGGCTCGATGAGGTGAAAGACCTCCGGTTTGCTTCGTGAGCGCCAAGCGCCCCTGCGACGTTTCTTGAATCGGCGTGGTGCGACCCAGCAGACGCCGTAACCGCTCATTGATCCATCCATCCTGCTGGGATGCGATGCTTGCCGGCGGAGATGGCACCGGATAAGCGGCGCCAACGGGCGACACCAATTGATACGGTGCCGACTCGAGCAGTTTCCCGGGAAGAGCGTTCAATGGAGCGACGGCCAAAACGTTCACCGCAGGGTTTTGTGGCAGGCGATCCCAAACCTGCAAGCCCAGGGGAGGGTAACCCACTTTCTGGCTCATGAGCGCCACCAGGTTGATGGCCGCTTCCACGGAAGCGAAATCCCCACGAGGTATCCACAGGGCGGCTTCCCGCCCGTCCGGATGCCGTGCAAAGGGAAAACCGTCCTTGAAAAAGAGTTCCAGATCGGGAAGTTCCGCCCAGTGGGAAATCCCGGGCACATGAAATGTGGAGTCATCAAAGACGGTGAGCAACAGATGATTCGTCTGAATGAGGGTGCACTCGCCGGTGATGAGTGGGGTAAGGACGGGATGAAAAGCCAACTCGTTTTCGCCGGGCCTTAAAAGGTAGGTGGGAAAAGAGATACGATAGCCCTGGTAATGCGCCCCCGCCTTTTCATTCAAGGGAATGGAGGAAAAGAACTTGCCGTTGAGAAAGAGCGCCAGCACGGAATCTTTCCGCATACCGGCACTATAGGCTATGTGCAAGGACAACGCGGCGTATTTATGGGGCTTGATGAGAATATCCGACGGCAAGCGGAACCGCAGGATGGACGGAGCCGGCCGGTACCCCTGAAAGGTCACGCTGGAAAAACCCAGGTCCTGAAAAGTGTAGGTGCGGTCCAATTGCAGCATGCCTCTGGCCTCATATGGGCTCACCGACGGTGGCACCACGTCGTGCACCACGGTCATGGGCGTATCCGGAAAGGGAAAAGAAACAAAGGCAAGAGCCTGAAGTGCCTTGGTCAGCGCCGCCTCGTCCGGGCCGCTCACAAGAATCAAAGCATGCGTGGAATCCACCGTCGGTTCCACATCCCCTGTCTCGGCGGGGGACGTCGGCATGGAACGCACTTCCAGGTAGGCCCCTTCGGGGTTTGGTGCCGAGGCCCCCAAGAGTTGAAAAAGAAAATCAGGACTCCCCACCACCAGGTTGTCGCACCCGGGTTTCAAAGTATCGGAAACCGAAAATTCAACGGGCCGATAGGCAAAGCGCAGAGCGACCCCCGACGCGGCCAACATGGCTCTTCGGGCGTCGTCCAGGGACGTAGAGGCCACAACAATGTGAACTCTTTCCGGCCTGGGATTGACCGGATCAAACACCACGGTGGGCAGTGCACTCAACTGTAGCGGCACGGGTTTCAGGGATACAGTCCAGTCCAAGTAGGCTTCGTCCAGTTTGAGGGTGGTCCAGAGTTCCGGAGCGGTTGCGTCTTCGCAGTTCAGCACATAATGCTGGGTGACTTTGAACGAAAGATTGTTGTAGCCGGGGGTCAGCAAATCGGGAGGCAAACGCACGGAAACTTTTCCTTCGGGAGCCTGCGGTTCCAAAACAACCTGGGCCAGAGGATGCCCGTTGAGTTCCACGATGAGCCGTGAATTTTGCCGAAGCAGGGCCGTGGAATTGACGTAGGAAAAGGTCAGCACGGCGTCGTGAACGCGCCACCTTTCGGGAACGGGCAAGCTCACATCAAACCCGCTGTAAGCCCCCTGCAGCTTGTGCACGGATACGGGAACCAGTTGCGGCAGCGGAACACGAAACCGCATGGGCTCGGGTTCTGCGACGGCCCACGCCGTTTGTGTCATAAACGGGCAAAATAGGGCCAGGGCCAAAACCCAGGTGGCCCGCCTCAGGAAGCCTTTGGCTGTCTCTTGAATCCTCGCGTCCATATGAACTCCGCCATCCTCCGACTAAAGAACCCCAACAGTATGCATGTCCCCGCAATTCTTTGAAACGCCTGCCCTATCCCCGCTCTTAATAAAAGGACGTACCCACGCCCCAAGGGCACACGACGGCGCGAAGTGGATTCCCAAAAACGCTGCCATCGTTCGCTGTCCCCGTAAATGAAACCCACGCGGTCTGCAAAAGCCTGAAGGCCGTCGCCTACCCATTGACAACCTACCGTGCATTCTTCTTGGTTCATCATGTGACACGGATCAAGGCGCACAATGCGCAGGGCCAGGCGGTATTCCTTTTGGGAACTGTCCCGTGCACGCAAGGTGAGCGTCTCCCCGAGTCTTAAGGTAGATGCGCTACCGCCGGCCACGCCCAGGCGGACCCCTCCCAACGACAAATCCCTTATGCGCACGGGAACGCTTCGGCCGGTTTCGGATATGAGCTCGGCCGGTTCATCGGTGACCACTCGATGATGACGCCGCCACTGATGCAGTTCCCAAGCAGCACCCAGGCACAGCACAATGATGCCGAGATTATACAAATTCCAAAAAAGACAAATGATGACCACGTCCCGTTCCAGCGGAAGAGTCATCCAGCGGTTAACACCCGCCACCAGGCCCAGAAGAATCAGCAGCAGCATGACGCAGAACGGATAGCCTAGGGGATTGGGGGCATCGGCCCTCAGGTGCCCTCCCTTGGGCGTGACCTTAAATCGAGGCGAGCGCGGATTCTTAAAAGTGGCAAGAATCGCCGGTAAAAGATAGATGCTCTGAACGGTTTCAAAGAATTCGGAAAACAGCGTGTGGCGCACATCGCCGTAAAGGTAATGAGCCGTGAGGGTGGATGCGAAAAGATGTGGCAGGGCATAGGCCATCACCTGAATCACCGACGCGTTGTAGACTCGAAGCCCGAAAAACAGATACGCCAAAGGCGCCAGGAAAAAGACAATGCGAGCCAGGCCGAAAAACCAAAAGAAACAGGAATTGAGGTAGCAAAGTTTCTGCGTGAGGCTTAAGCCTCTGGCCAACAGTGGGTTCTTGAGCAAAAAGATCTGAACCATGCCCTGAGCCCATCGAGAGCGCTGCAAGATGAAGGCGTCAAAGGTTTCTGGGGACAACCCGCAGACCATGGGCCGACGCACATAAACACTGTGATACCCTCGCCGGTGCAGTTCCAAGGCCGTTTCCGCGTCTTCCGTAATGGTTTCCCCTTGAATGCCGCCCACTTCGGCCAGGCATGAACGGCGCATGAGCGCCGCGGAACCGCAAAAAAACGACGCATTCCAGAAATCCAGGCCCAGGTGAACGCGCCGGTAAAACATTTCGTTTTCACCGGGCAAGATGCCGTGAATGCCCAGGTTCTTTTCCACGGGGGTGGGGTTGATGAAAAAATGGGGCGTCTGAACCAGAAAAAGCTTTTCATCGCGCAAGAAGTAGGGGACTGTTCTCGTGAGAAAATCGCGTGTGGGCACGTGGTCGCAGTCCAGAATGAGAATGAGGTCGCTGCAGGTTTGCTGAATGCCCACATTGACGCATGTATAGTTTTGAATGTCCATCTTTTCGGCATCGGCAGAACACAAGCATTGCAGCGCATAATTGATGTTGCCGGCCTTGGCGTGCTCGTTTTCTTCCCGGGTCATGTAGTGCACGCCGATTTCCTGAGCCAGCCTCTGAAGGCGCTCGTGGCGGATTTGTGCGGCCCGGGCTTTTTCCGGGTCCGGGTGGTTTCTTTGAGCCACCGTGCCACCATCGTCCAAAATGTAGATGTTCAATTTGTCTTGAGGGTAATCCAAAAGCGTGCAGGCCACCGCCGTCGTCCGCACGATTTCTTCCGGCTCATTGTAGGTGGGGATGAGAATGTCCACGCTGGGATAACGGGTCGGATCGTCGGGAAGGGTCGGTTCATCCTTTCTTTCCAGTGGCCAAATGTTCACGAAAAGCCCCAAGAAATGGATGCCGATACCATAGGATTCGGCGCCGTAGAGGAGCAGCATTCCCACGCAGTCCCAAGGCCCCGTGTAGCTTAGCGTCTCAAAGGTTCGAAACATCCAGTATCGTAGAGAAAGAAAAGCTCCCAAAAGCAGAATAAACACCCGCAGCGGAACATGGCGTGTTCCTCGGCGAACACAACCCCACAAGACAGCAAAAAAGCCCCAGCCCACTAAAATCTGATCTCGAAGTTCCAGGTAAATGGTCGCCGCGTAGGTGATATAGATCCACAGGACCGCCAAAGCCGTCCACAAAATCCAGCGCTGCCCCCCCTTTGTGTCCATGTTTTCTGACTCAGCGTTCAAGGCCATACCCGGTCGCCTCACAATCTCGTTTCATCAATTAAACCGCAGAGATCAAGATGTGACCCCAACGCCTGTCGACAGTATCGGCCGGTGGAATTGGGA
This sequence comes from Desulfosoma caldarium, assembly GCF_003751385.1. Lineage (NCBI taxonomy): Bacteria > Pseudomonadati > Thermodesulfobacteriota > Syntrophobacteria > Syntrophobacterales > Syntrophobacteraceae > Desulfosoma > Desulfosoma caldarium. Next base: position 129,428 of record NZ_RJVA01000016.1, on the reverse strand, counting down.
ACTTTAAAAAAAAAGGCAGGGTGTGTCAAAGGGATTGCCTTTTCAAAGGCTTGAGTGGTGCGCTCGTTCCAGCCATTCGCGGGCGTGGGCCAGGGTTTTCTCGGTGATGCTCACCCCACCCAGCATGCGGGCCAGTTCCTTGACGCGTTCCTGAGGGCTAAGGCGGGCCATAGCGGTCTGGGTGGTTTGGCCCGTGGTTTGTTTAAGCACGCGGTAATGATGGGTGCCGAAACAGGCGATCTGGGGAAGATGGGTGATGCATAGCACCTGAAAGCGTTCCGAGAGGCGCTGGAGCTGGCGGCCGACAAGTTCCGCCGTGCGTCCTCCGATGCCCGTGTCCACTTCGTCAAAGATCAAGGTTTCTGCTTCGCTCTGACGACTGAGAAGGGTTTTGAGCGCAAGCAGGATGCGGGACAGTTCCCCTCCGGAAGCCACTTTGGCCAAGGCTTTGAGGTCTTCGCCAGGGTTGGCGGACAGCAGGAACTCGACGCGATCGATTCCCTTAGCGGTCACCCGGCCAGCAAAGTCGTTCGCGTCGTCTTTGCTCGGCGCGCAAAAGGCCACATCAAATCGCGCCTCGGGAAGATCGAGGCGGGCCAAAACGTCCTGAACGTCGCCTCGAAGTTTTTCGGCCACCGCCTGTCGTTTTCGGGAAAGGTCTTCGGCCAGTGCGCGCAGCCGCCCCTCGGCCTCAGCCGCTTCTTTGCGCAGCGCCGATTCCTCCCAAGCCACATCGGCATCTTGTCCCAAGGCCTTACGTAGCTCGTCCCGTTTTTGAATCATGTCCGCCACGGTGGGCCCGTACTTTTTGGCCAAACGCCCCAAGACCGCTAAACGATCTTCCACTTCCGCAAGCCGCGCCGGATCGAAGCGAATGCTTCCCGCGTACTGTTGCACCAGAAAACTTAGTTCTTCCGCGTGAATTCGCGCTTGTTCCACGTGCTCCAGCGCCGGCTTTTGCGCCGGATCGATGTGGGCGATGGTTTCCAGATGTTTGGCGATTTCCCCGAGCTTTTCCAAAACCGAACCGTGATCTCGATAAAGAAGCCGGTGCGCGGTTTCGGCTGCGTCATGGAGCGTGGCCGCGTGCTGCAGCCGCTTGCGCTCTGCTTGCAGTTCTTCATCTTCGTGAGGAACAAGCCGAGCGGCTTCCAATTCCTGAAGCTGAAAGCGAAGGAAATCCATCTGCTCTTGCCGTTGCGCCTTCATGCGCTGTAGCCGCTTGAGCGCATCCAGGCGCTGAGTCCATTCGGCGTAGGCCTTGCCCACTTCCGCCACGGTGGCACCCAGGTTTCCGTATTGATCAAGTAGATCCAGATGAATTTCCGGATTCAAAAGAATCTGGTGCTCATGCTGGCCTGAAATGGATATAAGCCCCGTCGCCAGCGCCTGCAGCTGGGCAAGAGTGGCCAGACGCCCGTTGATGAAGACCCGGTTTCTTCCAGAGCGACTCACCGTGCGCTTGATGATCAGTTCTGTGGAAGGTTCCGCATCCAGCCCCCTGAGGCGTGACGCCAAAACGTCCGGGCTTTCAAAGGTAAAGAGGGCTTCCACGGTGGCTTCGTCGGCACCCGTGCGAATCATTTCCTGGGACGCGCGACCGCCCAAAAGTAGGTTCACGGCACCCACCAGAATGGACTTGCCGGCCCCCGTTTCGCCGGTGATCACGGTGAAGCCGGGCTCAAAGGCCACATGAAGGCGAGAAATGATAGCAAAGTTGTGCACCAAGAGTTCACTGAGCACGGAAGACTCTCCCTTGCATGGCTCGGGAAAAACCTTTTTCTAAAACGAGCGGTTTTTGGTAACTTACTGCGCCCTCAACACACAGATCGCCACATTTTTTCCGCAAGGAAGGATTGCATGATGAGCTCCTGGTTTCAGTCCGTCAAGAACCGTTTGTTTGGCAACAAAGGACAAGAAACACCGCGCCTCGCGGATGACCCCTTTGGCTTTTCGGTGCCGGGCAAGCCTCGGTTCCTCTTAAGCCCCATCTTTGAAAAACTCATCGCCAAGACCTCCATTCCCGAAGACCAACAAAAACTTCTGGAAAGCCTCGCCCCAAAAGGCGTCATCATCTACGCTCTGCGGCATCGATCCCAACTGGATTTTGTCTACGTGAGCCTTCGGTTGCACCAGTTGGGCCTGCCGACGCCTCAATTTCTTTTCGATCTAAGGCCCCATTTTTGGCAACCCAGAACCTATGCCGCCACCGTCGTCCTTCGCAACCTTCTGAGACATCTGAGCCGAGACGGCATGCCGAATCCCTACGAACACGGCTATTACCGCACCATGGTGCAAGAGGGCCGATCCGGACTACTCTTTCTTCTGGGGAAAAAAGGTTACTACCAACGCACCGTCATGGTACAGCACGACCCGCTGGATCACTTGCTGACCCTACAGCAAGAAATGTCCCGCCCCATTTACGTGGTGCCTCTGGTGCTGCTCTACAGCCGAGCTCCTCGCAAGGAGCGGAGCGGGTTCTGGGACATCGTCTTTGGCAATCTGGAAAACCCTGGCCTTGTGAGAAAGCTCGTCTCCTTTATTCGCAACTATTCCTACGCGACCATGGAAGTGGGCGAACCCCTGGATCTGTTCCATGTGCAAGCCGAACTGTCCAAGGATCCCTGGGAACGGCGCAAGCAAGTGTTTGAACTGCGGCGAACGCTCATCGAGTCTGGCAACGAGATTCGACGGGCCGTGGTGGGTCCGCAAATCAAGAGCAAGCTGGAAATCAAAGACATCATCTTGCACCACCCCCGGCTGGAATCCTTCATGAAACGCCGCGCCAAGGCCTCGGGCCAACCCCTTTGGAAGATTCGCAAAGAAGCTGACGCATACTTAGAAGAAATCGCCGCCGATTACAGCTACACCTTGATTCAGCTGGGCGAAAAGATCCTCACCTGGATGTGGAACAACCTCTTTGACGGCATTGACGTGGACATGGAGAGCCTGCACCGAGTGCGCAAGGCCGCCCGGCACAACACGCTGGTGTACGTGCCCTGTCACAAAAGCCACATCGACTACCTCATTCTCTCGTACGTCCTCTTTCGCAACAACCTTTATTCACCCTTCATCGCCGCGGGCAAGAACCTGTCCTTTTGGCCCTTGGGTCCCATCTTTCGTCGAGGGGGCGCCTTCTTCATTCGAAGAACCTTCAAAGGCGCTCGGTTCTATTCCGAGGTTTTTTCGCTCTACGTCAAGACGATGGTAAGGTTCGGGCACAACATCGAATTCTTCATCGAAGGCGGGCGCAGTCGCACCGGCAAGATGGTCCTACCTAAAATGGGTCTTTTGGCCATCCTCATTCAGGCCGTGGAAGAAGGCTTTTGTGACGACCTGGTCTTTGTGCCCACGTCCATTTGTTACGACCGCATTCCGGAAGAAGAAGTGTATGTCAACGAGATCACCGGAGGGGTCAAAAAGGATGAGAGTCTGGGGCAGCTCGTGCGGGCTAGGCGGTTTCTCAAAAAACGCTACGGCCGTGTCTACGTGCGATTCGCCGAACCCATGTCCCTGCAGCGCTACTTAGAACGCCACCGCTACGACCTCAAAAGCCTTTCATCCAAGGTGCGCCATGCCATGTACCGGGATTTTGCCTATCGCATCATTTCCAGCATCAACCAAGCTTCCCTGGTCACGCCCCATGCCCTGGTTTCTTCCGCACTGCTTTCCGGAGCCCGCAAAGGCACGGCCCGATCCCAGCTCACCCAGACCATACAGCTTTTCTCTGAGTACCTGGAAGAAAACGGCGTACGCTTTTCTCGAAGCTTTCAACATCACAATCTGGTCATCGAAGATACGCTCAAGGACCTGGTCAAGAGCAAACTTCTGGACCGGCTTAAAGACGAAGACGACGAACTGGAGGACGAAGTCTATATCTTGGACGACGACAAGCGCCTGACCTTGGAGTACTACAAAAACAATATCATTCACTTTTTCCTGCCTGCCGCTTTTGTGTCCACGTCGATTTTGAGGCAGGAAACCTTTCGGTTCAGTCTCGGGGATATTCTGGAAGATCTGGCTTTCATGAAGGACTTTTTCAAATACGAATTCGTCTACGATACCGACCTGCGGGACCACCAAATGGCTAAGCACGTTCTCAACGTCTTTGAGAAACTGGGATGGCTGCGAAGCCTTGAACCCGCTGAAAACCAGCCCTACATGCTCACCCATCGCGGCCTCATGGCCGTTCAGGCCTTTCACGGCCTCATTCGCAACTTCTTTGAAACCTATTGGCTCGTCCTGCGCTCCCTGCGTTATGTGCAAAAGAAACCCTACATGGAAAAAGACCTCATCAAGAAGGTTCTTTCCGCAGGAGAAAAACACTTCAAGATGGGTCTCATCGAACGGCCCGAATCCATCTCCAAGATCGTGTGCAGCAATGCCCTGAGCTTTTACGTGGAAAAGGGGCTTTTGGAACGGCGCCTGGATGATTCCAAGGGTGAGGACAAGGCAGTGGAACGTTTCGAATACACTGCAGAACGCCAGCAGGTACAATATTACGGGCGCCAGATCAGCCGGTTGCTTCGAGCACCCCATCTGGCCTTGCAGTGAAGCGCCAGAACTTGCGGTCAGGGAAGGATGACCAGATCCTCCGGGGTGACATTTAAGGTTTCGGCTCCATGCTCCGTCACCACGTAGGTGTTCTCAAAGCCCGCCACACCGATGCCCGGAACCACCCACTTGGGTTCAAAGGCAAAGGTCATGCCTTCGCGCAGCACCGTCTTTTGGCCCTTGGCGATAAAAGGAAACTCGTCCACTTCCAATCCCAGCCCGTGCCCAAGAAAAGAAACACCGCTGTCATTGGGGCCCATGAAGTGTTCCAACCGGTCGGCTTTTCGAACCACGTCCAGCAGCTGATCATACAGCTCGCCCGTGACGGCTCCGGGCACGGCATGTTCCCGAAGCCACAAGTGCAGTTCCCGGCATAGGGCATAACGATCCTGCAGGACCGCATGGGGAGGCCCAAGGCTGAAGTTGCGCGTCTGATCGTTCAAGTAGCCGTTATGGTTCAACATGGTGTCCACACTAACCAAGTCTCCTCGGCGTAGGGTCCGAAACCCGGACCCTTGACTGAAAGCCGGGCTGATTCCTGGCCCTCCCGTGGGGTGATCGGCGTAAGGCGCTTCGGCAGCTTCCGGCCCGGAAAGGACATGCCCAAAAAAGATTTCCAGATTGAATCCGCGCACTCTGGAAAATCCCAAATGGCCCGCCAAGCGGGCCGTTCTTTCCAGTTCTGCTAAAAGGTCCCATTCTCGCACGCCTTCACGAAGAAACTGTGGGACGGCGCGAGCGACAGTGTCGGAAATTCGCGCCGCGCCGCGCATCATGTCCAGTTCCCAGGATGACTTTAGGCTCCGCGTGTGCCGAATAAGGCCGCTCACGTCCACTAAGCGGTCCTTGGGAAAGAGTTTTTCGTCAAAGAAAAAAAACGTGTTGGTGGGCAACACGTCCAGTTCCATGCCTAGCGTGCGAGGGGATGAACGCCCGGTGGCTTCGTCGACCAGAGAAGGCAGCTGTTTAAGACTTTCCAGAGGAATCACGGGCCTCAGAGGAGTTTGTTGTTCGGCTCTTTGCACATCGCGGCGCACAGCAAAGACGGGTGGGCCCGAAGCCGGAATAATCAGGAAAGCGTCTTGCACGGTTCCTGAAAAATAGTAAAGATCCGTGTTTTGCCGAATGAGCGCGGCATCCACCTGCTGGGAACCCAGCAGGCGCTGAAAGGCGACGATCCGTGCAGCGATTTCCGAAGAAGGCACGAGAAGCATGGCTTTTCCTCTCATCTAAAAGCGTCATGCGTCGGTTCATGAAAGGGGCGACGGTGCGTGGGTCTTCAGAACATGGCGAAGGCGGTCCAGGGAAAGGTCCGAAAGGCGAGGCACCGTCCACTGGGCCTGATGAAGCTCGCCCGCAGGATAGGTGTGGGCCACGGCCACCACGAAAAGGCCGGCGGCTCGAGCCGCCTGAATCCCTGCGGGCGTGTCCTCCACCACCACAACACCTCGAGGGGAGGCTCCGTTGGATGTGGCGTCGTGGCCAAGGGCAGGGTGGGCCGCATAAAGCGCCTCAACGGCCCGTTGGTACGTTTCTGGATGCGGTTTTCCCGCCTGGACATCATCGGCCGACACAATGACGGAAAAGGCCTCCAGCAGGTTCAGGGTGCGGAGAATAAGGCAAATCTCTGTGGTTTTGGCTCCCGAAGCAATGGCCAAGGGCAGGCGAGCTTCGTAAAGCTCTTTGACGAGTTCCCTGGCTCCGGCAAAGGGCACCACACCATGCGAGACGATTCTTTGAAAGGCGGCTTCTTTCGCTTGCAGCAGGTGTTCAAAAAGTTCGGGAGTTAGAGGCCGACCGGCATCCTGAAAGATGGCGCGCAGGGCATCCCGATCATCAAATCCAATGTAACGCTCGAGGTAGACGTCGTAGGAGTGCGCCAAACCCATGGGAGTCAAAACGTCGCAAAAGGCTTGGTAATGAAGGGGTTCCGAATCAACAAGTACGCCGTCGAAATCGAAAATAACCGCTTTGAGGTCCACCGTGCCCTGGGGCATCTTCGTCTCCTTTGGCCGCGCCGTAAAAATGTTTCCCCGCATTGTGTTGGCGAATCATAACAGAACGGCGCTATTGTTCAAGAGACCCAATGCTGAAGCCAGTAACCTCTCGCGTTCAACGCAAGGCCATGCCCGTTTCCGAACGATTCTTTTGCCTAAAAAAGGCCGCTCATGGGGTTATTCTTTTAAAGAGCGTCCGCCTTGGCCTTCACGCGCATGGGGACCCATCAAGCCTCCGTGGTCCACGATCTGTCTGTGGGGTCCTGGAAAATCCTTATGCTGATGCCCGCAACAAGGAGAAATCATGCTTTTTGCGAGGTTGAGCGTTTTGGGAATGAGTGCGGCCATTGGGCTGGGATATTTTTTGGAACGGAAGCTGAAGGGGCCATCACCGTGTCACCCCGAGCGGCCCTATCCATGCACCGCGAAGGCACCCATGGGCTCGGCGCGGAGCGCCGCGTCAAGGATACCGGGTGCGGCGTGCCTTCAGAAAACCTCGAAAAATCTTTTAGCCTTTCTTCTCGACCAAAGACGTGGGGAAGGGCACAGGTATGGGGGCCTGGCTGTGGTCTACAGCATGGTGACCCGCCACGGCGGCATGATTGGTGGGCAAAGTCAAATGGGCCAGGACACGGAATTCACCATCTGGCTGCCTCTTGAAGAACCGCAGCCTTTTGGGTGAAATGGATTGGTTTCATCGCTGAATGGCTCTCTGAAATGGAAAGGGACTCTGAACGGCTCGCGAAAAGAAGGCTTGCGGAATCCAGCTCAAGCGATGCCGCCCAGGACTCAACCATGCGAGCCTTGCAGACCACTGACGGGGAGAGGTCTTCTGAAGGAGCAGCGCACGCCGCGAGCTCAGACACCGCCCTTTGCGCCGGTTCCACAAAGGATGATGATGACCATGCACGGCTTGACAAAACGCGGACCCTCGAGAGGCGTGTGCAAGGGGACTTTCCTGACTGGAGTGTCGTTCGCCCAAAGGGCTCGGTGGTGCCCCCGGCAGGATTCGAACCTGCGGCACCAGGATTAGGAATCCTGTGCTCTATCCTCCTGAGCTACGGGGGCCCTCAGAAAAAGCTGCTCGCTCATAGCATAGGAAGGGGAGCATTGCAAGTATGCCGAAAGACCTACAGAAAAGAACGTCAAACCCTCAAGCCGTTCCTCTGGGGCAGTTCATCAAAGAGGTGCTGGCTCAGCAGCCGTCCTTTGCATCCAAGCCCCTTGGAGAATGGAAAGACCTGGTGGGGGAGAGCGTGGCGCGCCACTGTGCGCCTCGATCCCTGAAAAACGGACGCCTCGTCGTCGTGGCACGGGACAGTGTTTGGAAACACCACTTGGAACTGAACAAGGAAGCCCTTGTGCGACGCATCAACGAACGGTGGGGGCGTCGCGTCGTCGCAGAGATTCGCGTTCGCGTCGGCGAAATCGAAGAGGTTTCCGCGATCCTGGACGCCAATTACAAAAGGCTGCAAAAAATAAAACCCAAAAAGGCTCCGAAAAGAAAGAAAAAACCACTCTTGAGGAAACTCACAGACGCCGAAAAGGAATTCATTGCCTCACTTAAAGACAAGGACTTGCAGAAAATGGCGACAAAGCTTTTGCGGCTCACACATGAAGAGCCAACGGAATTTTTAAAAAGCAGCCCCTAGAGACGGTCGCCGTGGCGGGGAGAAGCTCTACAATAGCCTCAAATTAATCCTTTCCAAATCCGGTTCGCAAGGCAGAAACAAAGGGAGCCTTTTGATCGGCATGGCGCTGCTTTCTGCTTCGGTTGGTCAGGACCTTCCCCTTCAGCTTTGCATCAGAGGGAAACACATCATGATCGAATCCGCAGCCTAAGCATTTATCAACAGAGAAGGCCTCGACGAAGGTCTCCAGTAGGGCATGCAAAAGGGGCTTCGTCAAGGGCCTGGTCAAGGCAGCCGGTGGCTGCTTGTTGGGGCTCGGAAAGCCCGGTTCGAGACTGGACCTGGATCGATTCGTCACACGGTTCGGGACATCGAATATCCGGACACGTTGAAAAATCTCCCCAACGCAGCGCTGCTGGCAACGTCCATTAATGAGTTCGTGAAAAAAGCTCAGGCCGTAGCGGAACCATGAAGGCCGGCTTGAACCCGATGGATCGAAAACCGCCTCGCCATTGATTCCCGGTGTGCCATCCACCCGATCCTGAGTCAGCCGACTCGGACGGCCGAAGGTTGTCCCTTCGACGGGCTGGGAAGTGCAGCGCCGGATTTGAGACGTTCTTCAAAAGGCTCACCGCTCCTGCCGGCACTCTTTTTTCCATTAGCCGGGTTTCGTTCATGACCCAAACACGCTCTAAAGAGGCGGGTCGAAGACGGGAATCAGGCCCCTTTGGGGTCAGAGTGTTTCCTGAAATGTTCGACGATGTTTCGAGCGACGGGCTCAGGAAGGCCGGGAACATGCTTAAGGTCTTCCAAAGTGGCTCGGCGCAGGCTCTCCACGTCACCAAAATGGGCTAAAAGCGCCTGTTTGCGCTTTCGTCCCAAACCCTTGACATCGTCCAGCGCGGAGGCCAGTAGTTCCTTGCGATGCCGATGCTTGTAGCCGCCGATGGCGAACCGATGCGCTTCATCGCGCAGGCGCTGAAAAAAGTGAAGCACTTCGGGATGGCGAGACAAAAACACGGGATTTTTTCGCCCCGGAACATACACCTTTTCATAAAACCCACGGCCTTCGGGCCCCACGTCCTTATCCTTTTCCTTGGCCAGGGCCAGAATCGGCAACGTTTCGCGAAGCCCCATGTTTTCCAGAAGCTGAGCAATGCGATGAAGCTGGCTCTTCCCGCCGTCCAGAACCAGAAGATCTATGGTGGCCGCCCCACGACGGCGTGAAGCCAGGAGCCGTTCCACGGTTTCCGCCATCATGCCCGGGTCATCGGGTTGGGAAAAGCTCCGTATGGCAAAACGGCGATAAAGAGAAGGTCGAGGCCGTCCATCCACGAACGTGACCGCCGATCCCACCGCATGGCGGCCCGTCATGTTGGAAATGTCCACACACACAATGACGCGGGGGAGGCGAGGCAACTGAAAAATTTCCATGATCTTTTGCAGAATCGCGTCGAGCGGCTCACCCCCTTCTGCGTGGCTTCGATGCTGTTCCAGCGCGTTTTTGTGGGCCATATCCAGCAAGGCTCGGCGTAAACCCCGCTGCGCAGCCCACAGCCGCACGCGTTTTCCCCGAACCTCCGAGAGCCATTCCTCAAGGGCTTCCTGACCGTCCAGCTCCATGGGAACGATAATTTCATCGGGAATCCAGCGGCCTGGGCCGTAGAACTGTTGCACGAAAGAAGCGAGAACCTCGGGTAAATCCCCGGAAATCTCCTGCAGACGATACGTCCTCTGGCCCACCATGGCGCCACGGCGCACAAACAGCACCACCACGGTCCATCGGTCGTCTTCGTGAACGCATCCCAGCACGTCCTGATCCACCAGGCGGCTGGAAACAATATGCTGTGATTCCTGAAGTTCTTCGATGGACTGCAGGCGGTCTCGATAAAAGGCCGCTCTTTCAAAATCCAGCGCTTCGGCGGCCTGGTGCATTCGTTCCTTGAGCAGCCTTTGCAGTTTGTGCGTTTTGCCTTGAAGAAATAAAATGACTTCATCCACCATGCGCCGGTACTCTTCCTGAGACACTTTACCGGCACAGGCGCCCAGGCATCGCCCCAGGGAGTGGTTGAGGCAGGGGCGATCTCGAGGGATGAGCTTGGAAGACTTGCACAAGCGCAAAGGAAAAACTTTGTGCAGCACCTTGAGGGTCTCCCGCAAGGCGTGCGCGGCATGGTAGGGGCCGAAATAGAGTGCGCCGTCCTTTTCAAAACGGCGCACCACGGACAAGCGCGGATAGGGTTCTCGGGGATCCAACCTCAAGGCCGGGTAGTTCTTGTCATCCCGCAGGACCACGTTGTATCGAGGCCGGTACCGCTTGATTAGACTGGATTCCAAAAGGAGCGCTTCTTTTTCGTTTCCGGTGACAACGAATTCCACATGGGACGCGTTTTTCAACAAGGCCCGCGTTTTCACGGGGAGGGTGTCGGTGCTGCGCAGATAGCTCGCCACGCGCTTTCGCAAATCGCGTGCCTTGCCCACGTAAAGAACGTGTCCCTGGTCGTCCTTAAACAGGTAGACACCGGGCTCATGGGGCAGCCGTGGGACCTCCACGTGCAATGCTTGGGCAGCGTTCACCAGAGCATCGGCTTTAGCAACGGCTTCATGGCCCAGGCCGGCGGCACTCTCGGCTTCGATGAAAGATCCTTCCTCCATGCTCCCTTCTTGGAAATCCTGCGTCGGCCTGTGCACACCCAGGCTTTCTTTTCTCTGTTCCGGTTCTTCGTTCGTTTCAATCAGCACCGACGCCCCCCTTGAAGGACACGCGACGTTCCCTGGACTCGTTGCTTCCTGCCTCAGATCCTGGGGCACGCGGGCAAAACCTTCCTTGGAAACCGCAGCACACACGTTTTGAGCTTCCCCAAAAACGTTTCTCTTTTCCTATAGCACCACCGCGGTCTCGGGACTAGAGGTGAACCCCGCGAGCCCATGCAATCGTGTGGGCGGTCAAACCTTGGCCAACGGCCCACGGTGCGGACGGTGTCCCATGACCGGAAAAGGCTAGACAGAGCAGCTCTGTTCTGCTAGAAGAATCGCCGGCGGGACGTGGCTCAGTTTGGGAGAGCGCTGCGTTCGGGACGCAGAGGTCGCTGGTTCAAATCCAGTCGTCCCGACCACCTCAAAGGGTCCGATCAGGCCGCTCCTTCATGGGGGCGGCCTTGATCATTGGCCTCATGAGAAGATAAGCGGGATTTTCGGTGGAGCACGCGGCCCACCGTCTGAAGGAGTTTTTGGGGGCTAAAGGGTTTCGCCAGAAGGTGCACATCGGGCAGCAGGATGCCTCGGTATGCCAGCTGATCGTCCGTGTACCCGGAAATGAAGAGAATCGGCACCCCGGGAGCTTTCTTCGCAAGGTGGCGGGCCAGAGCGACGCCGTTCATTTCGGGCATAACCACATCCGTCAACACCAGATCCACTTTGGATGCTTGTTCCAAGACTTCCAGGGCTTCCGCACCGTGACTCGCCGTGAGCACATGATACCCGTTTTCCGTTAATACCTCCTGAACCATTGCCCGCAAAGCCTCTTCATCCTCCACAACCAAGATGGTTCCTAAACCTTGGGGAAGGTCGAAAACCTGAGCTGAAGAGCTCGAGGTGGTCTGTTGCTGGGCCTTGCTTCGAGGAAGAAAGATCTGAAATGCTGCCCCTTGTCCCACGGCGCTGTCCACCACAATATAGCCTCCGAGCTGTTTCACGATGCCGTAGACGGTAGCGAGTCCAAGGCCGGTGCCTCGGCCTTCGGATTTCGTCGTAAAAAAGGGTTCAAAAATCCTCTGTTGGATTTCCGGGGGGATTCCATGGCCCGTGTCGCGCACACGAAGGCAGACATATTCTCCCGGTTGAATGACAAAAAGACCCGCATCGCGAGCTTCGACGACCGGCTCGTTCCACGTTTCAATGGTGATGCGCCCTCCAGAAGCCATGGCATCCCTGGCGTTGATGACAAGGTTTAACATCGTTTGTTCCAAAAAAACCGGATCCGCCATCACGGGCCACAAATCTTTTCCCAAGCTTTGCCTGATTTCAATATCTTCACCCACGGCCCGGCGAAGAATAGGGCAGAGGTCCTCGATGAGCTTGTTGAAGTCAAGGGGCACCGGCTGCATGACCTGTTTTCGACTGAAAACCAAAAGCTGCCTGGTCAGGTTCGAGGCCCGTTCGGCCGCCTTTTCGATTTCGTCGACACGCTTTTTGGCCGTCGAGTCCAAGTCCGATTTTGTGAGCAAGAGGTCACAGCATCCCAAGATGATCGTCAAAATGTTATTGAAGTCATGGGCGATACCGGCGGACAACTTCCCCACCGCTTCCATCTTTTGGGAATGCAGCATCTGCTTCTGTATCTGGACTTCCTGAGTGATATCCCTTGCACATTGCACAATGCCCAACAACTCCCCGCGCCGATCTCTCAGTCTCGCGGCCCCAATGTCCACGTAACGCTCTTGACCTTGCACGACGATTTCTCCGGTCAGTTGTATACCATCGGAATGAAAAGGCATAGGCTGGGCCTTCCAATGGGGATATCTTTGAAGAAACTCCTCCGGCGTCATTTCTAAAAGAAGCAAAGCGGGCACAGGTAGATCTCTTCCTTTAAAAAGGGGCTTGAGGTTCAAAGGTCGGTTGAGAACTTGCTCCTGCGGAAGACCGGTAAGTGTCTCGCACAATTTGTTCCAGAAAATGACACGCCCTTGTAAATCGATGACGAAAAGGGCGCCGGGGATTCCGTCCAGCAACGTTCGAAGGAAATCGCGCTGCTTTTCCCGCTCCATTTCGAGAGCCGCCTTATGAGAAACATCGCGCACACAGGCCAAAACGCGCGCCTGGCCTGCTTGAAACGTGAGGTTCATCTGTACTTCCGCTTTGATGACTTGGCCATCAAAGGTTTCGTGATCCCATTCAAAGTGTTGAGGACACCCCGCCAGAGTGGAATCAAGAAAAACCGCACCCTTTTCATGGGACAAACTGCCGTCCGGTTGGACTTCCGGCGAAAGATCCATGGGGGTTTTGCCCAGAATCTGCTCTTCCGAGGCTTTGAACAAACGGCATGCGGCAGGATTGCATTCCAAAATGATTCCTCTTTCATCAAGAATCATCAAAGCATCACCCGCTGTTTCGAAAATAGCACGATACCAGTGTTCGACTTCGGCGAGGGCAGCTTCCGCGGCGCGCCGTGGTGTGGTCACGGCATGAAGCTGATCACGAAGATCTTGAATGGGCTGAATCTTTTGGCGAAGTTGGGACCGAAGCAAAAAGATGATGGTCGTAAGAATCACGACGCCCGCGAGGATTGCATAGAAAAAGGGTGGTAGGATTCCGTGTCGAGGGGATTTTTTCGTTATAAACAACCAACGAACCATGGCCTGGTGAAAAGGGGAGTTCTCGTCGGCTTTCCAAGCTCTAAGATGCTCGTCAATGGTCTCGGCAAGCTCAGGCGGCGCCTTGAGCGATGTGGCAAATTTGAGCTCGACCGGGTGCACCACGATGGGCGTGGCCGTCACCGGGCGGTGGTTTTGGGCATACGTGGCGTAGATTCTGTCAGTAAGCCCCATGTCCGCATCGCCGCGTTCCACCATGGAGCGCACCGCATCGTAAGAGGAGGCCTTTAGGAATTCCACCTGAAGCTGAAACCGGTTCAGCATTTTCTCCAACGCGGAAGCATAGATGTCGTCGCTCCGCACAGCGATCCGCTTCCCGTTCAGTTCCACGATGTTTTGGATGGCATGCCCATTGGCGGCAAGGAGGACGCCCCAATTCACCAAGACGGTTTCTCGAGCGAATCGGTACAAGTGGGCGTCTTCTGAATCGTCCGCAATGGCCGGAACCACCTCCACGTCACCGTCCTCTAAGGCACGTAGACACTGTGCCCGGCTTTCGTGACGGAAACGCAGGGCCCAGTTTTCCTTGAGGGCCATTTCTCGAAGAAGATCATGAAATAGGCCTGAGACACGGCCTGTTTCATCGCGAAAGTGAGAGGGAAATTATCGTCCGTGCAGACGCGGATTGTTCGAGCTGCTATAGCCGCCGGGCGGAGCACCATGATCAAGGCCGTCACGAGTAACCACGCGGACCACCTCTTGCCCATTTCACGCCTCCTGCTTAAAGTGAAAGCGGATGGTGCGTCAGGCCCAGGTTAATGTTTTGATGTCTAAAAAATTTTCTCCTGAGTGTAAACGGTCTTTTCCTCAAGGCAAAAAGGAAATCGGTCATGTCTCAGATCATAGCCTGCCAGACCAAGGAAGGGATTGTTCTCGCCGTGGATGCCAAAGCCGTGGACGTGGACACTCAAGGAAACGTGATCCATAGCACGGTGGAATGGCTTCATCCTTTGGGCCCTCGGGCGGCTGTGGCCGCCGGCGGGGCTCCAGAAGGCGCGGAAATGGCTCGATTACTGAGCCGCTTTGTGGCCGACGAAAAACTTGAGGACATTGCCGACATCTACCCTGCGGCTCTTTCTTTTCTTGCCTCACAATTCAATGAATTCCGGCGCAAGATGTGCCGCGTGGTTCCCCTGGATCCCATACATCAGGTCTACTTCCTCTTGGCCGGTGTTTCAGCCCAGGACCCGGAAAACCCTCAAAAACTGTATCTCGTCTGGACTAAGAAAAAACAGCCTCAGTTGGACGGCGAAGAAATTCGCCATGCCTTTACGGTGCCTCGGCGCATGGCCTTGGAATACCGCCTCAGCCAAATGGCACAACGAGGCGCCACGGTGCAGGACGTGCTCACCGAAGTGCGTGCGGCCATGGAATCGCTCACCTGGTACAAGGAAGAAGTGGGCCCGCCGTACCGATTCGCTGTGCTCTCCAAGGAAGGCTTTCGGGAGGTGCCGCCGTCCTGACCGGCGCGGCGGCAGGCCGTCACCTCCAACCCCGCAACATGGCAAAGAAAGGACCTCCAGGTTCTTTCGATCCGCCGTGTTACCGAGAAGGTGGTTGCGTCTCCTTCTTCACCCATTCCAGGTACGGCTCATGGCCGTCCTGGACGGGCACCGCGATGATTTCCGGAACTTCATAGCTGTGTAAGGCCTTGACACGGGCTTTTAACAAGGGGAAAACATCCGGCGTGGTTTTGGCCATAAGAAGGCATTCCGCATCGTCGCACAGTTCCCCTTTCCACCGGTAGATGGAACGAACGGCGGGAAGAATGTTCACGCAGGCGGCCAAGTTTTCTTCCACCACCGTCTTGGCAATGTTGTACGCCTGATCGGCGTTGCCCACGGTGATGAAGGTGATCCAGACGTCGCTTGCCATAACCTCTCCTCCTTTTCCCTATGGCATGTCGGCCGACGTGACAACTCGTGCCGTGACACGCTAACGTGACCCATGAGCGAATACAATCGGGACCAGTGGGCAAGTTTCACCGCGATTCGAGAAGCCATGGAAACCCTTTCAAGGGATCAGCTCGCCCTGCTGGCTACGGCGGTCAGGCCGTATCTCGCCTTTCGCCAAAAACTCGCGGCGTTCCACGAAAAGTTTTTCGCGCCCCATTGCATGCCGCTTTGTTTCACAACACATCAAAGCGCCTGTTGCGGTTTTGAAAGCATCTTCACTTTTTTCGCCGATCAGGTGATCACATACCTCGTTTCGAAGACGGATGAAAGAGAAAGACTTTTTCAGGCCTTGCTTCGGCCCTTGCGATCCGATCGGTGTGTGTACCTTGGGCCTCAGGGCTGTGTGTGGACTCTCCCCCCCATTTCTTGTGCCATGTTCTATTGCGAAAAAGTCAAGGAGCGGGTCTTTGCCGAGCACCCCGAGGCTCACCACACCTGGCAGGCTTTGCGAAACGAGGAAAAGGCTTTCACGTACCCGGACCGGCCCGTGCTCTTTGATGTCATCGAAAACCTTTTTCTAGACGTCGGCGTGGATTCTCCGCACATGTACTTTCACAGAAGCCCCGGGCTGCTGCGCATCAAAAGGAAAGCCGGCCTACAGGCTTCTGCCGTCGATCAGAAGGGCAGCGCTTAGGGCTCGACGCCGTGGTCCCACGTCCCTGGCCAAAGCTGGCTTGCGCTGATCCCAAAACGGCTTTTTCGCCGGAAGCGCGGGCCCCGCGCCCGCTTATTGTGCGGGCCCGAAGACCCTGATTTCGATAGGAAAAGTGCTCTCAAACCCATTGCCGGCCGGCCTTGCGGCGCTTCTTTCACGTTACCCGCATCGGGAGTTTAAAGGGAGCGTCCAAGAGCCGCAGCTCAGTAGGCGTTTTCGCTCTTCCAGACCTGAAAAACGGTCAAAAACAGGATTTTGATGCCGAGCCACAGGGACCAGGAGCGCAGGTATTCCAGGTCGAATTCCACCCTCTTTTGCATCTTTTCCAACGTGTCTGTTTCGCCACGCCATCCCTTGCTCTGCGCCAACCCCGTGATCCCGGGCCTCACCTTGTGGCGAAGCATGTTACCGAAGACCTTCTTTCGAAATTCTTCGTTCAAGGCCACCGGGTGCGAACGCGGTCCCACCAGCGACAAGCGGCCCTGAATAACGTTGATGAGCTGTGGGAGTTCGTCCAGGAAACTTTTGCGCAGAAACCTTCCAAGGGGGGCACGCGAGGGTCGCCTTTGGTGGCTTGTTTGAACGTGTAGCCGTCTTTGCACACTCTTAGGGTGCGAAACTTGCCTAGTTGATAGGCTGTCCATCCAAACCATATCGCCGTTTTTTGAAAAGAATCGGGCTCGTGACCTCCTCGGGGGATTCCATCAGACGAAGGAAGCCGTCGACCATGTCGTCCACGTAGCCAAAGGATCGCGTTGGAAAACCGTCCCCGAAGACGGTGATGGGTTTGTTGAACAACGCCTGCGCGATGAACTGGCTCACCACTCGGTCGTCGTGGGAATGCATGCGCGACCCGTAAGTGTTAAAGATGCGGGCGATTTTGTGTGATCAATGGTCAGCGTCACCGTCGTGGCGCTGCGGCCTTGGGCCGAATGCAGCGTGGAGAACTCCTGTGAAGGCCCGCTTTTGGGAAGAAAGGCTCGATTGGCGTCCTCTCGAAAAAAGTCCATGACATCGCCCACGTTCCAGCTGCGAATTTCCCTGCCCGTCTCGTCAAAGGCCGTGATGCCCGGCCTTACCAGCATCTTAACAGCATAAAGTGGTGTAGCCTTCCACACATAGAATCCCGCCACCGCCAGAGCCATTCCTATGCCGATCACCACATATTTCCAGGAAAAAACCACAAGGTCCACCAGGTCCGCCACAAAGCCCTGGATTCACTGGTTTGCAGGGCACGGTTTCTCCCGCAACGGCAACACTCATCGACTTTCGCACTTCACACATTCTCAAAAGCCCACGGAAAAAACCCTCTCCCATGTGCGGGAGAGGGTTCCAGCGATCGATCGAGCGCAGCTCGAGAAGAGCGCTTCGAGCGGGTCAATGGGAATTGGTGGAAAGGAAAGGGACGTGAGCGACCGCACAGCCCACCCTCCTCACTGCCGGGGCGGGATGAGCCAACCCCACGTGCCGTGAGACGACAGGCCGTCAGATCCTTTTTTCCCGCACCAAACGGGCAAAGTGCTCAAAGGATCGATCGTAGGTACGTTCCGCGTCCTTGGGAAAGCAGCAGCCGGGAAGCTGCCGACTTTTCAAGTGATACTGAAGACATTCACAACAGAGGCCCTTCTTGGCACAGGGCTCGTAAGTGCACGGACACACATCCAGATTCTTTTCCTTGCGACATTCCATCTTGTTTCCTCAAAACCGGCCTTCAGTGATGCGCTTGCTGGGCTGCCTTTTTGTCCCCTTTGGCAATAATGAGGCTCAGAAGAAAAAGCACCACAATTTCCCACACGACCACCGCCGTCCATTTTTCAAAAAAATGCCAGAATAGGCCGCCGCCAACAATGGCGGGGACCCCACCGACCACCAACATGCCCAAGCGCCACGCCCATTGTGACATAGATTCCTCCTGTATGCCCCTTATTTCACAACGCCGGTTTGTATCAGATTCCTTAGAAGTATGCAAGAACGAGCCGGCTCCATCTTCCCTTGGGCGTGGAGTTCTGCTAAAGGCGGGACGTAACCACGGCTAAGCACGTGGACACACCATGCCCTGGAGGTGAACCTGTGAGGGTGATCATTGTGGGTGCGGGAGAAGTGGGTTTTCACATTGCCCATCGGCTTTCCCAAGAAAACAAGGAAGTGGTGGTCATCGACAAAAATCGTGAGGCATTGCAACGCCTTAGTGATCTAGCCGATGTCCAGACCCTGGAGGGATCGGGCAGTGACCCGCGCATGCTTCAAAACGCGGGCATCGATGAAGGCCAGACGTTTTTAGCCGTGACGGATTCTGACGAAACCAATCTTATCGCCACCTTTTATGCCAACATTTTAGCTCCGAAAATCAAGAAGTTGACCCGCATCCGCAACGATGCCTACACCGACTTTCAACCCGGACTTTTGGAAAAACATCTCAACATTGACAAAATCATCAATCCCGACCAGGAACTGGTTCACACCATCGAAGGACTTATTGCCGTGCCGGACGCGGAGGACGTGTGGGAACTATCCGGAGGTCGCATTCAGCTCATCGGCATTCGCCTCCATGCTGGATCGTCCCTTAATGGCAAGTCCCTCGTCGAGCTGGCCCAAGTTTCTCCCCAACTTCCCTATATCGTGGGCGCCATTTTTCGCCACGAGACCCTCATCGTCCCCACGGGCAAAGACATCTTATGTTCGGGAGATTTAATTTATGTCGTGACCGACAAGAAACATCGCCATGACGTGCTCAGCTTTTTTGGGTGCCGAGAGAAACCGCCGGAAAACATTTTGATTATCGGTGGGGGCAACATTGGGCTTCGCCTGGCCAAGCAGCTGGAAGCCCGCGATTTACGGGTGCGATTGTTGGAAAAGGATCGCCGCCGATGCAATGTACTTTCACAGGCTCTCAACAAGACCATCGTGCTTCACGGAGACGGAACGGACCAAGCTATTCTTTTGGAAGAAAACATCGCCCACATGGATACGATTGTTACCCTCACGGGCGATGAAGAAACCAACATGCTGTGTTCCCTGTTGGTCCAAAGGCTGGGTGCGCAACGCATTATCACGCGCCTCAGCAAGTTCGCCTACATGCCCATCGCTCAGGCTGTGGGGTTGGGCCGCGTGGTCAATCCCCGACTCTCGGCCATCAACAGCATTCTACAACATGTGCGCCGAGGAAAAATCTTATCGGCCGTGTCCCTTCGCGGCGAAGAGGCCGAAGTGTTGGAGGCCGAAGCCGTGGCCGACTCGCCCCTTGTGGGTCGGCCATTGCGGGAGGTGAAATTTCCTAAGGGCGCGTTGGTGCTGGCAGTTGTTCGGGATCATGAGATCGAGATTGCCACGGGCAAGACGGTCATCAGCGCGGGGGATCGCGTCGTGGTTCTCTGCTCGCGAACGGCGGTGTCTTCAGTGGAAAAATACCTTTCGGTAAGGGTGAAGCATCAATGATTTCTTGGATTTTTGTGCCCCGCGTCCTGGGAGCCCTCCTGTGGTGCATCGGCGCCACTCTGCTTCTGCCTCTGGGGTTTTCCGTGGCCTACAGCGATGGCGCCTCTGGGGCGTTCCTTTTGAGCATGGCCGTGGCGGCGACTTTGGGGGCCGCTTTGATGGTGTGGACTCGAGGCAAAGCGGTCCCGCCGGTCATCGGGCACCGAGAGGGTATCCTCATCGTGGCCTTGGGCTGGATGATCGCCGCCGCTTTGGGCGCTTTGCCTTTCATGTTTGCCAAGACCTTTTCTTCCGTTACCGATGCCTTTTTTGAATCCATGTCCGGATTCACCACCACCGGTGCCTCCGTGCTCACCGACATCGAAAGCGTGCCCGAGAGTCTCCTTCTCTGGAGGGCTTTGACCCAATGGTTGGGAGGCATGGGCATCATTGTTTTGTCCTTAGCCATCCTGCCCTTTTTGGGTGTTGGAGGCATGCAGCTCTACAAAGCCGAAGTTCCCTCCCCGGTGCCGGACAAGCTGCGCCCTCGGATCAAAGACACGGCCATGGCGCTGTGGAAGGTCTACATCCTTTTCACGGTGGCAGAAACCGCGCTGCTCATGGCCGGCGGATTGAATCTCTTTGAAGCCTTGTGCCATACCTTTGGCACCCTGGCCACCGGCGGCTTTTCCACCAAGAACGCTTCCGTGGGCCACTATCAAAGCGCCTACGTGGACGGGGTGATTACGGTCTTCATGCTCATGGCCGGCATCAATTTTTCTCTGCACTACTCTGCCCTCAAAGGCCGACCCCAGAGCTTTTGGCGCGATCCCGAATGCCGCTTCTTTCTCGGACTCTTCGCCTTGTTCACCGTCGTCACCACAGCCTCCCTTTACGGTTCGGTGTATGCCAGCATCTCGCAGGCTTTTCGGTATGCTGCTTTTCAGGTGATCTCCATGCTCACCACCACGGGATTTACCACGGCGGACTATGAGAGATGGCCGGCGCTGGCCCAAGCGGTTCTCTTTCTATGCATGTTCCTGGGAGGATCTGCCGGATCCACTGCAGGTGGGATCAAATGTCTGCGCATTCTTCTTTTAATCCAGCATGGATACCGAGAAATGCTGCGCCTGATTCATCCCCACTCGGTTTTTCATGTGAAACTGGGAGGTCGCATGGTCCCCACGGACGTGCTGCACAGCGTCTGGGGCTTCTTTGTGCTCTACCTTGGCCTTTTTGTTCTGTTTTCCCTTCTGATGGCGGCCATGAGTTCGGACCTTCTCAGCGCTTTTTCCTCTGTGGCAGCCACCTTAGGAAACATCGGGCCGGGCTTTGGCGCCATCGGCCCGGCGACTAACTACGCCGCCCTGCCCGAGGCCGCCAAGTGGCTTTTGTCTTTGAGCATGCTCCTGGGGCGTTTGGAAATCTATACGGTCCTGGTCCTTTTGATCCCCGAATTCTGGCGCCCCTAGGAGCGTGTTCGACAACGGGCTTTCTGTTTTAATTTGTAGGAGCGCCGAAAGACGTGACACGATCTCGCGGCCGGTGTCGCTCCTACAAAACCCTACTGTCACCGCATTTTCAGACAGGCTGCCGGGCACCTTCTAGGGCAGAAAGGCGCCTCGCCCCATCACAGATCTAACGATACTGCTGCCGCATCA
Source organism: Desulfosoma caldarium (assembly GCF_003751385.1). Taxonomy (NCBI): domain Bacteria; kingdom Pseudomonadati; phylum Thermodesulfobacteriota; class Syntrophobacteria; order Syntrophobacterales; family Syntrophobacteraceae; genus Desulfosoma; species Desulfosoma caldarium. The sequence goes on along the minus strand of NZ_RJVA01000016.1, from coordinate 108,189 downwards.
CCTTTTTGTCCAGCTTGCCCACGCTGGTCTTGGGCAACGCTTCCACAAAAGCAATCTTGTCCGGAACCGCCCACTTGGTGATGGTGCCCTCTTCCACAAACTGCATGAAATGCTGGCGAATATCTTCCTGACTCACCTTGCCCTTGAATTCGTCTTTGAGCACCACGAGCACCATGGGTCGCTCACCCCATTTCTCGTCTGGGACGCCGATGGCCGCCGCTTCGCTCACGCCGGGATGCTGCATGAGAATGTCTTCCAGAATGAGTGTGGAAATCCATTCTCCGCCGGTTTTAATGACATCTTTGATTCGGTCCGTGATCTGCAGGTAGCCGCGTTCGTCAATGAAACCCACATCCCCCGTGTGCAGCCAGCCACCGTCCCAAAGCTCCTCAGCCCGCTCCGGATCCTTATAGTAGCCTTGCGTGAGCCACGGAGAGCGCACCACCACTTCCCCGGTGCTTTTGCCATCGTGGGGCAATGGCACGCCGTCCGGCGTCACCACCTGCAAGTCCACCAAAGGAATGGGCTGGCCCGTTCGGCACCGCACGGCTATTTGCTCATCCAGGGACCAAGACATCATATGGGGTTGTGGCTGGGCCAGGGTGAGCACAGGGCAGGTTTCCGACATCCCATAGCCCGTGATCAAGTCCACCCCTCGGTCCATGGCCGCCTTGCACAAGCCCTTGGTGAGAGCCGAGCCGCCGATGATGACTTTCCATCCCGTGAGATCCACGCTCTTGGCCGCCGGGCTGGAGAGAATCATGTGCAGAATCGTCGGCACGCAATGGGAAAAGGTCACCTTTTCGGACACCAAAAGTTTCAAAATCACGGCCGGGTCATAACGGCCCGGATACACCTGCTTGACCCCTAACTGCCCGGCCACATACGGAATGCCCCATGCATGGACATGAAACATGGGCGTCAAGGGCATGTAGACGTCGTTGGATCGAAAGGTGGCCGCCGTATGGTAAGATCCCGCCGCCGCCAGCACGGCCAAAGTATGCAGCACCAGTTGTCGGTGGCTGAAATAAACCCCCTTAGGCAGCCCCGTGGTGCCCGTGGTGTAAAAGGTGGTCGCCTTGGCGTTCTCGTCAAAATCGGGAAAGGTATAATCGTCGGAGGCTCGGGCCAGCAGATCTTCGTATTCGCCGTCCAAAGGCACCTTAGTGGCGGGCGTCTCGGGGCCGTCCCTGAGCACGACGATCTTTTTAACGGTTTGAAACTGGTCCTTGATGGCTTCCACAATGGGCAGAAAATCCGTGTGCACCAAAAGCACGTCGTCTTCGGCGTGGTTTATGGTGAAAAGAATCTGCTCAGGCGACAATCGAATGTTCACGGTATGCAAAATGGCCCCCATCATGGGCACCGCGTAAAAGAGTTCCAGATACCGGTGGCTATCCCAGTCCATGACACCCACCGTGGAACCTTCAGCCACGCCAAGGCTTTTCAGCATGTTCGCCGCTTTGTGCACCCTCTGAAACATCTCGGCGTACGTAAAGCGATAAAGGTCCCGGTAAACGATTTCCTGGTTTGGTGTGCAACGCAGTGGCTTATGCAGCAGATGCTTAATGAGAAGTGGGTAGGCATAGGCAGACGGCGTTTGATCAATGAGCTTGACTGGCATGAATCCCTCCTTAAACGGTTAAAAAGAACCCCCTTGACGCGCTCCCTTTCAAAGGAAGGCTCCTTTGGAAAAGGATTTGCACCCGAAAGCACAATAAATGAAGCGGGCCGACCCCGTCAATTATTGCCTTGACGTAAACGGTAAATTTTTTGAACTTCGGCAAGGGCTTCGGGAGTGTCCACGCCCATGACTTCCCAGGGTTCGGCCAAAAGGAAGGTGACCGTAAGGCCCTTGGCGTTGAAGATTTCCGTCAGGTCGGTGAGAAAATATTCCTGAATGACAACCCATCGGCCGTTTCTTTTCTTGCGCACTTCGTGCGGGCGCTGAGCGAGGGCTTCTATGCCTTCCAGCAGGACAGTTCGATCCACGGCGTAGACGCCCGCATTGCAGGGCGCCTGCTGCATGCGCCCTTCCATGGTGCGCCAGTACTGCCATTCCACGATGCGTTGCACGCGCTTTTCGTGCACCTCGAGCTTGCCGTACTGGGCCGAGTCCTCCGGGTGAAAGGCCAAAACGTTCATGTGGGCGGTCCGCAGGCCTTCCAAAAGGCGGAAGTAGGTGAGAGGGCGAATGAGCGGCACATCGCCCATGGTGATTATGACGGCCTTTTCCTCAAGGTTTTTCAGGAAAGGGCGGGCCGCCAGCAGGGCCCCTCCCGTGCCGTCGGTGACGGGCTGAAAGATGTAAGTGCAGCCCAGTGAAGATGTTGCGCGGCGAACGTCTTCGGCTCGATGATGCACCACGATGCCCTTGGGGCCTAACGGCAGGTTTTCCAAAACCTCCACGAGCATGGGTCGGGAGCCCTCGTAAGGGTTATGGGCCGTGGGGCGAAGGGGCAAAAGGGTCTTATTGCCGTCGTAGCCGATCATTCGACTGCCCTTACCGGCAGCGAGGATGAGGCTGGCGGCGGTCCGTGACCGTTCAGCGTGGGCGTTGGGGCTATTCATGGCATGTTCTCAATCGTGAGCGCATTTTCAGGGGGCCGTTTCACTCTTTTGGTCTTCCTGTTTCATGGCGCGCACACGCGCCACGGCCTTCATGTGTTCTCGGTAGGTTCTGGAAAAGGTATGGGTTCCGTCATTGTTGCTGACAAAGTACAGGTAAGGGGTCTTTTTGGCATTCAAGACCGCCTGCAAGGATTTTTCTCCGGGATTGCAAATGGGTCCAGGCGGCAGTCCCTTGTGAAGGTATGTGTTGTAAGGGCTTTCCCTTTCCAAATGGCGCCGAAGAATGGGGCCGTTAAAATTTTCCAGATCATAGACCGCCGTCGGATCGCTTTGCAGGGGCATGTGGCGCTGCAGCCGGTTGAGGAAAACCCCGGCGATCAGCGGCCGTTCCTCATCCTTGACCGCTTCCTTTTCTACCAAAGAGGCCAGGGTGACTGTTTCATGGACCGAAAAACCCATCTGGCGCGCTCGAGCTTGCCGTTCGGGCGAAAACCTTCGCCAGAATTCCAGCACCATGCGGCGCAGGATGTCTTGAGGACCATCTGTACGCCAAAACACGTATGTTTCTGGAAAAATATATCCCTCTAGGGATGGGGCCTCGGGAGGCACATCCAGCGACGACATGAAGTGGCGGTCTTGAGCCCATTGCAGAACGTCGTCGGCGTCCGCAAGGTCCGTCGCGGCCACAAGACGCGCCACATCCTTGAGTGATGCGCCCTCTGGAATGGTCACCCGGTAGACCACCACCCTGCCTTCAAACAGAATATCCAGCACAATGTTGGGCGTCGGTGCCGCAGGGAATTGATATTCCCCAGCTTTCAGTTGGCCGGCCACGCCGCGGGCTCGAGCGTACCAGTAAAAGAGGTTCGGGTCGCTCACGATACCTTCTTTGGCCAACTGAGCCGCCACGGCGCGAGCGCTCGTGCCTGGTCGAATGAGAACCTTGGCCGAGGCTTTGAGACTCGGCCAAGGTGTGAGACCAAAAAAAAACAGTCGAAGACCGAACCCCACACCCAGGGCAATGCTAGCCAGTAGAAGCCATAAGGAAACCGTTCCGATCCAGATCCTTTGACCACCAGAACGCACCATCCTTCTCCACTTGCCTTGAACATCCACCACTGAAGCCTTGGACGCCTCCTACCACAGAGTCCGGTCTTTCTCAAGGCTTGCAGCGGAAGACAGAACGCCACTTTGGTGATGCCTTGAAAACGGCGTGGAAGGACGTCCTTTTGGGTCCCATGCTGGCGGACGATCGCACACCGGTGTGGAAAAGTTGCCGGAGTCACGTGGTCTTCCTTTTGGATATAGCCGCACGCACCGAAGGGCTGTAGGAAAAGGTTTTTGAGCTCTTTGGCGGCTTCGTCTTGTGAGAGTGCCGAAAGGCGCGACACCCCATCGAAGTGTGCGCGCATCTTTTGGAAGCGTTTTTAAACCCCTGCCGGCAGCTCCCCGAGGATGCCTCTTCTCGGCAACGGCGTTGAATTGCGTGGGTGGATGTGGCACTATGCCAAGGAATGGAAAACCTTTCAGATCTTGTGGCGTGAACGAGGTAAAGCACTATGCACCAAGTCGTGCTCGGCACCGCCGGCCATATCGACCACGGGAAAACGTCCCTCATTCGTGCTCTAACGGGCATCGATACGGACAGGCTCAAAGAAGAAAAGCGACGGGGCATCACCATCGAGCTGGGCTTTGCTCATCTTGACCTGCCCGACGGCACGCGACTGGGCATCGTGGACGTGCCGGGCCATGAGCGTTTCGTCAAACATATGGTGGCCGGAGCCTCGGGCATTGACCTGGTGGCATTGGTGATCGCGGCCGACGAAGGGGTGATGCCGCAGACGCGGGAACATTTGGAAATCTGCCAACTGCTTCGCGTCAAAAAAGGCCTGGTGGTCCTGACCAAAATCGACCTGGTGGACGATCCGGAATGGGTCGATATGGTGGAAGAGGATGTTCGCGACTTTCTCCAGGGAACTTTTCTAGAAAACGCCCCCATCGTGCGCGTTTCGGCGGTCACGGGCGAAGGACTGGACATTCTCAAACAACGCCTCTTTGAAATCGTGCCCAAGGTGCCCGCTCGAAACACGTCAGGACCTTTTCGCATGTGCATCGACCGGGTTTTCACCATGAAAGGATTCGGCACGGTGGTCACCGGCACCAGCCTCTCCGGGAAGGTTCGGGTTGGGGACCTCGTTACCGTTTATCCCTCGCGCATCGACACCAAGGTGCGCGGCCTTCAGGTGCACAATCAGGAAGTTGAGGAAGCTTTTCCGGGACAACGCACGGCCATCAATCTGCAAGGGGTAGAGCGGGATGCTCTGCAACGGGGTGAGGTGGTGGCCAGTCCGGATTCCCTACTGTCCAGCTACATGCTGGACGTGTCCCTGGAACTTCTCCCCGAGGCTCCGCAACCGCTCAAAGACCGCCAGAAAATTCGTTTTCACACGGGAACCACCGAAACGGTGGCCACGCTGGTTCTATTGGACCGAGACCAGCTGACTCCCGGCGACAAAGCCTACGCGCAGGTGCGGCTGGACCGCCCATTGGCTGTTCTTCGAGGAGACCGTTATGTGCTGCGCTCCTATTCGCCCATTCGCACCCTGGGGGGTGGGGCTGTACTCCACCCGGTGCCGAAAAAGCACAAGGGCAAAGACAAACCCCTGGCGGCCCAGGCCTTGAAGGTCTTGGAAACAGCCGATGCCGCCACTGTGCTTCAATGGCATCTTCGCGATGCAGGCTGGCTCGGCATTTCGGAAAAAGAGCTTCAGATTCGAGCTAACGTCTTTGGAAAATCGTTTTCCGACGCCCAGGAAATGTTGCTGTCCCGGAAAAAAGCCATCCTTTACGATCGAGAAAACCGTCGTTTCATTGACCCCGAGTTTTTGGCGGCTTTGCAGGACAACGTCACGGCTATCCTGGAAACCTATCACGCAAAAAACCCTCTTAAACCCGGCATGCCCAGGGAAGAAATTTCGGCCCAAATCGAACGGCCGGTGGATCCCAAGCTGCTGCACCACGTGTTGCGCCGTCTTACCGAAGAAGGCAGAGTGGTCCTGGACAAGGAATGGGTGCGCTTGTCGAGCCACAAGGCTGATTTGAGCGCCGACGTCAAGGCCATTCAAGAGCAGATGGAAAAAGCCTACAAGGAAGCGGGCTTGCAACCACCCTTTTTCAAGGATGTTTCGGCCAAGCTCTCCGGCACGGCCCGCCAACACAAGGACGTGCTGGATTGGATGTTGAACCAAGGCCGCCTGATCAAGGTCAAGGAAGATCTGTTCTTTCACGCCCAAGCCATCGCCGCTCTGCAGGAAAAATTGGTGACCTTCCTTCAGCGGCACGGGGAAATTTCCGCAGCCCAGTTCAAGGAAATGACCCAGGCCAGCCGCAAGTACACCATCCCTTTGTTGGAATATTTTGACGGGCAAAAACTCACCATTCGCATTGGGGATGTTCGACGCCTGAGAGAAACCAAGGCAGCGGGATAAGAAGAGTAAGGTGCGGTTCAAGCCGGTGGCGGCACGAGCCGTCCCTGGCGCCTTGAACGGCAAGCCCGGTAGCATTGGGGAAATAAAATGAGACATGGCGGAGGCGACAATGATCAAGCATGTGGTGGTCATGAAGTTCAAACCCGGGGTGAGCGAAGAAGACCTGACGCAATTGGAACAAGGGCTCGAACGGCTTCCCGGCACGATTCCAGAGATTCTGTCCTACGATTTCGGGCGCGACATCGTCCACTCCCCACGATCCTTTGATTTTGCCCTGGTTTCCAGCTTCGCGGACATGGAGGCTTTAAAACGCTATCAAGCGCATCCCGAACACATGAAGGTCCTGGAATTGGTGCGGAGTCTATGTGGCCAGATCATCGCTGTGGACTTTACGTTTTAAAGGGCGAGCTTTTTGAGGTGGACATGGGCATGGCGCGGCAGAAGCACGTCTATGACTATGTCATCGACGCCCACGGCACTTGGTTTTGCGAAGGAAATCCCGTGACGGATTCCGACCTCTTTCGCATGCTGAGCCGGTCACTCTTTGTAAAAGACGGCCGCTATTACGTGCGTTGCGAAGGGGAGGTGCATCCCGTGCGCGTTGCCGATGCACCTCTGTGGGTTCGCTACGTGTTTCTTGATGAAGATTCCGGCGGGCAAATCCGTGCCGTCCACATCCAACTGGAAGACGGGCGGCGTGAACCCCTTAGACCGGAAACCCTTTCGGTCAAGGAAGAAAGCGCCCTGTACTGTCTGGCAACGCGCCGAAATCTTTTGGCGCGCTTTGCCAAACCGGCCTATTATGAACTGGCATCCCGACTGACGTATGAACCCGAGACCCAAGCATATGTGCTGACCGTCGCGGGTCGTTCCTACCGCCTGACGCCTCGAACATGATTTTCGGGTGTCGAAAACGGCCTACGCGCCCCGGAGGAAGCTGTGGGCTGCCTGTACCCTTGAGAACGACCTTCCAGGGTGACGAACACCCATCACCCGAAGGCTAAAAACGCAGGGCGGCCCTGATGGCCGCCCTGACAAAACAGCAACCCGCTTATTCCCTCAAAGAGTCGGCGTCCTCACGGTCCGGGTCTGTAAGGATTACGCGGGAATGTTGCCGTGCTTTTTGGGAGGCAACGCCTGCCGCTTGGTGGCCAGCAGCTCATAGGCTTCCACAAGGCGCCGGCGCGTTTCACTGGGCACGATGACTCCGTCGATGTAGCCTCGAGAAGCGGCAATGTAGGGATTATAAAGAAGATTTCGGTACTCTTCGATTTTTTCCTTTCTCTTGGCCTCGGGATCCGGCGCGGATTGAATTTCTTTTCGAAAGATGATGTTGGCCGCACCTTCAGCGCCCATCACGGCAATTTCGGCCGTCGGCCAGGCCAGAGCGATGTCCGCGCCCAGGTCCCTAGAACACATGGCCAGATACGAGCCGCCGTAGTCCTTGCGAATAATGAGGGTGACTTTGGGCACTGTGGCCTCTGAATAGCACCAGAGCAATTTGGCGCCGTGGCGAATGATCCCACCCCATTCCTGCTGCTTGCCGGGCAAGTATCCGGGCACGTCGGCCAGGGTCAGCAGAGGAATGTTAAAGGCGTCGCAGAAGCGAATAAATCGCGTGGCTTTGTCCGACGAATCCACATCCAGACAACCGGCCAATACCTTGGGCTGATTGGCGATAATGCCGATGGTTCGGCCGTTGAGGCGCGCTAGGCCCACCACGATGTTTTGCGCGTACATTTCATGGACTTCGAAAAAGTCGCCTCGGTCCACAATGGCCCGAATGACATCCTTGATGTCATAGGCTCCCATGGGATTATCGGGCACAATGGTATCCAGCTCGGGAACCAGTCGATACGGGTCATCGCCCGTGTCCACGATGGGCGGATCGTCCATATTGTTGTCCGGCAAAAAGCTGAGTAGCCTCTTGATCTCATCGATGGCATGCTTGTCGTTTTCGCAGGCAAAATGGGCCACACCACTTTTGGTGCTGTGCGCGATGGCTCCACCCAGTTCTTCATGCGTGATTTCTTCTCCAAGGACGGACTTGATGACATCCGGGCCCGTGATGAACATGTAACTGGTGTTCTTCACCATGAAGACGAAATCCGTCATAGCCGGGGAATAGACGGCGCCACCGGCGCAAGGCCCCATGATGGCGGAAATCTGAGGAATAACCCCGGAACTGATGGCATTGCGGTAAAAAATCTGACCGTACCCGGACAGGGCATCCACACCTTCCTGAATCCGAGCCCCTCCCGAATCGTTGAAACCCACAATGGGTTTGCCGGCTTTCAGGGCCAGGTCCATCACTTTGCAAATTTTGCGCGAATGCATTTCCCCCAACGTGCCGGCTCGAGCGGTAAAATCCTGGGAAAAGGCAAAAACCTGCCGACCGTTCACCAGACCGAAGCCCGTAATGACGCCGTCCGCAGGGATGTCCATCTTGTCCAATCCAAACAGGGTGCCGCGGTGTTTGACGAAGATGTCCAGCTCACGAAACGTTCCGGGATCAAAGAAATAATCTAGTCTCTCTCGCGCGGTGAGCTTTCCTCGTTGGTGCTGCGCCGAGACGGCTTTTTCGCCGCCCATCTCCTTGACCTTTGCTTCGCGCTCTCGCAGTTCCCTGATTTTTTCCGCCACCGTCTGCATAAGTGATTCTCCTATTGATTCTCGTCACATGGAGGGATTACCGGCCGCAGCCGTTTTGAGGCTTCGCGCAATTCTATTGGCTTACCTCACGATGTCAAGGACTTTACCAGATCCTTTCGCACTGTTTGGCTAAGAAGGACGGCCCATTTTCTGCCTCTTTCGTCATCACCTTTCGCGAACCGCAACGTACTGGCAGCTGCGTCCTTTGCCCATGCGCATCAAAAGGCCTCGATCCACCATGTCCGTGAGTTCCCGCAAAGCCTGGCGCTCGGAGACTTCATTAAGGCGAGCGTAATCCCGGTTGGTGATGTAACCCTGCAATTCAACAAGATCCAAAGCTCGAAGTTGACGCACGCGCTGCGGCCCCGGCGCCAGAACCCGTTCCGCGTCTCGTCGCTCGGAAGGTCCCTGAAAAGCCGCCGCTCCTTGCATTTCGGGCCGCGTTTTCGAAAAAGTGGAGAAGGAGTCCGGAGTGGGGCGCAGAACCTCGGAAGGCAGGTCCTCCGGCGTAATTTCGCGATCCGGGCAAAGGATCACCGCTCGCTCCATAACGTTTTCCAATTCTCGCACGTTGCCCGGCCAAGAATAGTTCAGCAGGGCGCGCAGCGTGTCGGCCCGAAGCCTCAGGTCCTCACGGCCGATTTGTTTCTGGTATTTTTTCAAAAAGTGATGCGCAAGAAGAGGGATGTCCGTCGTGCGCTCTCTAAGGGGAGGCAACGGCACATGAACCACATTCAGCCGGAAAAACAGGTCGGAGCGGAATCGGCCAGCGGCAACTTCTTCTTTGAGATTTCGGTTGGAAGCGGCCACGACCCGCACATCCACCTCCAGAGTTTCCGTGCCGCCCACCCGTTCAAACCGCATCTCTTGCAAAGCTCGCAGCAATTTGACCTGAAGCGGCGGTGACATTTCGCTGATTTCATCCAGAAACAGCGTGCCTCCATGGGCAAGCTCAAATCGACCCTTGCGCAGGCCGATGGCACCCGTAAAAGCGCCCCGTTCATGGCCGAACAGTTCGCTTTCCAGAAGATTTTCTGGAAGGGCACCGCAGTTTATCGAGATGAAAGGCCCGTTTTTTCGAGGGCTGTTGTAGTGGATCGCTCGGGCAATGAGCTCTTTTCCCGTGCCGGATTCCCCCGTGATGAGAACCGTGGCTTTGGTGGGCGCCACTTTTCGAATCAGCGCGTAGACCTTTTCCATGGGCTCGCTTTTACCCACAATGTTGTCAAAATGGTATTGCTCTTCCAGAATCTCTTTCATCTGCCGATTTTGGCGCACAAGCTGATAGTGTTCCACGGCCTTTTGAACGAGCACCTTAAGTTCTTCGTTTTCAAAAGGCTTGAGAATGTAGTGGAACGCTCCTTTTTTCATGGCTTCCACGGCTTTTTCCACCGTACCGAAAGCCGTCATCATGATCACAGGCAGGTCCGCATCGAAGGCCCGCAGCTGTTCCAGAACTTCCATGCCGTCCATACCCGGCATTTTCATGTCGGTGACCACTACGTCCAGATCGTTGTTTCGGGCCAGTTTCAAACCTTCCAGGCCGCTTTCCGCGGTGAACACGTGATGGCCCTCTTCGGACAAAAGATCCTCCAAGATGATCAAATAATTTTTCTCATCGTCGATGACCAAAACATTTCCCATGTCTCTGCATTCCCCATCATGATTCCAGGAGCTTCCTCAGGGTCGTGCGCCCACAGGGCGCCTTGCGTGAGCCTCCAGCCCTGTAGGTGGTGGGCCGTCATGCGCAGACTTCGCTGACGTCCTGGGCTTTAAGAGGCAATCGCACCACGGCGCTCGTTCCCCCTTCTGGGCGCGGCGCCAGCTCCACCGTGCCCTGATGGCCTTGAACAATGCTCAACACAATGGACAGTCCCAGTCCCGTGCCTTTCTCCCGCGTGGTGAAAAAAGGGTTGAAGATTTTGGGCAACACCTCCGCGGCAATTCCTGGCCCCGTATCGTTGATGCGCACCTCCAAAATGGGCTCTCGACGGCTGTCGAAGGACTTCAGGGATGTGGCAATCTCCAGCACGCCCCCCGACTTCATAGCCTGCACCGCATTGACCAAAAGATTCATGAAGGCTCGGTAAAGCAGATTGGCATCGGCGAGCGTGAGGGCGCCGCCGGTTTGATAGTCCCTTTCAATACGAATGTTGCACTTCTGACATTCCGCCTCCAGCACCATAAGGTTTCGCTCCAGAATGTCTTCCACACAGCAAGGCTCGAGCCTCAGATCCTTGGGTCGAGCAAAATCCAGGAATTCCGTGACGATATTGTTCAGCCGCGTGGCCTCTTCAGTGATGATCGCGGCCAGTTTTTTGCGCCGAGGATCTTCCGTGCGTTTTTCCAAAAGCTCGGCTGTGCTTCGAATAATGCCCAAAGGATTCTTGATCTCGTGGGAGACGCCCGCAATCATTTCGCCAAGCACCGCCAACCGCTCCGCACGATGCAGTTCCTCCTCCAACTTTCGACGCTCCCGAGCTCGAGCCTCCAGAATTCCTTCTGCCCGCCGTAAAATGGTCACGAGGGCGGCGAACAAGACACCCACAAAAACGGCCACGCTCCCGAAAATGATCACCTGAAACCGCGCGATGTTGGCCTGATCCGCCGTCACGTCCTGGGTGAATTCAAAGACGCCGATGATGCGCCCGCGCTTCCAGCTCAAAGGCAGCTCCACCCACATGGGCAGATAGGTGCGCATCTTTTGCGGCCCAATTGGCCAGGAAATGCCAAGGAAGGAAAGACGCCGCCCTTCCATGACGGAAAACATCTCGCCGGAAAGCGCTTTCTGAAAGGGTTCTCCCAGATCCTTCTTTTCGCCCAGGGGCGCGTCTTCTGTGCTGTAAGTCAAAATACCTTCAGTGTTGTAGATGTTCACGCTTTCCACAGCCAGTCCATGAATGGCATTTCGAACCACACGGTCCAGGCGCCGGTACTGCTCCTTACGGCTAAGTCGAATTTCGCCTTCCACGGCCAGAGTGACCGCCGTGAATTGGTAAAAAACCTGGGAGTTTAAGTTTTCCGCCGTCAGAAACGCATACTGCTCGCTCTTTTGCATGAGAATTTTTCTGGCTTTGTGGGACAGAAAGCCAGAAAGAAACACCGTGCTGATTAGGATGACCACGAGGCTGGAGACGGCCACGTACTTGACCAATCGAAACGGTTTTCCTTGAGCAGTGTGCGGGGAAAACGTCGCCTCGTTTTCATTGGGCTTCTTAATGGGCAAAGCCGTGTTTTTGAGTCGCCACGATTTCAAAGGAAACACGGCACTCCTTTTTCCACGTCTATGTCTCAGCTTTTTTGCTTCTTCACCAAGGCGCGACGCCGCTCCAGCGCCTCTTTCCACTTGCCTTCCCAACCCCGCACGCTGGGTTCAAAGAACACGCTGCCTTTCACAGTCTCGGGCATGTAAACTTCCGGAACCCATCCTTGAGGGTCGTCATGGGGGTACCGGTACCCTTTGCCGTATCCCAATTCCTTCAAAAGCGCCGTGGGAGCATTTCTCAGATGGAAGGGCACAGGATCATAGGGCGTCTTGCGCGCGCATTCTCGAGCCGATCTCAAGGCTTTGTAGACGCTGTTGCTTTTCGGCGCAAGGCTCACATACACCACAGCCTGAGCCAGGTGCAGTTCCCCTTCCGGGCTTCCCAGCAATTCAAAGGCGCGAACGGCGTTCATGGCCAACACCAAGGCAAAGGGGTCGGCAAGCCCCACGTCTTCGGACGCGGCCACCACCAGCCGCCGGCCGATGTAGAGGGGATCTTCTCCGGCTTGAAGCATGCGGGCCATCCAATAGAGCGCCGCGTCCGGATCGCCCCCTCGCAGACTCTTGTGAAAGGCTGAAATGAGATTGTAGTGCTCTTCTCCGCTCTTGTCGTAATGGGCAGGCCGTTCCATGACATCCAGCACGGCAGAAGCCTCCACGCGGCGTACGCCATCTGCCTGAGGAGGCGTGCTCAAAACAACTGTTTCCAATAGGTTCAAAGCCACGCGCGCGTCACCTCCAGCCGCCTGCACCAGAAGTTTCAATGCATCCTCCGTGAGCATAGGGCGCAGCAACCCCAGGCCACGCTCCGAATCGCTCAGGGCTCGCACGATGACTTGGGCAAGATCGTCCTCGGACAAGGGTTCCAGAATCAGAACATGGCAGCGGCTGAGCAGGGGACGAATGATCTCAAAGGAAGGGTTTTCCGTGGTAGCCCCAAGAAGATAAAGTGCTCCTTTTTCCACATGGGGCAAAAGAACGTCTTGCTGTGCTTTGTTCAGTCGATGAATTTCATCCATGAAGAGCCAGGATCGCTTGCGGGCCGAAGCCCATACGCGGCGCGCTTCTTCAACGGCTTGACGAATCTCCTTGGTGCCCGCCGTGACGGCCGAAAGGGCCATGAAATGCCCTTCCGTGTGAAGGGCAATGAGGTGCGCCAGCGTTGTCTTGCCGCAGCCCGAAGGGCCCCAGAGAATGAGCGACTGATAGAGGGATTGGCTCAACAGGCGATGGAGAATCTTGCCTTCTCCCAAAAGGTGCCGCTGGCCTACAAATTCATCCAGGCGGCGCGGACGCAGGCGATCCGCCAGCGGCGCCATCACAGACTTTGCGCTCAAAGGTTCAGGTTTTGAAGGCGTTTTGGACAAAGCGTTTTTCCTTTCCCATCACCGGTGGTCCCTTCAACTTATAAGGCATTTAAAAAGGGTTTCCAATAAGGCTCGTTTGTCCCTTGACAAGTGCTTGTCGACGTGCCACAGGAGCAACGCTCGGAAGAATTCCACAAGGCAAACCCAAGGACGTGAAAACTACCGTTCACGACGGCAAATTCATCGATCTACCCAAAATCATTGATCGACAATGGGCGATCATGCCTATTTACGGCGGAGTTCACCTTCCGTTCAGCATCCGGCGCGTTTATTTCCTCTACGACGTTCCGAGTGGCCAACACCGCGGAGGCCATGCGCACCGAAAACTGCAGCAGCTTTTCGTGTCTGTCATGGGAATCTTTGACATGGTTCTGGACGACGGATTAGGACGGCGGCGCATTCACATGGACCGCGCCTATTGCGAACTTTACGTGCCCCAGATGTTTGAGAGGGAGCTGGAAAATTTTTCGTCGAAAGGCATCGGCCTCTTCTTGAATTCTCTTTGCTTTGACCAATCGGATGACATTCGTGACGGCGAATGCTTTCGCTGGGAAAAAGCCCTATGAAAGTTCCGTTTCTGCACCTTCGAACAGCCCATGACGAACTGCCCGACGCCTTGGATGCCGCCTATGGGCGCGTGATGGTGTCGGGCCGCGACATTCTCGTGAAGGAACTTAAAGCCTTTGAATCGGCGTTCGCGACTTGTTGCGCTGTTCACTACTGTCCCTCGAGGGGAAATAGCCTCGGCACAGAACCTCCTCGACCACCCCTCGACACCAACGGACCCGTGAGGACGTGAAGCCCTTAACTTTCCGTGAGCCCATTATTCAGGTGGCGGGAATTCTCGATCTTCAGGAATGCCAAACGCTCGTGGACCTCGGCGTTTCCTGGTTGGGCTTTCCCTTGCGACTCACCGTGCATCGCCAAGACGTAACGGAGGAAGAAGCCGCCCAAATCATCGCTTCTGTGCCCCGTTACGTAACCCCGGTTCTCATCACCTATGAACACCGATGGCGCGAGATCCACGATCTGTGCCGATTCCTGAGTGTTCGCGCCGTGCAGTTGCACGGCCCTGTCGCGCCCGAAGAAGTTCGCCGGCTGAAAGAAGTTTGGCCGACGCTTTGGGTGATCAAAAGTGTCCTCGTCAAGCCGGGGGTTCGTGCCCAGGAGTGCTTTCAAGCCGTGGAACCGCTTCTTCCGTTCGTGGATGCGCTGATCACAGATACGGAAGACCCCGATACGGGAGCCTGCGGCGCTACGGGAAAAACTCATGACTGGTCTGTGAGCCGATGGATTGTGGAGCGCTGTTATAGGCCGGTCATTCTGGCCGGAGGGCTCACGGCCGAAAATGTGGCCGACGCGATTCGAACCGTGCGCCCGGCGGGCGTAGACGCGCATACGGGACTAGAAGATGCCTCTGGAAGAAAAGACCCTAAAAAAGTGGCCGCTTTTCTTCGGGAAGCACGGGCCGCCTTAGCCAATCTCTAAGGATCGCCTCGGCTCCTCAAAAAGTTCCTCACCCCTCGCCAAGATAGGCCTTGCGAACGCGTTCGTCCGCCAATAGGTCCTGACCCGTACCCTCCAACGTGATGCGGCCGGTTTCCAGCACATAGGCATAGTGCGCCACGTGCAACGCGGCCATGGCGTTTTGTTCTACGAGCAAGACGGTGGCCCCTTGCCCGTTGATGGTTTGAATGGTTTGGAAAACCTCTTCCACTACCAGGGGCGCCAGCCCCAGGGACGGCTCGTCCAGGAGCACCAGACTGGGGCGGCTCATGAGCGCTCGGCCCAGGGCCAGCATCTGCTGCTCCCCACCGCTCAACGTGCCGGCAAGCTGCTTGGACCGTTCCTGAAGGCGAGGAAAAAGGGTAAAAATCCATTCGAGATCTTTGCGAAATTCTCGGGCCGGGCGATTGTAGGCACCCAGTTCCAGGTTTTCTAAAACCGTCAGGTTGGGAAAAACCTTTCGCCCTTCGGGCGCCACGCCGATGCCGAGCCGAATGATCTTATAGGTGGGCAGCCTTGTGAGCTCGCGGTCGACAAATGTGATACTGCCTTGCTTGGGGCGCACGAGGCCCGATATGGCTCGAAGGGTCGTGGTCTTGCCCGCGCCGTTGGCTCCAATGAGGGTCACAATCTTCCCTTGGGGCACCTTCAGGTGAATGCCTTTCAGGGCATGAATGCCGTTGTAGTAGACATGCAAATCCTTCACTTCAAGCATGCTTGGGCTCTCCAAGATACGCCTTGATGACATCCGGGTGACGTTGGATTTCCGCGGGAGTCCCTTCTGCGATGGTGATACCGTAATCCAACACCTTGATGCGTTCGCACAACCCCATGACGAATTTCATGTCGTGCTCGATGAGAAAGATGGTCAGTCGATACCGGCTTCGAATGTCCCGTACCAGCTGAGCCAACTCCATGGTTTCTTGCGGATTCATGCCAGCAGCAGGCTCATCCAACAACAACAGCTTGGGTCGAGTGGCTAAGGCGCGGGCGATTTCCAGACGGCGCTGTTGGCCGTAGGGTAGGGCGCCAGCCTTTTCGTCGGCGAGATGTCCTAAATGGAGTTCTTCAAGAAAACCGCGGGCTTCCTTTTCAATGCGCGCTTCTTCTTTTCGGTGGGAAGGGAATCCCAGCATCGCCTTCCAGAACCGCGACTGGAGGGTGTGATGAAAAGAAACCATGACGTTTTCCAGGACACTCATGTCCGCAAAGAGGCGAATATTTTGAAAGGTACGGGCTATCCCCTGTGCGGTCACCACGTGCGGCGGGGCGCCCGTGATGTCTTTTCCATTCCACAGCACCCTTCCCGCTGTCGGCGTCAGGAATCCGGTGATCATGTTGAACACCGTGGTCTTGCCTGCGCCGTTGGGTCCGATGAGGCCCACCAGTTCCCCGGGTTCGATGACGATGGAAAAGTCCTTGACGGCCGTCAGACCCCCGAATTGCATGACCAGGTTATCGAGCCGAAAGAAATCGTTCATGCACAACACCTACGACTTGGTCTGCAGACGAAGCACCGCAAAAAACCGGTCCCAAGACAATTCGCTTCGCCCCATGATGCCCCGACGAGCAAAGACAATGACCACCATAAGAATGATGCTGAACAAAACCATGCGCATGCCGGGAATGCCTGGAATGGTAAAAAACCCGAAATTCATCGGGCTTTCCACGACGCGCAGAGCCTCACCGCCCCAGGCGAACAGCATCGCCGCGATGATGGAGCCACTAATACTGCCTAATCCGCCCACGACGATAATGATGAGCAAATTAAAGGTGAGAAAGAAGGTGAAGAGGGTCGGGGAGATGGTGGTGATGAGGTGGGCCAGCAACCCTCCGGCAACCCCCGAAAAAAACGAGCTGATCAAAAAAGCCAAAAGCAAGTGTTTGAAGGGATCCACGCCCATGGCCTTAGCGGCCGTTTCGTCTTCGCGAATGGCTTTGATGGCGCGACCATAACTGCTGTGAACCAGCTTGGTGATGACCACCACCGTGATGACGGCCACGCCCCACGACCACCACAGGGTTGTGTAGGGAGTGAGACCCTTGAGGCCCAGCGGTCCGTTGGTAACACTCTGCATGGCATTGCACAGCACACGGACCACTTCACCAAAACCCAGGGTCACGATGGCCAGATAATCCCCGCGTACACGAAAGACAGGAAAACTGATGACAAAGGCAAAAACTGTGGCCGTGATGCCCGCCGCGATCAAGGAAACGGCAAAGGGGACCTGAACAACGCTAAGGGGCCAAATGAGCGGTTCAATGATGAAACTCATCTGCTTTTCAGCCGGGGACATGGTTAGCAAGGCGGACGTGTACGCACCGATGGTGATAAAGGCGTTGGGACCCAAATGCAAGAGTCCGCAAAAGCCATTCACCAGGTTGTAACTCACCGCCAGGGTGATGAAGATGGCCATATTGTTGAGGATGCGGATTTGGTACTCTGACCCGTATTTTTCAAAAATGTAAAGAATTAGGCCCAGAACTACCAACAACAAGAGGTTACAGATCTTATTCCGTCTGGATGTGTTCATCATCAAATCCCTAGCATCCCATCATGTCTTGTCCGTAATGGGCTCACCCATAATGCCTGTCGGACGAAAAAGCAGCACAAGAATAAGGACCGTAAAAGCAAAAGCGTCCCGATACTGGGCCATTTGGGGGAATAGGGCCACGATGAGGATTTCTCCCAAGCCCAGTATGAAGCCTCCCACCACGGCACCCACAATGTTGCCGATACCCCCCAGCACGGCGGCAATGAAGGCCTTGAGCCCGGGAATAACCCCCATGAAAGGGTTCACCTGCGGATATTTCATGGCCCACATCATGCCGCCCGCCGCAGCTAAGCTGGAACCTAAAAAGAACGTGACAGCAATGATACGGTCCAGATTGATGCCCATGAGGCGCGTCGTTTCAAAATCCTTGGAAGCGGCCCGCATGGCTTTGCCGACCTTGGTTCGATGAACAATGTAGAGAAGACCCAAGAGGAGCGCCATCGTTAACAAGGGCATGTAGACGGTCAGAACCTGAACGCGCAGCCCCCATAAATCGATCACTTTGGCAAAGACATCAGGACGAGGAAAGCTCTTGGGCACACCGCCGATGAGAACGATGGCTAGGTTTTCCAGGAGAAAGGAGGCGCCGATGGCTGAGATGAGCAAGGAAATGCGGGGTGCCTCTCGCAGAGGTTTGTAGGCCACTCGGTCCAGTAGGATGCCAAACAGACCCGTCAAGACCATGACCAGAGGAAAACTCACCTGCCATGGAAGACTAAAAAGCGTCACCGCATAAATGGCCGTATAAGCGGCCACCATGAGCAGATCGCCGTGGGCAAAATTGATCAGCCGAAGAATTCCATAGACCATGGTGTAGCCGATGGCAACCAGGGCATAAAGGCTTCCCAGGGAAATGCCGTTGATGACCTGCTGCAGGAAGATGTTGATCGTCACGGAGCTTTCCTTTACGTCGTACACAAGGCATTACGCAAAAAGGAGCAGGGGGTACCATGCCCGCCCTGCTCCTCGATGGGTTCACGGGCTTCAGGAAACCCACGCCCGCGGTTTCCTTCCTCGCTCTTCCTCAAGGAGCTGTTTCCGCGTGAAAGCCGAACCGGAAACCAATGGGCGCTCGCCGGCACCTCTACGGGTTGACCGTGGTTACGTAAACGAACTTGCCGTCCTTGACCTTGTTAATGACCATGCTCTTGATGGGATTGCCGTCCTCCTGCATGCTGATGAGCCCCGAAACTGCAGGAAAATTCTTGATGGCCACCATGGCCTCGCGAATCTTGTCGCCGTCGGTGGAACCTGCCTTTTCGATGGCTTCCACGAGCAGGAAGTAAGCGTCGGCACCCAAAGCGCCAAAGGCGTCCGCTTCTTTGCCTTTTTTGGCTTCAAAGCGCTTGATGTATTCCTTGGCCAGTTCCGTGGAGGCCGCCTCCTTGTTGAAATGGGCGGTAAAGTACATTTCTTCCACAGCTTCTCCACCGATCTTGATCAACTCATCCGCCTGAGCCCCATCACCGGTGAGGATGGGCACATTGATGCCAAGATCCCGAGCCTGCTTGGCCATGAGGGCATCTTCCGTATAGTAGTTAGGAGCATAGATGATATCTGGGTTAGTCGCCTGCACGGAAGAGAGCTGGGCCGAGAAGTCCTGATCACCCGTCTGAATATAGGTGGTGGACACCACTTTGCCGCCCAGCTTGACGAATTCCTTGACGAAGAAGTTGGCCAGCCCCACACAGTAGTCCTGGGCAATGTCGATGATGACGGCAGCCGTCTTAGCCTTCAGTTCGTTAACCGCGAAACGGGCAGCCACTTCACCCTGAAAGGGATCGATGAAGCACGCACGAAAGGCATACCGCTTGCCTTGCGTTACCAGCGGGTTGGTTGCCGTCGGGCTCACTGAAACGATCTTGGCGGCTTCGGAAATGGGGTTGCCTGCCATGGTGTTGCCGCTGATGGCCTCACCGAGAATGCCCACCACCTTTTCCTTTTCCACTAGACGGCTCACCGCATTGGCCGCTTCGATCTTGTCACTTTTAGTATCCACAAGGACAAGCTCAATCTTTTTGCCCAAAACCGTCGGCTTGATTTCATTGGCAATCTGAATGCCATCCCATTCCATCTGACCGTAGGCCGCGACCGCTCCGGTCATGGGCAGATAGACTCCAATCTTGATGGTGTCCTTAGCCAACGCTGGTGCCGCCAAGGCAAAAGCCACGCCGCACAGCCCTGCCACAAAACTCAACCATCTCTTGCGTCCCATAAATCCCTCCTCGTGTCTCGTTGAAATCAACAAACTTCCTTACCACGCATCAAAACATTCTTCCAACACCCCAAGATCACTCACTGAAAAAGACGTCATGGTCTCTACTTGACTCGCCCGCATCTGTCAACCCAAAACCCGATGCCAAGGCCCTGCGGACGGCTTGAACCATGGGAAAGCTTCATGACACACAAACGGCGTGCATCACACGCTCAGAAGATTCTCGGTAAAAAGAGCATCGATTCCCCCTACGGCATCGTCCTCGCCCTGCAGACAGCAAGGAACACACGTGGAACTCATCAAACGGCTCATGATATTTTTCGCGCATCCGCAGGCCGCTGGAGCAACTCAGCGCCATCCCGTGCCCCTCAGCCTTGTCATTCCTGGGCGAGAAAAGCTCTGGATTTCCCCTTGCGCGGGAATGACCTCGCTCAATGGCTGCCCCACGGGCATGCACGTCGAAATTCCACTTCGCCGGTCGATAACAACCCCGACGGCTTCCGCCATGGGTAAAGCTGTGGAGATAACCGCTTGGGCGGGAATCACGGATTGTCCAGCGTCCTGTCATGCCCGCGAAAGCGGGAAACCAAAGTTACTGGCCTCCATGTCACTCCCGCAAAAGCGGGAGACCAGATTCATCATTGCCGTTGCGATTTTTTACCCTAGGACCAAGCCCCCGTACCGCGAGGCTGCGGTTCCCTCAAGACCCCTTCATCACCGGTGCCGAAAATCCGAGCGCCTTTCCGAGAAATCCTCCTTGACCCTGGCGAAGGAATTTTGCTAGAAGCAAACCTGATTCATCCTAAAAGACCGTTCGGGCGCACACGAGGGCTCCTCTTCGGTACCTTCTCCTTCGCCATCGAATCGTCTCGCGACTCTCGTACCTTCCTCCCGTTGACCCTGGACCGGTCATCATGTCCTGCGCTGCAGCGTTGACCCCGAGCGGTTCGAGGGCACCGTCCCGTTCCATCCCACCCAAGGCCGGCTCGAGGAATTCGGGCCTGAACATCGGTTCGCCAACCAAGAGGAGGTATCTGAATGGACCAAGGCAAATCGTATCAGGAGCGCATGAAAGAACTGTTCAATGTGGAAAATCTCTTTGGCAAACGAATGCCCCTGGAGGGCGTACGGGTCCTTGAGGTCTGCTCCGTGTTGCTGGGCCCGGCGTGCTGCGATTACCTGGCCGAATTCGGAGCCGAGGTGATCAAGTTCGAGGGGCAAAAGGGCGACCAGATGCGCTTTGTGACGCCTTACGCCTTTTTCTGGAAAAATATGTCGCCCGGGCTGGAGATTGAAAACCACAACAAATACTGGGTGGGAATGCACTTGGGCCATCCCAAGGCCAAAGAACTTTTCTTGGAGATGGTCAAAAAGGCCGACGTGGTGGCGGACAACCTGACACCGGGCCGCATGGCGGAATGGGGCTTAAGCTATAAGGAACTAAGAGAAGTGAATCCGCGCATCATTCAGCTCCACGTGTCCGGCTATGGCAGCTGGGGACCGTGGACGGGGCGAACCAGCTATGATGCCGTGGCCCAAAGCATGGGCGCCCTTTCGTCCATTACGGGCTTTGAAGGCCGAGGACCCATCAAGTCGGGGGTTTGGATCGCCGACTGGATCACGGCCTTGATGTGCGCCGTGGCCATTATGGCCGCCTTGAACTATCGAGAGCGCACAGGAGAAGGCCAGTTCATCGACTACATGCAGGTAGAAAATGTCATTCGCTTTCTGGATTGGACCTGGCTCTACGCCTACCTTACAGGAAAGGATCGCCCTCGATCCGGCAACCGCGACCTGGCCGTGTGTCCGTCGGATCTTTTCGACTGCACCGACGGCTGGATCGCTTTGGCCGCCTTTGATGATGCCTCTTTCAAAGGTCTGTGCCAGGCCATGGGCCGTCCGGAACTGTACCAAAAATTCGCCGACCCGCTGGAGCGGCTTAAGGACGAAAACGCCCGAGAACTTTTGCAGATCATCGACGCCTGGACACGTACCAAGAAAGTCGAAGAAGTGGAAGCCCTGGGTGCCCAATACGGCTTTGCCGCATCGCGGGTCATCACGGCCAAAGACGCCTATTACCGCCCTCACTATCGCCAACGAGGCACCGTGCAAGAATACGAAGACGCCCTTTACGGGCCCATGGTTCAGCAAGTGTACCCGCCGCGCATGAGCGAAACACCCAGCCGGATTCTGTGGGGGTGTCGTCCTCTGGGGTTTGATAATGAGTACGTGCTGACCAAACTTCTCGGGCTTCCCCACGACGAAGTGGAAAAGCTCAAAGCGGAAAAGGTCATTTTCCAATGGAACCCGGACATACCCTCTCATTGTCCGCCGCCCGATTGGGATGGCAAGAGCGGACTGAAACTGGCCTAGCAGGGACTGAACCAGGTGACGCAGGAGGACGAGTATGACGGACAAGAAACGGGGACCTTCGGTTTATGATGATATGTTCGATGACGACGCCCTGGCGGCCATGCTCAAGGAAGACAAAACCATAGTGGGTCTTGCCATCAATGAACAGTATGCCAAATGGGCTTATTGCGAAACGAATCCCAAAGACACGTTTCGAAAACCCGAAGCCTTGGACGACATGGTGGTCCTGGATGTGAGCTACGCCCATTTCGGCGCTTTGTACGCCTCGTCCATCTTGGCGGAATTCGGCGCGGAGGTGATTCGCATTGAACCGCCGGCAGGGGATCTGGCCCGCAAGATGACGCCCTACGGCATCATGGTTAAGGACACGGGTTTGGCCTATCTGACCGAGGCGAGGAACAAGTTTCACATCACGCTGAACTTGGAATCTGCCGAAGGCCAGGCCATGTTTCGTACTCTGGCTTCCAAGGCCGACGTGGTCATCGAAGGCTTTAAACCGGGGTATATGGACCGTCTCGGTCTCGGCTATGAGCAGCTGAAGGCCTTAAATCCTGGGTTAATCTATTGCGGGATGCACAGCATGGGCCATTTTGGGGAAGATTCGGAAAAATTCAGCAACCAGCCCGACTACGACATCGTGGCCCAGGCGCGCGGCGTCATCATGTCCGTTACCGGCGAACCGGATCTGGACCCTGAAGTGCCCCCCGAATACAAAAGGCCCCTCAAATCCGGTAACTGGATGGGTTGGTATGTGGGTGGCGCCTGGGCGGCTTTCGGTATTCAAGCGGCCATGCTGGTTAAAAGGCGCACCGGAAAAGGGCAGTTCGTGGACTGCTCGCCGCCCGAAGGACTTCTCTCCATTTCCAACTACCTGATGCAGTACTACCACATGAGCGGCAACGAAATGCCTCGAGCCGGCAATTACGACTACGCCGTCTTTCCCTACACCTATGTGAAGTGCAAAGACGGGTACACCTTTATGTCTGGGTTTACGGATCCCAACTGGGCCGCTCTGTGTGAAATCATGAACCGGCCCGATCTGCAAAAGATGTTTCCCACCATCAAGGAACGGCTGACGCCGGAAAACCAGCCAAAAATCCAGCATGAAATTGAAAAGTTTACCGAAAACTACACGTCGGAAGAAATCCTGCAAATGCTCACCGAATACAGTCGGCGCCCCGACAAAAAGGGCACCGTGGTGACGGGACGACTGGAAACCCCCACGGATGTGCTGACCCGTGAGCACTGGCGGGTACGGGAAACTTTTGTCAGACGCAAAGATCCTTACTACGGCGAACTGGTCATTCAGAATTCATCCTTTAAGTCCATGAGCCGCACGCCGGGGCGCATCAAGTGGATCTGCCGCCCTGTGGGTGGGGACAACGAGTTCATCTACCAAAAGTATCTTGGCCTCGGGAAAGGCAAGCTACAGCAACTTAAAGAAAAAGGCATCATCTAAAGCCCTCGGCGCGCAAGGGTGAACGGCCCGTCCTGGCCGCCCTTTGCGCGCCACCGGGCTGCTCGCCCGTTCCGTTCCTCAATGCACCACTTTCCTCAAAGCCTCCTCGCTCCCATGAGCCGATCGTCCGTGATGCGGGGCGAGGAAAGTATGCACAAGGGCGGTGGTGCCTGCGTGAAAGCGGGCCTCCCAATGTGATTAGGGAGTAGAATTCGCTCAACCGCTGGCCGGCCATAAGCGATGTTCCGCTCGGGTTGGTCACTTGGTGCCCGAAGGTCAACCGACCTCGCGTTGGGCAACGATTAAGGACTCCCCCTATCGGGGGGATCTTTTATGGCCGCAAAGGTCCGGCCTTGCCAAAGAGGTTAGGTCGCCGTGGGTGTGAGCTTTTGAAGCGCCCGTTCCAGCCGGTCAAATCCTTCGCGCAGTTCTTCCAAGGACAGGGCAAAGGAGAGTCGAATACAGCGATCTTCTCCGAAAGCGTCCCCGGGCACCACGGCCAGGTGCACCTCGTCCATGAGGTAATCGGCCATGTCCGTGGACCCCTGAAGAAGGCGCCCGCCCACCGCATGGCCGTAGTAGGCGCTCACGTTGGGAAACACGTAAAACGCGCCGTCCGGCACATGGCACGTGATGCCGGGAATGTGCCGAAGCCGGTCCATGACATAGGTCCTCCTTTCAGCAAACACCTGTACCATGTGCCGGCAAGTGTCCTGATCTCCCGAAAGGGCCGCCACGGCCGCCCATTGGGCCACAGAGGACGGATTACTGGTGGACTGGCTCTGAATTTTTCCCGCCGCCTTGATCACTTCGCGGTCTCCCAGCAGGTAGCCAATGCGCCAGCCCGTCATGGCGTAGGTCTTGCTCACGCCGTTGACCACAAAGGTGCGGGCCTTAAGCCGCGGTTCCACCATGGCGATGTTGGCCCACGGCGCCTCATCAAAAAGGATGCGGTAATAAATGTCATCAGAGACGATCATCACCTGGTCGTAATCCATGAGCACATCAGCCAGGGCTCGCAGTTCTTCGGGCCGATAATGGGCCCCTGTGGGATTTGAAGGGCTGTTGAGAATGAGCAAACGGGTGCGCGCCGTGATGGCCTTTCGAAGATCTTCGGGCGCCATTTTAAAGCCCCGTGATTCAGCGCAGGGTACGAACACGGGTTCCGCACCGGCCAGCCGCACCATGTCTGGGTAGGAAACCCAATAGGGGCTGGGAATGATCACTTCATCGCCCGGGTCGAGCACGGCTTGAAACAGGTTGTAGAGGCAATGCTTGCCGCCGCACGAGACGAGCACTTCGTCGGGTTCATAGTACAGGCCGTAATCCGCCTGAATGGTCCGAATCACGGCTTCCTTCAGTTCTTTGATGCCCTGAACGGGAGTATAACGGGTCTGCCCTCTGAAGAGCGCTTGAACGGCCATTTGTCCGATGGGGTGGGGCGTGTTAAAATCGGGTTCCCCGACACCGAAACTGATAACCCGCACGCCCTGGCTGCGCAGAGCCTTGGCTTTGGCATTGATGGTAAGCGTCGCCGAGGGTTTGACCTGGCGAACCCGTTGTGAAAGTTTCATGTCATGTCCCCTCTTTGCTGTGCGTTGCGCTTTTCTTCCCTCCCGTAATCGACGCAAACCAGGTAGAGTCCATGGGCCGGCGCCGTGATGCCCGCCCGGCTTCGATCCCGACTCTCAAGAATCGCCTCAAGTTCTTCCGGTCCCATGAGGCCGCGGCCGGCTTGAACCAACGTACCCACGAGATTGCGCACCATATGCCGCAAAAACCCCGTGGCCTGAAAGCGAAAATACAGATGATCGGCATCGGGCCGCCAGGCGTGCGCCGCCATCATGGTGCGCACGGTCTGGGTCACGGAAGATCCGGCAGCCATAAAGGCCCGAAAATCGCGCGTTCCCAGCAGCACGGGAAGGCACTGTTGGATCTTTTCCAACTCCAAGGGCTTGGGCACGTGCCAGGCACGAAGGCGTTCCAGGGCCGATGGCAGTGGGCGATTGAGAATGCGGTACTCGTAGGTCTTACTCACCGCCGAATACGACGCATGAAAGGAATCGGGCACCTCTTCCGCATGCCGAACCACAATATCCGGAGGCAAAAGGCCGTTCAAACCCCTTTGAAAATCTTGAGGGGTCAGCCGCGTCCTGGCGTAGAAATTGATCACCTGCCCCAGTGCGTGCACACCCGCATCGGTGCGGCCCGAGGCCCGCACCGTCACGGGCCGGCCGAGCATGATGCCCAGTTTGGATTCCACCACTTCCTGAAGCGTGAGCACTCCCTTTTGGCGCTGCCATCCGTGGTAGTGCGATCCATCGTATTCCAGAACGAGCTTGAAGTTCCTTTTCCTCTGAGGGTCAAAGGCCATAGAAGCCTTTTCAAGGGCGTCCTTCACCGAGGGGCACGCGTCCGCAAAGGGCCCGTTCACGGCTGCCATGGGGCGGCTTCCAACCCGCAGTCTTCCGGAAAGCCGAGCATGAGGTTCATGTTGCACACGGCTTGGCCCGAAGCGCCGCGTGTCAGGTTGTCGATGACGGAAATGACGATAACACGGCCCGTGCGAGAATCCACCTTCCAGGCCAGATCGCAGTAATTACTGCCACGGACTTGGAGCGTTGTGGGAAAATGGCCCGAAGGGCAGAGTCGCACAAAGCGGGCCGACGCATAAAATGCGTGAAAAGCTTCCGCCACGTGCTGTTCATTGACGCCCGGTTCCAACTGCGCGTAAATGGTGCTCAGAATCCCGCGACTCATGGGTACAAGGTGCGGCGTGAAGTTGATGCGCACGGGTTTTCCTGCCAGAAAACTCAGTTCCTGTTCTATTTCGGGCGTGTGGCGGTGTTCGGCCACCTTGTAGGCACGAAACCCGTCGTTAACTTCACAATAATGGGTCGTGAGAGACAAACCTCGACCGGCTCCACTCACTCCCGACTTGGCATCGGCGATAATGCTTTCCGCCACGATGAGTTTTGCTTGAAGAAGCGGAGCGCAGCCAAGAATGACGCTCGTGGAATAACATCCAGGGTTGCCCACCAGGCGCGCGTTTGCGATCCTTTCACGATGCAGTTCTGGAAGGCCATAGACGGCTTCGCCCAACAGGTGAGGCGCACTGTGCTTTTGATACCAGGCTTCATAGACGGAAGCATCTCGAAACCGAAAATCCGCACTCAGGTCCACCACCCTGATCCCGCGATCCAACAGAGATGGAATGATGTCCATGGCCGCTTGGTGGGGCAGGGCAGTAAAGACCAGCTGCGCCCCTCGAGTCAACACGTCAGGGTCTGTGTCTTCAAAACGCAAGTCACAGTGGCCGCGCACGGCCGGATACACGTCGGAGAGGCTCTCCCCCTGATTGGCTCGCGACGTGATTGCGCTTATCCGCACTCGAGGATGCCCGCTCAAAAGCCGAATCAACTCAAAGCCCGTATACCCCGACGCGCCGGCAATGGACACTGGAACCATGGCCGCCTCCCTGGACTGAGCCCCAAACAAATTTTAGGGGCCCACACCGTTGGCGAGAGCCCCTGAGCAAGGAAGATGGTGTCTCGGGTAGGAATCTTACCGCTTGGAGTATTGGAATCGAGCCCGTGCGCCGCGCTGGCCGTATTTCTTTCGTTCCTTAATGCGGGCATCCCGAGTGATCAACCCGGCGCGCTTCAGGACCTGGCGGAACTCGGGGTTGAACTCAATGAGCGCCCTGGAGATGCCGTGCTTGATGGCCCCAGCCTGACCGCTCAAGCCACCGCCCCTCACATTGACAAACACATCCAGCTTGCCAAAGGTGCCCGTAAGCATCAAGGGCTGATGAATGACCATCTTGCTGGTTTCGCGTACAATGTATTCGTCAATGGGCTTGTTGTTGATCACGATGCGACCGGTCCCGGGTTTGAGCCAGACTCGAGCGACCGCCGTTTTACGCTTTCCCGTCGCATAAAAACTCTGTTCCGCCATGGGACGACTCCTTGACTACTCGCGGCTGCCCAGTTTCAGGGCAGTGGGTTGCTGGGCCTCATGAGGATGCTCGGCGCCACTGTAGACTTTCAGTTTCTTGAGAAGCTTGCGGCCGAGGCGATTCTTGGGCAACATGCCTCGAACGGCATACTTAATGAGCCGTTCGGGATGTTCTTGGTTCAGCTTCTTGGCCGTCGTGACCTTGAGGCCTCCAGGGTATCCGGAATGCCGATAGTATTTTTTTTGCTCCCACTTGCGGCCGGTCAAACGTACCTTGGCGGCGTTAATGACCACCACGAAATCGCCCGTATCCACATGGGGAGTGAAGGTCGGCAGATGCTTACCTCGAAGCCTCACGGCAATTTCACTGGCCAGTCGGCCGAGGATCTGGCCGTCAGCGTCCACCACAATCCATTTTCTTCCATTGGGATCGAACTTGGCACTCGTCGTTTTCATCGAAAGTTCTCCACTTAAACCACGTTACGTGTCCGACTCGAAGTTCAGTCCTATAGGCAACTCCCCAAATGTTGTCAAGAAAAAGTTCGTCGCCACCACGGCCGGCCTTTTTCACCGAACGTGAAAAAATCAACTTTGCCCCTTGACATGCTTGAGGGCTCTTGCCTATAAGGACCATGCGTGCGCTTAAGGTACGCACGGTGTGATGAAACAAATAGAGGAAAATAGTATGCAGCGCATCGGCACGGTTCAGGGCTTTTACTTTTATTATGGGTGGTATTGCGACCCCTTTGGGGTTGGCCGACCACCGCGCTGAGCCGTCCGAAGCCGCAGGACGCCGGCACCTAGGCCGTGGGCTAACCCCAAAGCCCACGGCCTTTTTTTTCCACCTCTTTAGGCCGTGGGCACAAGCTCACGGCCTTTTGTGTTTTTGAGGCTTCGGCACGGTCGTGCCGATATTCCAGGAATGGGGAAAGCGCACGCTTTTCCCACCAAGCCAGGCAAGGAGGACCCGCCATGATTGTTGTGATGAAACCCGAACACACGGAACAAGACCTTCGGCAACTGGTATCCCATGTGGAAAAGTTGGGGCTGCGCACCCATTTGTCCCGTGGGGAACGGCGCACCATTGTGGGCATTATCGGGGAAAGGGACCTGATTCAGGAGATTCCTTTTACGAGCTTTCCCGGCGTGGAAGCGGCACATCCCATTTTACAGCCCTACAAGTTGGTCAACCGAGAATTCAAGGAAGAAGACACAAAGATTCGCATCGGTGAGCATGTGGAGTTGGGCGGGCGGGCCATTCCCATCATCGCCGGCCCGTGCGCCGTGGAAGGGCGCGAAGTCCTCGATGAAATTGCCGATGCTTTGCACGCCTTGGGCATTCCCATGCTTCGAGGAGGCGCCTTCAAGCCCCGCACCTCACCTTACAGCTTTCAAGGCCTTGGAGAACTGGCCTTGAAGTACATGAGTGATGTGCGAAGCCGCACGGGCATGCCCGTGGTCACCGAAGTCATGGACCCCCGAGACCTTTTGCTCGTCTACAAATACGCCGACGTGTTGCAGATCGGCACGCGCAACATGCAAAATTTCAAGCTGCTTACCGAAGTGGGCCAAGTGGACAAGCCGGTGATTCTCAAACGAGGCATGGCGGCCACCATCAAGGAATTTCTCATGTCCGCGGAATACATCCTCAGCCATGGCAATGACAAGGTGATTCTGTGCGAACGCGGCATACGCACCTTTGAGACGGAGACGCGCAACACGCTGGACCTGAGCGCCGTGCCGCTTCTCAAAAAGCTCTCCCACCTTCCGGTCATCGTGGATCCTAGCCACGCTCTGGGCCGAACCGACCTCATCCCCGCCATGGCGTGTGCAGCCGTCGCCGCCGGGGCCGACGCACTGATGCTGGAAGTGCACGTTCGACCTCACGAGGCCTTAAGCGACGGATCCCAGTCTCTGACCCCCGCGGCCCTGCAGGCGCTCTTGGATCGGGTAGAACCGGTGGCCCAGGCCGTGGGGCGCACGATTTTGCGAACCACGGCAGAGCACCACGCCCAGGTTGCAGAAACCGCGTCGTGAAGCACTTCGGGAAAGTACTTGGAAGCGGGCATGGACGGCAGAAGCAGTAAGGGGCCATAACGATGCGTGACATAGTGCGCTTCAGGAGGCAGCATGACGGAAAATCCCTCGGACTTTAAAAGCTGGCCAAAACATCCCCGCATCGGCATCATCGGGGGCTTGGGCGCCATGGGAAAGCTCTTTCATCGGTTCTTTACCGAACGTGGCGCAACGGTTGCCGTCTCCGATGTGGGGACACCCCTAAGCAATCACGACGTCATAGACCAATCCCATGTGGTCTTGGTGAGTGTGCCTTTGCATCGAGCTTCAAACATCCTTCAGGACCTGGCACCACGATTTCGCCCAGGACAACTGGTCTTGGACATCTGCTCCCTTAAGATGCCGCCTCAAAAAGCCATGGAAGGGTGCGCCGCCTGGTATGTGGGTCTGCACCCTATGTACGGCCCTTATGTGGAAGACTTTGTTGGCCAGACCATGATTGTCTGTCCGGGCCATGTGGCGCCACAACCCTGGCAATGGCTCATGAGTTTGCTGGAAAAGGCGGGCTTGAAAATCCACATATGTTCCGCTCAGGAACACGATCGCATGATGACCGTCATCCAACTCATTCCCCACGTGACAACGGTGGTCTTGGGACACTGCCTGCGCGAAATGGGTATTGACGCCGCCGAAAGCCTTCGGTTCACCAGCCCCATCTATCGCCTGGAACTGGACCTCATCGGCCGACTTTTTGCCCAAGACGCGGCGCTGTACGCCGCCATCGCCATGGAAAACCCTTACAAGAGCGAAGTGCTGGAGGTTCTGCGCCGAGTGTTTGGCGAAACCATGGACGCCGTCGAACACGGCCGATGGCAGGCCTTTATTCAGGCCTTTGAACAAACGCGAGCGCACTTTGGAGAGTTCTGCACCCAGGCCTTGCATGAAACCAACCAGCTTCTCACCTGGCACCAAAACGCCAACAATCATGGAAACCAGAAGGCCTCGGTGGACAACAAGGCGAAGCTCAGCTCGACACCTTTCAGCTACAACGCACCCCTTCAGGGCGCCCAAGAAGGAGAAAAGGCTCATGCCTGACAACCCAACACCTCTGGCCGGGTGTGACGCCCCGCCTTTGAACCCAGTGGCTACCCGCCCAGACGGGCAGGGGAACGCTCTGGAAACAAAAGCGGGATCCATTGGGACAGGGCAGTCCCCTCTGGACGGATTTCACGTGACTTTTGCGCCTCATGGAGCCCGATCTTTGGCGGTATGGCTCCAAGAGCACTTTCCCGGGCGGCATCCTTATATCTTTGTCGACCAACGGGTCGCTTCCCTGTGGGGAGAGATTTTAGACGGGCAAGGGTTCGGTGATGCCTGGATTCCATGGGATGCTCGCGAGGACAGGAAGCGCCTGGACACTGTGGAGCATCTGGCCCGAGCGGCCCTGAGTCGCGGAGCCGACCGTCACAGTGTGTTCGTGGCCATTGGAGGCGGGGTGACCGGGGATGTGGTGGGGTTTCTCGCCTCCATCTTCATGCGGGGTGTTCCTGTGGTGCAGGTTCCGACGACGCTCCTAGCGCAGGTGGACAGCTGCCTGGGCGGCAAGACGGGCGTGGATCTGCCGGAAGGGAAAAATCTTCTGGGCACTTTTCATCATCCGCAGGCCATTCTTGTAGACGCGGTTTTTCTTAAAACCTTGCCCGCGAAAGAATGGCAAAACGGCATGGCGGAAGTCATCAAGTCTGCGCTGTTGGATGACGGCGACCTCATGGAAACTCTGGAATCCTTTGCCCAAGAGACCAAGGGTCAAGGCATTTCGTATCCTTTGCCTCACAAGATGATAGAGCCCATCGTCTTTCAAAGCTTGAGCCTCAAGGCGCGCCATGTGGCCACCGATGAAAAGGATTTCGGGGTGCGCCAGTTTCTGAATCTGGGGCATACTGCCGGCCACGGCCTGGAAGCTTTGAGTGGCTATGCGCTGCCGCACGGCCACGCCGTGGCGCTGGGCATGAGGGTGGCGGTGCAGATGGGCATTCTCATGGGCCTCACCAACCCCGACCTGGCCCGGCGCCTGGATCGAATCCTTGAGGCTTATCAGCTGCCGCTAAAGACGCTGCTGGCCAAGGATGCGAACGCGCTGCTGCGCCACATTCAGCACGACAAGAAAAAGGGTACCGGTGGCCTCACCTGGATTGTGCCTCGAGACGTGGGGCGCATGGAACGGCGCACCGACATTTCCGACAAGATCTTTCGAGATGCCCTGCGCGTCATTCAGCCGAACGAAACCTAGAGGAGTCCAAAAACCCGTGACGTGGGGTTGTTCTGCAAGGGACTCGTCTGTTCTTGCTCAAGGAGCGCCGTAAGGCACGATCCGGCGGCGCAGCGTGCCCCGCACCTCCATCTGACATTCTTTGACACGCCACGAAATGGCTCGCCAGGAAGACCTCGTGGGGGAGCGCCACCAAGAGCGATACGATTTTCCACGCTGCACCGCTCTTGCACGGAACGTTGTCGCACACATCTGATCTTAGGCGCTGTTGGCACGGAGAAACGCCGTCAACGTCGCGGAATCTTCCACGTTATGCACGACCACGTTGCGGTCGATACGCCGCACCAGTCCTCGCAGGACCTTCTTGGGCCCGACCTCCACAAAATGGTCGTAGCCGTTGGCCAGAAACCACTCGATGGACTGCTTCCATAAAACCGCGCCACAAAGTTGCCTGACCAGCTTTTCCGGGGCCTCGTCGGCGCTTTCCAACGGCTTGGCATCGATGTTGTTGACCACGGGAATCTTGGGTCGGGAAAAGGAGGCCGCCCGCACATGGGGTTCAAATTTCAGACGGGCCGATTCCATGCATCGGCTGTGCCATGGGCCGCTCACGTTGAGTTTGACGCATTTCTTGGCGCCTTCCGCGACGGTGGCTTCCAAAGCCTTGTCCACGGCTTCCACGGGGCCGGTGATGATGAGCTGGTCCGGGCAGTTGATGTTGGCGATTTCCACATCACAAAGCCGGCAAATGCGCTGGAGCTTCTCTTCCGGCATATCCATGACAGCGGCCATGGCTCCGGGGGTTTCCAAAGACGCTTCGTGCATGAATTGCCCGCGCCATCGAACCAAGGTCAACGTATCTTCAAGGGTTAAGACCCCCGCGGCATATAGAGCGCTGTATTCGCCCAGGCTGTGGCCGGCGGTCGCCGCAGGAAAAATTTCGTGATGAGCCAGCGCGGTGAGACACGCCAGGTTGGTCACGGTGATGGCCGGCTGCACATTGTCCGTTTGAGTCAGCACGTCTTCGGGGCCTTCGAAGCACAGCTTCTTCAGGTCCATGCCGAGAATCGCTTCGGCCCTATCAAAGAGCTCCCGAACCTCAGGGTAGTTTTCGTAAAAATTCTTTCCCATGCCCACATATTGGGATCCTTGCCCTGGAAATAAGAAGACCCAATTTTTCATAGCGCCGGCTCTTTCCTGTGAGGAGTTTTCTTTTCGCGCGCCGCTTTTATCGAGAAGCCCCCCCGTTGTCAAGGGCCGCCGAAGCCGACACACAGTACCCTTCCCCGCCTAAAAGGGCACCACCATTGCGGCACGGTTAGGCCAGATCACGCCGACGTGTCGACAGGCTGTCTGTTGATGTGATGTGCAGTATATAGGTGAAGCTTCCCCGCATGCCCTCGAAAACCGGCGGACCGGAAATAGTCGCGCCGTCAATGACCGAATAAAGCTGTGAGTAGGTGTTGTGCTGCGTCATGGGATATGAGACGATATAGGTAATGCCGCCCACTACATAGGTCACGGGAAAGGGATAGAATTGTTCGTCAAAGATAACTTCCAACATGGCTTGACATGTGTCGTTCAAGAACAATCGGCCTCTCAAATTTTCGTCGGCCGTGCCGACCCGCTAAAAGATCCTGGCATTTCAGGAGGTAACACTCCCTCCGTGCTCACCTACAATGTGCCCTTGCCGGAAAGGGCGTTGTTGTCCAAAAGGGCAAAGGGAACGACAACGCGGATACGGATTTCTTGTTCGTATCCGGACATATGGACTCTAGCCATATGATTCAGGGTCATGGAAAAAGACCGAGGTCCATTGTTGCTGACGCAGCCTCCCGCGGCGTCCCGTATGACAAAAAACGTGTCCCAGAGATAACAAACGGAGAGATCTCCCGCAGGGGAGGCCAAGAGATAGACGTGGTATTGCCCCGGAGGCAGAAACGAAACCGCAATGTCGCCAAACAGGAAGGCGTCCACCTATTGCGTCACACCCAGTTTCCAGACCACAAGATCGGGCTCGTAAATCATGAGCTCTCCATCGGGCTTGACCAGATACAGATGGAAAGGATCCAGCGCAGGGGCCATGATGCCGAGGTACAGATTCACCGGAGCGGGAAAGGCGGCAAGGCTCACGCGCACTCGGACGACGCGGCCTCCTTCGGCCACGGGACCCACACGGATGGGCTGAACGACTGCGGAATCGGCCAATACCACGGGATCGCCCCTGGAGGAATAATCAAACACCTGCTGCGCCACAAGCATGGGCATGACCTGAGCCTGCGCGCTCCAGCACAACCCAATCACAATGGCCGCCATCACGGCAACAACTCGGAAATGGTCTTTCATGATTGACCCCTTTGCTCACGAACGCCTCGAGATACGACAAATCACTTCTTCATGGTGTAACTTCATTGAACTACCCAATCTATACAAGCCCATGCGAAGCGACTCGCGTTTTTTCTTGGGTGCGGTTCTTTTTGCTATGGCAAATTTATTTTTTGTACCGCCCGATGGACACCTCAGGGTTTCCGATTGCCATTCATTGTGGCATGGTATGGGCCATCGTGGCGGTGGGCCGGCGGCATGAAGGGCTTGAGGAGGGACAGGCACCGGAAAGGGGCTTGCAGGACTGGTTGAGGCATGAGGAGGGAGAGGCATGGAGCGGTTTTTCGAGGCAAAGAGTGTGGCTGTGGTTGGAGTTTCCAGTTCACCGACCAATCTGGGACGCGCCATCGTTTTCAACCTCATGGAGTTTCAGTACCAGGGGCTGATCTATCTTGTGGGCCCAAAGGGAGGGGTGTTTGCCGGTCACAAGATTTACCGGTCCGTGGCGGATCTTCCAGAACCCGTGGACCTGGCCGCCGTGCTTGTGCCGGCTCGAGCGGTTCCCGAGGTCGTGCGCCAGTG
The DNA here is from genome assembly GCF_003751385.1 of Desulfosoma caldarium. Taxonomy (NCBI): domain Bacteria; kingdom Pseudomonadati; phylum Thermodesulfobacteriota; class Syntrophobacteria; order Syntrophobacterales; family Syntrophobacteraceae; genus Desulfosoma; species Desulfosoma caldarium. The sequence goes on along the minus strand of NZ_RJVA01000016.1, from coordinate 73,589 downwards.
CGGTGAAAAAGGGATAAAAAGGATCATCGTGGAATCAGCGGGGTTTCGGGAACTGGGAGACGACCGTCTCGAGCTGGAGCAGGAGATCCGTGAAGCCCTATCGCGCTACGGTATGCGCATGATCGGGCCCAACTGCATCGGGATCATCAATCGATACAACGGGCTGGCCGTGCCGTTCATGCCCATGAGGGCCGAGGCGCCTTCGGGCCGCGTGGCCATCTTTTCTCAAAGTGGAGGGGTTGGGGCCACCATGATCAACCACTGCGCGGCGGAAGGCATCGGATTTTCCCGATTTGCCAGCATCGGCAACAAGCTGGATGTCCATGAAAACGACCTTGTGGCTTACTACGCCAAGGACCCACAAACCCACGTGATCTTCGGGTACCTGGAAGGCGTCGCCAAGGGTAGGGAACTCATGGAAGTGGCCGCACGGTCCACCAAGCCCATCGTGGTGCACAAGTCCAACCGAGGTGGCGCCGGAGCGGTCATCGCGCGATCCCATTCCGCTTCCCTTTCCACGGATGATGCCGTTACGGACGCCGCCTTTCGTCAATGCGGCATCCTTCGAGTCGTGGATCAAAACGAAGGACTCACGGCCATTAAGGGTTTCCTCTTGCCCCAAATGCGGGGTCGCCGCCTGGCGATCATTTCCCGTTCCGGCGGCCATGCGGTCATGGCGGCCGACGCCGCGGACGAATTTGGATTCGAGCTGCCCCCTTTTCCCGAAGACGTGGTGAGATTGGTCGAAGCGCACGCGCGAGCCGGCGTCATTCAATTCCACAATCCCATGGATTTGGGGGATGTATTTGATCTGGAGCTCTACGAAAAGCTGGCTCAGGAAACACTGGCTCGAGCCGACATCGACGGGTTGCTTTTCATTCACAATTACCAAGGCATTTTTGATGCGGAAGGTTCCCGACAGCTCGTGACGCGCCTGGGGCATTTGATGCACACCACGGGAAAACCTGTGGCCGTGTGCGTCTTCACCATGCAAAAGGAGCTGGAATACAATCGAAAAAACGCCGGCTATCCGCTCTTTACGGACCCTCGAGACGCCGTGCGCGCTCTGGCCTGGAATCGGGATTTTTCCGGTCGCCCTGAAAACGTCTTTGCCACGGAACGCCCTCAGGGCATTGACTTGGAAAGGGCTCGGCGCCTTTTGGATACCGCCCCCGAAGGGCCTCTGGATCCCGATCTCTTGGCTTCGGCTCTGACCTGTTACGGGATTTCCACAGTGCCGTGGGCAATAGCGAAAAGCGCCGAAGAAGCGATGGAAGCGGCGGCACGTTTGGGCTATCCTTTGGTCATGAAGACGGCGTCGCGGCACGTGGTGCACAAAACCGACGTGGGCGCCGTGCGGTTGAACGTGAGCAGCAATGTCGCGCTGCGCGACGCTTACGCGAGCCTTGTGGCTTTCGGCCCTCGCGTCCTGGTGCAAAAAATGGCCGAACCCGGCATGGAATGGATTGTTGGAGGCCGCCAGGACGACAACTTCGGCCCGGTCCTCGTGGTGGGACTCGGAGGCATTTATGTGGAAGTGCTCAAGGAAACAGCGCTGGGCATCGGCCCTCTGAACTCCGAGCAGGCTCGGGCTCTCGTGCACCAATGCCGTGGAGCAACTTTACTTCAAGGCGTGCGAGGGCAAAAGCCACTGGACGAAGATGCCCTGGTGGATGTGCTGGTGCGGGTGTCCTGGTTCCTTTATGATTTCCCTCAAGTGCGTGAATTGGACATGAATCCCGTGCGCGTCCACGGAGTGGGCTGTGCGGCCTTGGATTGGCGTGCGACGGTGTCCGCGAGCTGAGCGCACGCCCTATAAAGCCACGCATGCCGTCATGGCGAAACGAAAAACTCAAGGGCGAGGGCGAGGAAGACCATGAAGTTTGCCTACAGCACACTGTCCTTTCGACCGAAGAGCCTCAAGGAAGCCGTGGACGCGGTGGCCAAGGGAGGCTTTCGTTGCATAGAGCTCATGGCCGATCGGCCCCATCTGTTTCCTGAGGATTTTGGTGCGGCTCGGTTGTCCGAGCTTGTGCAATGCCTGACAGAAAAAAACGTCAAGCCGGTAAACCTCAACGCCTGCAGGGTGAGCGCGCTGGGGGATGGACCTCATCCCAGCTGGCTTGAGGAAGACTGGAAAGAGCGGGAACTGCGCATTCGCTACACTCTCGATTGCCTGCGCGTCGCGGCCGCTTTGGGCATTGGGACGGTGTCCACCAATGGGGGTGGGCCCATTCCCGAGTCCATGAATCAGCGGGAAGCCTGGCGCCTTTTTGTGGCCAACATGCATCGCATAACTCCCATAGCTAAAAAGCTTGGTGTGCGGTTGTGCATTCAACCTGACCCGGAGCAACTCATTCGCACGGGCGACCAAGTGTTGGAGCTCATCAACGAAGTAGGAGAACCGACGGCCTTGGGCGTGGATTATGATCCCGTGCATGCGCTGGTGGTGGGACAAGACCCGTGCGAGACGCTGCAGCGACTCAAAGACGCCGTGGCCTTCGTACGCCTTTCGGACATGCAGGACCCCGAGGCCCATCGTCATGTGCAACTGGGCGAGGGCCAGTTCCCTCTTGTTTCCTTCTTGCATTGTCTTGAAGAATGCGGGTACCAAGGACATGTGATCATTTCGGTTCATGGCGGGGATCTGCCACCGCAGGACGTGGTGGCGGCAAGTCAAGACTACCTGCAACGCAATGGATACATGCAGGATGAAAGCCTTTAGACTTTCCCACAAAGGAGGTTCACCATGACGAGAAGGCAGGCAGGCCTGCTGGTGTTCTTGACCGTGGTATTCTTTGGCATGGCCACCGCCCACACCTGGGCCGGTGGTGTGATCAAGCTGGGTGTGGTCACCAAACCCGGATCGGCACAAAATGTGTGTGCGGAAAAATTCAAGGAGCTTGTGGAATCTCGATCCGATTACGAAGTAAAGATCTTTCACAGCGCCTCCTTAGGCACCGAGACGGAAATTCTGCAACAGATTCAGATGAATTCGGTCCAGATGGGCATCATCACCTCGGGGCCTTTTGATGTCTTTGTGCCGGAAGCCCGAGTGATTGATTACCCCTTTCTGTTTGCCAACAGTCGCGAAGTCGATGCGGTCCTGGACGGACCTGCCGGCCAGGCGTTGCTCAAGGCTCTGGAAAGGGCACGCTTCAAAGGGCTGGCTTTTTCGGAAAACGGCTTTCGCCACCTCACCAACAATGTCCGCCCTGTACATCGCGTGGAGGACGTCAAGGGATTGAAGATTCGCGTCATGGAATCGGTTCTGCACAAGGAGCTGTGGCGCGTGCTGGGAGCCAATCCAACCCCCATGGGTTGGCCCATCTATACGGAATTGCAGCAAGGAACCATCGACGCGCAGGAAAACCCACTGTGGGTCATCTGGAACTACAAGCTCTATGAAGTGCAAAAATATATGACCCTCACAGGACACGTCTATTCCGCCCACATCGATGTGGCTAACCTGCAATGGTTCCATAGCCTTGCGGCCGAAGACCAGGACATGATCGCCCAAGCGATGAAGGACGCGGCAGCCTATCAGAGGCAATGGAACCGGGACAATGAAGCGGACTTTCTGGCCAAAATCAAGGCCGCGGGCATGATGGTGGACGAAGCGCCGGATCTAGCTTCCTTTCGAGCCAAAGCCGCGGTTCTCAAAGATCTGGAGATCTACAAGGACCCAAAGGTTCAGGAGATGCTGCAGATTTTCCTGGACGCCGTGGCCAAGATTCGAGGTCAATAGGAGTCGAAAGAGCCATGAGCTGGGTGCACACCTTGAGCCGGCGCCTCAACCGTGGAGTGGAAATCACCACCGGCATCCTGGCCATGCTGATGGCCCTGGTCACCGGTCTTCAGGTGTTTTTTCGATACGTTTTGAACCATTCTCTTTTCTGGTCCGAAGAAGTGGGAAGAATCCTTCTGGTCTGGATCACCTTTTTGGGGGCTACCGTCGCCTATCGCAGAAAGGCCCATGTGGGCATCGATGTGGTCGTGCGCCGGTTAGGTCCAGACATACAACGGAACCTGGAACGCCTTTTGCTCGCCGCTTCCTGCCTCTTTTTTCTCGTGCTCATCACCTTTGGCGTTCAATTCATTGGCTTCATTGCACATCAAAAGACGCCCGCTTTGGGGCTTCCCATGGGAGTTCCTTACATGGTGATTCCCCTGAGCGGCGTCATCTTTTGCATTCATGCCGCAAGCCTTGGGTTAGAAAGGCGGACCTCCGCTTTCACAAATGAAGGCCATTCTGCATAATCTTTCGGAACGGCATTTTCGTGAACCGGGGGTTTCAGAATTTTTCCTGAACGGAATGGATCTTGGAGCCCGGCCATGCTACCCATGGTTCTCTTCGTGACCTTGATGCTGCTCTTTCTCGCCAACATGCCCATTGCCCTGGCCATCGGCATGGCGTCCCTGGCGGCTCTCTGGCTTCACGGCGATTTGCCGCTCATGATGGTCATTCAGAGGCTGTACGCCGGCGTGGATTCCTTTCCACTCATGGCGGTTCCCCTTTTCATGTGCGCGGGAGCGATCATGGAAGCGGGAGGCATTTCGAGGCGGGTGGTGCAGCTGGCGGAATCCATCGTGGGTTGGCTTCCCGGAGGCCTTGCCGCCGTAGCCGTCGTTTCCGCCATGTTCTTCGCCGGTATTTCGGGTTCGGCGGCGGCGGATACAGCCGCCGTGGGCGCCATTCTCATTCCGTCCATGATTCGTCGCGGTTATGATAAGGGGTTTGCTGCGGCGGTGCAGGCGGCGGGAGGGTCCATCGGGGTGGTGATTCCGCCGAGCATTCCTATGATTATTTTCGGTTTTCTCACCGGAGCCTCCATCGGAAAGCTCTTTGCCGCGGGCATTCTGCCGGGTGTCCTCATGGGTTTGAGTCTCATGGCCATCTCCACAGCTCTTTCCTGGAAGCATCGATACAGCACGGTGGTGGCCTTTTCCTGGCGGCGGCTGGCCCAATGCACCTGGGACGCCAAATGGGCCCTGGGTGCCCCGGTGGTGATTCTCGGCGGTATTTTGAGCGGCGTCTTTACGGCCACGGAATCGGCGGCCGCAGCGACCTTTTACGCCCTTATTGTAGGACTGTGGGTGCATCGGGAATTGCACTGGAAAGATCTTCCGGGGCTGTTCACGCGATCGGCCATCACGGCGAGCCTGGTCCTTTTCATCATCGCCACGGCTTCCATTTTCAGCTGGTTTATGGCCATCGAGGACATTCCAGCTCGACTGGCCGAAGGCCTTCTGGCCGTCACCACACACCCCACAACCCTTTTGATGCTCGTCAACGCCCTGCTTCTTTTGGCCGGCACCTTTGTGGAAACCACAGCATCCCTTATTCTGCTCGTTCCCGTGATCCTTCCCTTGGTCCCCACAATGGGCGTGGACCTCACCCAATTGGGTGTTATCGTGGTGGTGAACCTGGCCATCGGCATGCTCACCCCTCCTTTGGGCATCTGTCTGGTTGTGTCGTGCACCCTCGCCCAATGCCGCCTGGAAAAGGTGATCACCCGAGTCGGGCCTTTGCTCCTTGTGCTCCTGCTGGACTTGGTGCTCATCTCCCTATGGTCGCCGCTCACGCTATGGCTTCCTTCCGTTCTGCATCCATAGCCGGCACGGCTTTTCAGTGCAAAAGGGGTGTGACAGGGCGGTCCGTTTGTGATAGCTTGGACATACTGATCCGTCCTGCAGTGCACCATTGGCTGAAGCGCGACGCGAACCCTGTCTGCGGAACGGGTGCCCATGGAGTTTCTGGAACGGCTGAAGTTCAAGACGACCATCAGCGTGGTTTCGCTCACCATGATCTTTTCCGTGGCTCTTGCCGCCTGGTTGGGCATCCGCATGTCCATCCTTCCGGCCATGGAAGAGCGGGTGGAAGATCAACTGCAGGCTCTGGGTGAAAACCTGCACCAATGGTTGGAAGCCGCGCCGCGCCGCACCGCACCCAAGGAACTGGGAACACGGCTTCACGAACAGATCATCTTTTACCCAGGGTTTCATGCTCTGCGCTTGGAAGACGCGCAAGGCACGCTTCTATTTGCTTCAGGATCGCTTCAGGACGATCCTTCTCGGCAATGGGAAGTTCGGCGTCGCGCAAAGGGCATGGAACTCACTCGGTCCAAAGGGAACGGAACCCCCTTGTACGAGCTGGTGCTCACGGTGGCGCCACCCGACGCCAAAACCCCTCTGGTGGTGCGCTTGGGTGTGCACGACCCGCTCATGAAGCCGATGCGCGAGCGGTTGCTGCAGACCCTGCTCCTCACCACGGCGTTGATTCTCATTGCAGGGTACTTCATCAGCCGATGGTTCACGGCCCGCATCACACACCCCGTACAACGGCTTTTGGAAATGACCCAGTTGCTGGCGCAAGGGCGCATGCACGATGTCTTGAAGAGCGTGGACGTGAACCCCTTGTGCCGGCCTGTTTCGGCGGCGGGCACCTGGGACCTCGAAGTGCCGGCGCCGGGTATGTGTCCGCATCTGACCCAATCCGGCACCGAGGCCCTTTTCCCATGGCGAAAGGCGGAAGAAAAAAGCGCGCACCAGGCGCCCCATCCTCTGTGCACGGAGTGTCGCGTTCCCGATGAAGTCGGGGACAACGAACTCATTCGGCTGCTCTACAGCTTTCATTTTATGGCCAGTGAGATTCGTTCGTATCAGGATCGGCTGAAAAACCGTTACGAATTCGAAGAACGGCTGTTGGCCGCCTGCCCCGACGGCATCGTGGCCAACGACGCCTCGGGCCGCGTCATCTTGTTCAATTCGGGCGCCGAGCGGCTTTTGGGCTATAAAGTCTCGGAAGCCCTCTTCCGGATGAACGTGCGCGACTTTTATCCCCAGGGCGAAACGTCGGCGATTAAGAAGGCGCTCCTGAGCGACGACTATGGAGGCCCGGGTGTTTTGGTGGACTACAACGTCACGGTGCGCACCAAAGACGGGCGCATGCTTCCCGTTCGGCTTTCGGCCACCCTGCTTCCGGAAGGAGGCGACACCTACTCCGTTGTGGGCTTCTTTCACGACCTCAGCGAATTAAAAGCCCACATGGACGCTTTGATGCAGACCAACGAAAATTTGAACGCCGCCAACCGTCAACTGGAACGCCTCAACCGGTATTATTTGGAAATGCTCAGTTTCGTCACCCATGAATTGAAATCGCCCATCGCCAACGGCTACATGAGCGCCAATGCGTTGAGACAGGAAATTTTTGGCCCTTTGCGTGACGAACAGAAGAGGATGGTGGAGGCCATTTGCAACAATCTGAATCAGTCTATGGAAATGATTCGACACTATCTGGATCTTTCCCGGATTGAAAAGGATGAGTTGCCCGTGCGGCCCAGAAGGGTGAGGTTGGACCAAGAGATTGTCGCGCCCGTGCTTTCGGCCCTGGAACCCAGCATGCAGGAAAAGGGGCTTCGCGTGGAAGTGGATGTTCCCCCGGGACTGGCCTGGACTCTGGATCCGGAACTCTTTCGCGGCGTGATGACCAATCTATTGAGCAACGCCGTCAAATATGGAGAACCTCAGGGACGCCTCCTCGTCAATGCCGCCGTCACGTCTACAGGGTGGCTTCGCCTCAAAGTCTGGAACTCGGGACCGGGTCTTTCCGAAGAGGAGCAGGGGCGGCTGTTTCGCAAGTTTCAACGCCTGCCGTCCGCACGCCGTTCGGCCACGCGAGGCACCGGCCTGGGGCTCTTTATCACCAAGACCCTGGTGGAACGGCATGGAGGACGTATTTGGGTGGAAAGTGCACAAGGCAAAGGCGTCGCCTTTGTGATGGACGTGCCACCGGGGATGGGAGCACACGCTGAGTCGCTATCGCAAGGGGAGGGTGAATGAATGAGCGGGAAACGTATAATGATCATTGATGACGATCCGAGTTTTCTCGAGATCACGGGGGCTATTCTCCGCCGGTTCGGCTATGACGTTCTGACGGCGAGCAACACCCAGGACGGCCTTCGACTCATTGAAGAGGAACAGCCCGATCTGCTGGTCTTGGACATCATGATGGCCACCGTGGATGAAGGGTTGAACTTTGCCGTGAAACTGCGGCAGAACGAGGCACTGCGCAAGCTTCCCATCATCATCGTCTCGGCGCAACCCGAATCGGAAAAAGGCTACACGCGCTCTGTCGAGGACGATCTGGACTGGATTGCCGCCGACATTTTCATGGAAAAGCCGGTGGATCCACAAGCACTGCGCCACAATATCGAATTGCTGCTTAAACGGGAATCCTGACCTGGGTCCCGCGGCGTCCCATTCTCGGCACCGCGTTCCGCTCCCGCTGAGGCTCCCGCTGCTGTTCCGTAAAGTTCCCTTGCCTTTGCGTGTTCTTTTTCGCTGCAATGCCGTGTGGCTCAAGGCCGGTGCCGTCTCGATGTCGGGCATGGCCAGGAAAAACAAAAAATGTCAAGGAATGATGATTCCACTGTGCTGCGGAGGGCTTCTATGGCGAAGACGGTGACGGTCACATTGGATGGAAAGACGGTGCAAGCTCAGGAAGGCAGCACCATTTTGGACGTGGCCAAGCGCGAAGGGATCCACATTCCCACGCTGTGCTACACCCACCTGCTGCGCCCTTTGGAAAACTGCCGGCTGTGCGTCGTGGCCGTGGAAGGAGAAAAACAGTTTAAAGCGGCCTGCAGCACCCCCGTGCGCGACGGCATGATCATCCGCACGTCCGGCAGTGACCTGGCCCAGACACGAAAACTCCTTCTCGAATTGCTTCTGGATACCCATTACGGCGACTGTGTCGCCCCGTGTTCGGTGACCTGCCCGGCCAACGTGGATATTCAAGGCTACCTGGCGCTGCTTCGCCACGGGGAATACCTGGAAGCCGTGCGGCTCATTAAAGAAAAGATTCCCATGCCGGCCACCATCGGCCGCGTCTGCCCTCATCCGTGCGAAAGCGCTTGCCGCCGGCATTTGGTGGATGAACCGGTCAACATCAATCACTGCAAACGGTTTTTGGCGGACTTTGAAATAAAATCTGGCGTGCGCATTCTTCCTCAGGTGCCTCCGGACACGGGACATCATGTGGCGGTGGTCGGAGGAGGTCCGGCGGGGTTGAGTGCCGCCTACTACCTCAGAGCACTGGGGCATGGCGTGACCATTTTTGAAGCTCGAGAAAAATTGGGGGGCATGCTTCGTTACGGCATTCCCGAATACCGACTGCCCAAAAAAATTCTCGACTGGGAGATTGAGGGTATTTTGAGCCTGGGCGTTCACGTGCGCACGGGCGTGGTCTGGGGCCGAGACTTCACGCTGGATGATCTCAAAAAGGAAGGCTTTGGCGCCATCTTTCTTGCCATCGGCGCCTGGGCCAGCCGGAAACTGGGCATTGTGGGCGAAGAACTGGAAGGCGTGGAAAGCGGGGTGGATTTTCTGGAAAACATCGCCGCTGGCAGACCGGTCAAGGTGGGCCGACGCGTGGTGGTCATCGGGGGCGGCAACGTGGCCATCGATGCGGCCCGGTCCGCTCTACGGCTCGGTGCGGAAAAGGTCACCATTCTCTATCGGCGATCTCGAAAGGAAATGCCCGCAAGCCACGAGGAAATTGAAGCCGCGGAAGCCGAAGGCGTGGAAATCCATCTACTGGCCGCGCCCACCCGTGTTCTGGGGGACAACGGCCGAGCGCAGCAGCTGGAATTTATTCGCATGGAACTGGGAGAACCCGATGCCAGCGGACGTCGGCGCCCGGTGCCTGTGGAAGGCTCGGAAACCCTTCTGGACGCCGATCAGGTCATCAGCGCCATTGGCCAATACCCAGTGCTGCTCACGCCAGACCAGGACCCGAGCATGGAGAAGATTCCCGTCACGCGGTGGAGCACCATCGGGGGGGATCCACGCAGCATGCACACGGGCGCGGAAATGGTTTTCGTCGGTGGCGATTTGTTCCGCGGCCCCATGACCGTGGTGGCGGCCCTGGCGGACGGCCGTAAGGCCGCCTATTCACTGAACCGCTTTTTCCAGACGGGCCGCGTGGAACCCGAACCCCTGCATTTCAACATCAGCAAGGGAAATCTGGACCAGATCGACAAGGAACCCTTCGGAGTCTACAAGGTCATACCGCGGGAACGCATGCCGGAACTGGAAGTCTCTCAAAGAGTGAAAAACTTCGTGGAAGTGGAATTGGGCTTCGATGAAGCGAAGGCCCATAGGGAAGCCGAACGATGCTTGGTGTGCGGCTGTAGCGCTGCTTTTGACTGCCGCCTGCGGGAACTCATGAACGAATTCCAGGTGGATTGGCGGGAACAACCCAGCAAAAAAATCCACTTTCAGCGGGTGGCCGCCATTGACACGCATCCCGTCATCGCCCTGGACCCCAACAAGTGCATTCGCTGCGAACGCTGTTACGTGGCCTGCCAGACCTTTCAGTGCAGCGACGCCATCGACTTCAAAGATTGGCCCAGGTTCAACGCCAAATGCGTCTCTTGCGGCCTCTGTGTGGACTTGTGCCCCACAGGGGCCCTCATGGAACGGCGTCAAGGCCGGCCCGTGGAACGCCTGGACTGGACTTCCGTGCCCACGCACTGCATTCATTGCGGATACGGTTGCGAACTGGACCTGAAGGTCAAGGGGCAACGGTTGGTGTGGATTGCCGACGGGCGGGATACCGTTCCCAACCGAGCGTCCACATGCCGCAGGGGCCGCTTTCGAGCCTATGACGACCATTGGCGTGGCCAAAGGGCGACGCGCCCTATGGTGCGGGAAAACGGCGAACTCAAGGAAGTGTCCTGGGGGCGAGCCGTGGAAGCCGCCGTGCAGGGACTTCGAGCGGTGGCGCAAAAACATGGCTTGACATCGGTGGGTGCCTTGGGATCGCCTCGATACACCTGTGAAGGACTTTACCTTCTCCAAAAGTGGATGCGCACGCGATTCGGCACGCCCTATGTGGACACCCTAGGCCGAAAGACTGCGGAAGCCGCTTTGCGCCACGCCCTGATTCCCACCGAAAGACCCTCTGTGGTCCATCCCATGAGTGACTTGGCTCAGGCGCAGGGCATTCTTCTCATTGGAGAACGCATGGAAGAGACCAATCCGGTGACGGTGACGGCCGTGCGTCGATCGGTGCGCAGCGGACGAACGCCGTTGTGGAGCCTTGGCCAGTTGCCGGAATCTCTGCGAGCCATGGCCGCCGTAGACTGCGGGGCCCAAGCGAAAAACTGGCCGCAACTCTTGGCGTCTTTGGCCATGCAGTACGCGGAAAAAATCGGTGAAAAGGCCGTAGACCTGCTGAAGGAAACTCTCGGAGAAGAGATCCTTGAGGCCCTTCGCGCCGCTCCATTGGAAGCCGTCGAAAAGAATGCGCTGGAAGGCGTGGTGCGCGGCATGAGCGCAGTGGGCGGTGTGGCGGTGGTTCTAGACCTGGCGGCCTTGGAAGGGCTGAGTGAACCGGAAATTGATCATGCCATCAAGGCGGTCCAAGCCCTGGTCTCAATCATGAAGGAACATGCCAAAAAAGATGGATCGGGTCTCTTTCTTGCCGCCCCCTATGCCAATGCTGTGGGAGCCTGCCTTGTGGGCATGAACCCGAAGATGCTTCCCGGGCGTGTATCTTTCGAAGATGCCGAGGCCGTGGCCAGGCTTCGAGAACTGTGGGACGGTGCGTCGATTCCTCAGTGTCCCGCCCTCGACGTGCCGGAAGCCCTTCAAGAAGGTCACTTTCGAGCCCTCCTCCTGCAAGACAGTGCGCTCTGGCAAGAAGGATTGCCTCAGGTTTGGGAATCTTTGAGTCGGTTGGATTTTCTCGTGCTGCAGGACAACCTTCTCGGCCCCGCGGCCCAATGGGCTCACGTGGTGCTGCCCACGGCTGCCTTTGGCGAACAGGAAGGCATCATGATCAACCAGGAGGGACGCCTGCTGGCCCTGCACCAAGCCTTGGGCCGAAATGGGGAAAGCCTGCCCGACTGGGACGGCATCAGTCGCCTTATGGCTGCCGACGGGGCTGCCTTTCCCAAAAGCCTGGATTCCGTTTACCAGGAATGGGCGAGGCTCTTTTTCGACGGCGCCGTGGCCGATTGGAACAAAGCCGCTGCCGAAAAACAGCGCCTGGCGAATCTCTTGGCCAAGGCCTAGCGCGTCGGGAAAAACCCTTGTGGAGGCGCTCGGCACGGCCTTCCCGTGGGAGCACGGCCACGGTAACGACCCCAATGAATCACGACCAAAATGTGCGTTATTCTGACCACGCTGCTCTTGGCTTGTCTGTCCGGATCATGTTGGGGGTAGCTCCCTGTGGCTGCCCCTGATTGGGGCAGGCACGGGGGCCAAGGGGGCAGGCACGGGGCCTGCCCCTACACGAGGCTTCCGTGCCGGTTGCCTGGAAATTCGGCCCTTCGACGGTCCATTATTCAGATGCGCCGTTGATCGTCGGGTTTCGATGTGGTCGCAAGTGGATTTTCTTGGGCATTAGAGCAGAGTTGGGGGTTGTCCGGTTGACATCCTGCTCGCGTGCCACACCCACGATGGTTTTGTGGCCTTTGAGAATCTCCAGCACGATCGAGCTTTTACGATTGGCCGTTCATGTTTGCCCTCGAACCGGCTTAACTACTCTTTCTTCCATCTCGCACCCCCTTTTGCAGACCAAATCGACGGCTCGTGGCCGGTCCAGTCCAGTGCGAGGTCACTATAGGCCGTGCTCCAGCACACCCTGCTCCGATTCTCCTGGCGGCGGATGTGAGGCACAGGCCGTTACCTTTTATTGTTGGTCCAGTCTGGTGTGGGGGCACTATAACCGGCTTTAAAGAACATCAGGTTCCTTTAATTTTTCCGGGAATTGACGGACCGATCCGTTTCATTTCGCCTCATTCCTCAGTGCAATCATTCCTATTTAAGGGGACGCAAAAAAAGCGATCGATCGGCAGGATGATTTCAATTTTCTTGTGATGAAGCGTTTCAGACCGGTGCCTCTCCGTCGTCACCTTGATCACCGCGTCACTGTCGTACGGTTTGAAAGAAATGGAGAGGTCATGAATGCCTTCCACCATTTCAACGACTTCACCCTTCAATCGCGGATCGTTCTGGGAGCATGGTTGGCCACTCAAATGTAACACGACGTTCTCGGGACGAATACCGAGGACTACAGAGTCCCCTTTTTTGATTTCCGCATTTCCTAGTGTATTCCTGTCGATGGACAATTGCAGCCCGAGGCTTTTCAATCCAACAACGATGCCGTGGTCGTGCTTGTCGATGACCATTGCGGGGAAAAGATTCGGTATGCCCAAGAAACGGGCAGCTTCGAGTGTGGCCGGCCTGTCGAAAACTTCTCTGCGAGGACCGCTTTGGTGTAAAGTGCCGTGGATAAGGATGTGGATCTTTTCACCGAAGAAAAATGCTTCCTCCAAATCATGGGTAACCATGAGTGTGGTGACATGGTATCGTTGTTGTATGGATTTTAAAAGTCCCCAAAGCTCTCGTCGAAAGGTTTCATTCAAAGCCGAAAAAGGTTCATCCAGGATCAAAAGCTTTGGGGAAGGCGCGAGCGCCCTAGCAAGTGCCACACGCTGACGCTCGCCGCCGCTCAGGTTGGCCGGCATCCGGTCTTTGAGGTCCCCCAGGTCCAGGGCATCGATCAAGGACTCCACAACCGCCCAATCGTTCCCATGAGGTTTACGTCTGCAGCGGATGCCGTACATGATATTTTCCTTGACCGAAAGGTGAGGGAAGATGGCGAGTTGTTGGGGCAGGTAACCCACATCACGTCGCTCCACCGGGACCTGGGTGAGGTCTTTGCCGTTTAAAAAAATGCGGCCCGCCGCAGGTCTTCGAAACCCCACAATCAGTTCGAGAACCGTGCTTTTCCCTGCACCCGAAGGGCCCAAAAGGGCATGGCATTCACCGGAATGAATCTCGAGGGACAAAGGGTTCAGAGTGAACGAGCCGGTCCGGAGCGTGATTCCCTCAAGTTTCAGCATGAAAGCGCCTCCTCGAAACCCTGCGAACAAGAAAAAGGGAACCCAGCCCGATAAACAGTAACAACAGGATCAAGGCCACGGTCCCCTCGATGTCGGCCGTAGAAAGTCTCATGTATATGGCAACGGGCAGCGTCTCCGTCCGCATGGCCATGGTACCGGCCACGGTGATGGTCGCGCCAAACTCGCCCATGGCCTTGGCCCATGAAAGCACGAATGCCGTAAACAGACCCCGTTTCGCCAATGGCAGGGTCGTGGTGGCAAAGGCTCTGAACGGACCCGCACCCAGGGAACGGGCAACGCGCTCGTATTCCGTCGGGATTTCATCCAGTGCCGTCTTAACAAATCGGGTGGCGATACCCAGGACCGTGACAAACTGCGCCAAAACGACCCCGGCGAAACTGAACACAAACGTGACGAGATGCGCCTGAATCCACTCTCCTAGAGGATTGTTAAAGAAAATAAGGAGAACGGCTCCAAGGGCAGCCGGTGAAACAATGATGGGAAACTCCAAGATGGTGTCGGCCGCCAGGCGACCCCTGAAATCAAAGCGCGACAAAGCATAGGCCGCCGGCACCGCAAGCAACAAGGCGAAAACGGCGGCCAGGGTGGCCGCCGCCAGGCTCAGCTTGATCGTAAACAGCGTGCGGTCGCTGAACCATATCCGGCGCACTTGGTCCCATTCAAAAAAATAGGCCAGAGAAAGGATAAGGAGCGCATAAAAGGACAACACGGCCAATGATGCGCAAATTGTGATTCGACGAAACCCCACGTGGCAATCGATCCTATTTTTTCAACCATTCCGTTGGGATAACATATTCGCCACCCACAGGCTTTTCAGCACCTACATAGGCAAATGCCTCGTCGGGCGTGGCAAAGTATTTGTACTTGGCGAATATGGCCTGGCCTTCCGATGAGAGGATAAAATCAATGAATTTTTGGGCTGCCTGGCGATTTTGGGTGTATTTGGCAATGGCGATGGGGATGTATCCAATGCGCGGAATCTGATCCGGGTGCAGCGGCACGGTTTCAATCCGTTCCGGGTCCCAGTGTTGAAACACCCGCCAACCGATCACGGCGTCGACCTGCTTAAGGGAGATGGCGGTGGCGGTTTTTTCACAGCTACCCGTGTAATTGGTCAGATTCCGTTTGAAGGCTGCTTTTTGCTTGGGAGTGAAGTTTTTTTCGATGATTTCCACCGCGTATGCCCCCACACAAACCCCTTCAGGGTTGGCGATGGCCACCTTGATTCCCGGCCGAGTCAGGTCCGCAAGGGTTCGAATATCGAGTGGATTACCCTTTGGCACATTAATGGCCGGGACCAAATAGACGACATTTCTTTCGGTTTCCGGAAAAACATCGCCGTTCCGTTTGGCCAGTTCCATGTAATCCGACGAACCGGGAAAGTAGATGTCCCCCTGCTTGGCCAGTTTCATCTGGGAAAGAACATAACCCGATCCGCCGAAGACGATATCGACTTTCACGCCGGTTTTCTTTTCGTACAAGGCAGCTGCCTTTTCAGTGGGCGGCTGGCTCGCCGCCCCGGCATAAACGAGAAGCCTTTGCTGGGCCTCGGCCGCCCCAGAGAAAAACAAAAGGAAGCATAAAACCAAGCCCGTCACGCTCACATGCCATCCCGACTTCATCCAACTATCAACACCATCCAAATTGAAAGCCATTGTTTATTCTCTCCTTTCGTACGTTAAACGAGTTCCTCTTGGCCTGTTGTCCGGGTGTCGATCCCCCTGAAGCCCGCCAGAGATTTTCGATAGCTTGCGCTTTGAACGATTTTGCGCAGAGCCACAATGCGCGGATCGTTTTCCAAGTAAGCCGGATAACAGAAATCAAACGCCTCCAAGCTCACCTGGAGAAATTCGAGCCCGGCTTGTTCGGCGGTCAGACGATGGCATACTCCCGCATCGACCCATCCGTGGCGAACGGCCACGGCCACCTCCCAGTGGTTTTCAGCAATGCTCTCCACCGCCCTGTCACTGGGAAGGACCTTGTCTTGGCAGCGCCGCGCACCGGTGCCTGGCTTGCGTCCGATCCAGCGAACACTTTGAGAATTCAATTTCTTGAACCTGCTCAGGCCTTCTCCGGAACGAACCGCCACGCCTTCGTGCCAGACAGCGCCTCGTAACAACTGAAATCCCTTTCCGAGCATGTCACGAACCACAGCTGCATTTCCTCCCGCTTCATCGACCTCTCGCAGATGGGTCCCGGCCACATGCACCACGCCTTTTTTGAGTAAAGAAAGAGCTTCTTTACTGGAACGGTGAAAGGACAGCACCCTCACGCCTGCCTTTGAGCCCATCACCGAAGCCAGAAATCCGGCTGCGGGATCACAGGAGGCCATGACCAAGGTCATTTTTGACACATCCGTCGAGAGCGGTTTTCGCACATGGCCGTCAACCCAGCCATCGGGCGGCAAAATACTGTAAGGTAGCGGTTCCACCGGAAACGCGAGAACCGTCTGGTCAAAAGAGGCTTCCCAAAAGGCAGGGGATTCCTCCGATGGTTGCCATGCCCAGGCAATAACTTGGCTCTCTGTGTCCGCAAACAGTTCCTCAACCGTACAGTCCAAAGCCCGGGCCAGTGCCAAGGCTGTATGCACTGACGGGACCAAAGCGCCGTTTTCGATGGCGGCGATTCCGGAACGAGAAACACCCGAACGGCGTGCCAGCTCGGCCTGCGTCCAATTCTTTTTCGCGCGGAATTCACGCAATCGCGACATATTCACCTCTTCAATAAAGTCATGATCCTTGCGCCAATGTCAGGATCCTGTCGTTTTTTCATCCAATGGCCATTATTGTCAAGGGCTCCGCGATCCGTCCTCGACGCGATCACGTCGGGGCGAACACTGACCCCCCCAATTGGGCTGCACCCACAATCAGCGTCGAGTGCGGTCCACAAAAGGCGTGTGAGACGGAAGAGAGAGCGGTTCAGCCCGTTCGAAGGAAAAGATGGACGGCCAATCGTCCAATCACTTCATGCCTTGAAGGCGTAACCTGGCGACGGTTCATCGGGTGGTGAAATGGGCCATCTATCCGCTTATCCAGGGTTATTCCAGGTATGGTGATGGATCACCGTCATGCTTCGGCGGCTTATGGGCTTGACTGTCACCAAGAAATAGGCCCATGGCATCATGCATTGCAATGGTTGGCTTTTGTCTCAACACCCGAGGGGAGGTGGGGGAGGGTGGTTCCCCCTGATTCAGCCCCCCCTGGAAGCTAACTCCTTTTTACACCATCATACGGAAACTCATGTCGTAGGCACATCCACCCAAAAGTATCCCAGGAAAGATGATCGTCAAAAAATCGAAGCGGCCACAGGTCTCGATCTCTCCGGATATCTCGAACGGGGGTACACGGCCGTCAGGGTGGACTATAGGGGCTCAGGGCTCTGAGGGAGGTTGATGCGGGGTCTGATCGAACAGTCGCCCGGGTAAAAGGTCTACGTGATCATCCGGATGGACAACGTCCCCCCTTGAGATACCCTACGGGGAAAGAATGGTCCTGGCAGGAACCTTCATCAACGAGAGAACCGGCTACGAATTGGGCGTGTTCACCAACATAATCCCCCAAAAAAATAGACAGGGTGTCGTCGGTCCGCTTCGTCCCCCGCGGGCCTGGACGTTTCATCCATACGTGCGTCTCGTTCTATGATTCGGCCCCTGGCTTCTCCTTTTAACTGACAATTGCATCAATCTTTTGAATCCGTTTCATAGGATGTCCCCCTTAAAGGGGGTATTGAGCCAGACGTCCACGGTCTTGAGGGCCGTTCAAGGGGAGATCGTCCTCGCCTCTAGGGAGATTCTGTTCGCATCATTGTGCCCTCTAAGTAGGAGGGTCGTTTTTCGGTTCCAGCAGCGTGCGCACCGAATCCCTTTGAGTCGGTTGGCCACCATGGCCTCCCCGTTCCCGGAGCCCCCAAGACAATGCCCCGCTCGCATGCTCCCTTCTGCACCGCTTTGGCCGCAGCGCGTAGGAACGGGGAACAGTCGACGGGCGTGTCCGAATGCGTGCCGAAGTCATAAACCTCATGCCCTATCTCCCCCAGGAATGGCTTGATCATCTCCTTCGTGAATCGGTAAGAGCCCCTCCATGCCTTCATGCACACAGGGCTCTTTTTTTGAAAAAGGCGCCGTCGACATTCTCTTATAAGACATAGCAGAGTCCACGCCCTGTATTTTTTCTTGCAGTCTTTGGAAAATCAGCCCATGTCGGCGGACCGTGAGCGTACTTATCTAATCGGCCGTCGCAACCATTTCGAGACCGCTGAGGTTGATCTCAGGCTATCCGGTAGCCATAAACCCATAAACCTTCCAGAAGGCTTCATAAGCAGGCAGTGCCGGCTGAATCTCAGCTGGAGCTGGCGCCCGCTTTCCATCCGCAGGGAGGCGCGCTCGATCAGGTTCCTGGATCACGGGCTTCATCCTGCTCCGCTTGACTACATGGCGGATCGGTGCGCCATCTCCCAGCAAGCCAAGCTGACCGATAAAGCGCAAAATGTTGGAGGTCAGAACGTTAAAAGCAGCCCTTGCCCGGACCGGACGATGGCACGTTCCGTCACCACTTCGTGGAAACTGGGGGACGGTGCGTCGATTCCTCAGTGTCCCGCCGTCGATGTGCCGGAAGCTCTTCAGGAAGGTCACCTTCGAGCCCTGCTCCTGCAAGACAGTGCGCTCTGGCAAGAAGGATTTCCGCAGGCTTGGGAATCTTTGAATCGGCTGGAATTTCTCGTGCTTCAGGACAACCTTTTGGGCCCCGCGGCCCGGTGGGCTCACGTGGTGCTGCCCACGGCTGGCTTTGGACAACAGGATGCCAACATGATCAACCAGGTGGTGCGCCTGCTGGCCCTGCACCAAGCCTGGACCGTCATGGGGAAAGTTTGCACGACTGGGACGGCATCAGCCGCCTCATGGCTGCCGACGGGGCCGCCTTTCCCAAAAGCCTGGATTCCGTTTAACAGGAATGGGCGAGGCTCTTTTTCGACAGCGCCGTGGCCGATGGGAACAAGGCCGCTGGCAAAAAAACAGCGCCTGGCGAATCTTTTGGTCAAGGCCTAGCGTGTTGGGAAAAACCCTTGTGGATGAGCTCGGCACGATCTTCTGTGGGAGCACGGCACGGCGCCAAAGGCGGGGCGATAACAGCCTGCAGTTCAAGGCCGCGCGTTGACAAGCGCTCAGGCTCCGCTCACGGATTCGCCGACGTGCTCGGCTGCCAGCCGCCTCCCAAAGCCTTGTAAAGCCGAATCAGGTTGGCCGTGACGGCGCCACGGCTTTGAGCGCGTTCGTCTTGAAAATTCTGCAGGGTACGCTGCGCATCTAAAACATCGGTAAAATCCACAAGGCCCGCTTGGTAGCGGTCTCCGGCGCGAAACGCCGCCTTTTGGGCGGCCTCAACGGCTTTATTCAGCTGCTCCAGCCGCCTTTGTTCCTTGGCAAAGGCCACAAGAGTATTTTCCACTTCTTCCAGAGCGTTCAATAAGGTGGATTCGTAGCGCAACAGGGCCTGCTCCTGCTGCGCGGTGCGAACCTCGATGGTCTGGCGAATCTTTCCGGCATCAAAAAGGCGCCATTGCACGGCGGGACCGATGGTCCAAAAACGGCTGGCCCACTCCAGAAGATCTGGTGCCCTTAGGGATTCCAAGCCAATGGTGCCCACAAGGCGAAATTTGGGGTAAAGCTCTGCCGATGCCTGGCCAATGCGGGCCGTGGCCGCTGCCAGGTTCCGTTCGGCTAGCCGAATGTCGGGGCGGTTTCGAAGCGCTTCGGCGGGAATGCCCACGGCCACGCGCGGTGGCACCGAAGGAATAGGGCGAGATTCGCCCAAAACCTTTTCCAGCGTTCCGGGTTCCTTACCCGCAAGCACCGCCAGTCGATTCTTTGCCGCTTCCAAACCGGCTTCCAGAGGGGCAACGGCGGCTCGCGTGTGTTCCAAATTGTAGAGTGACTGCTGAACGGGCAGTTCGTCAATAAGGCCCGCTTCATAGCGCGAGAGGTTCAATTCGTAAGTTTCCTCCTGCACGGCTATGTTTCGGCGCGTCAGATCCAAGCGTTCCTGAAAGGTGCGCAGTTCGACGTAAGCCAAAGCCGCTTCGGCCATGAGGCTCGCCCGCACGGCATCGTGGGCTGCTTGAGCGGCTTCCCAGTCGGCAAGGGCCGCCTCCACGGCCCGGCGCGTTCCGCCAAACAGGTCCAGCTCCCATCCTGCGTCAAAACCGGCCCGGTAAAATCCCGTTTCCATGGCCCGACTGGCGGTGCCATGCGCGCTGGTGCGCTGCCGCAAAGCTTGGCCCGCCGCATTCAGTGATGGAAAAAGATCGGCTCTTTGGGTGCCGAGAACCGCTCGAGCCTCTCGAACACGAGCTACGGCCACTTTGAGGTCCCTGTTGGCCTGCAGGACGCGACTCTCCACTTCGGTAAGAATAGGGTCGTCAAATGTTTTCCACCATTGAGCCAGAACGGCCTCGCTCAGGTTCGCGGCTTCAAACGGGCCGGTCTCCTGAGCGTGCCAGCGCTCCGGAACCTTGTTTTCCGGAGCGGTGTATTGAGGACCCACGGGAGCACAGCCCTGAGCAATGAGGGACATCACGACGACCCCTCCCAGAACCGTCCTTAAGAGCGCCCGTTCAAACCACGCCATGTAGCCTTCTCCCTTTCTGAACTCCATCAGGGTGTGCCACGATGCTTTTCGCGCCACGCTCGACCTTTTTCCCGCGCCGTCTGAAACACGTAAAAGAGATAGGGAATCAGAAAAATACCCACAAGCGTGCACACGAGCATGCCCGAAAAGACCGTGGTCCCGATGGCCCGGCGGCTGGCTGCGCCGGCTCCGGTGGCAATCACTAAGGGCGCCACCCCTAGAATAAAGGTGAATGCCGTCATGAGAACGGGGCGGAACCGAATGCCGGCACCCGCCAGCGCCGCTTCGGGGATGGACAAGCCACGCCTTCGACTGTCTCGAGCAAATTCCACGATGAGAATGGCATTCTTGGCAGACAGCCCCACCAGAAGCACCAATCCGATTTGCGCATAGATGCTCAAAGGCATGCCCATCACAGTCAGTCCGGCCAGAGCGCCTAGAGCTGCCACCGGGACATAAAAGATGATGGCCAGAGGAATGTTCCAGCTTTCGTATTGACCAACAAGAAACAGGTAACCAAAAAGAACCGCTAGAAAGAAAAGCCAGACCACCTGACCTGAGGCTTGTTTTTCCTGAAAAGACACCGACGACCATTCAAAGCCGTAGCCTGGCGGCAGCACCTTGGAAGCCAATCGTTCCATGGCCTCCATGGCTTGGCCGGAGGAATAGCCCGGGGCCGCCTGGCCGCTGAAATCCGCGCTGGGAAACTGATTGTAACGCTTCATCAATTGAGGACCCAGAATGGTGGACAGGGTGGCAAGGCTGGTGAGAGGAACAAGGGTTCCGGCATCACTTCGCACATACAGCCTTTGAATGTCGGAAAGATCGTCGCGGTAGGTCGCTTCCGCCTGCACCTTGACCTGGTACGTGCGATCCTGCAGGTTGAAGTCATTGACATAGGCCGATCCCAACTGGGCCTGCAGCGTTGAAAAAATGCGGCTTACGGGCACTTTCATATATTCGGCGCGGGTTCTGTCCACGTGGAGAAAGATCTGAGGCGTGTTGGCCGTGTAGGTGGTAAAGACTCGGGAGAGGGCCGGATCCTGATTGGCGGCCATCATGAGGGAGAGGGCCACGCCAAAGAGTTCCTGCGGGCTTTGGCCTTCTTGGGCCAAAAGCCGAAAATCAAAACCACCCGTCGTGCCCAGCCCGATGATGGCCGGTGGCGCAAAAGCAAAGGAATTGGCTTGGGGAATGGCGGCCAGGCGTGCCTGGACCTGCCTGACAATGTTCTCCACATGCAGTCGAGCGCCTGGCCTTTCGTCCCACGGCCTGAGAATGGCAATGCCAAATCCCACGTTGGCCGCACGGCCACTCAATAGGCTGAATCCGCTCACCCCGATGACGTCTTTCACGCCGTCGATAGAACGAATCTCTCCCGTGATGCGCTTCATCACTTCGTAGGTTCGTCCCAAGGACGCCCCTTCGGGAAGCTGCGTGTTAAAAAAGAAATAGCCCTGATCCTCTTCCGGAAGAAAACTGCTGGGGCTCCTTTGAAACAAAACCCCACTACCCACAAACACCCCGATTAGAATAAGCAATCCAAGAACAGCTTTGCGAATGAGCAAGGCGGATCCCGCCACGTAGCCTCGGCGCGCCCTAGCCAAGAACCGATTAAACCAAGCAAAAGGGCCGCGTTGAGGCGGCCGATGAGGCCGGAGGAGGATGGCGCACATGGCGGGACTCAGGGTCAGAGCGCACAGAGTGGAAATGAGCACCGAGGTGCAGATGGTCACAGCAAACTGTTTGTAGAGCTGCCCCGTGATGCCGGGCATAAAGCCCACCGGGACGAAAATGGCCAGAAGCACCAAGGTGGTGGCAATAATCGGGCCGGTCACCTGCTCCATGCTCTTGATGGCCGCATCCTTTGGCGAAAGGTTTTCCTCCGCCATGAGGCGAAACACGTTTTCCACCACAACGATGGCGTCGTCGACGACGAGACCAATGGCCATGATGAGGGCAAACAAGGAGATGGTGTTGGCGCTGTAGCCCAGGGCAAGAAGGACCGCAAAGGTCCCGATCAAAGATACCGGAATGGTCACCGTCGGCACCAAGGTCGCGCGCCAGTCCTGCAAAAAGACGTAATTGACGAGAAGCACCAGAAGAAAGGTAAGCCCTAAAGTCCATTGGATTTCTCGAATAGCTGCCGACACATAGCGAGTGGTGTCCAGAATGATTTCGTAAGCCATGTCCTGGGGCATGAACCTCGACAGGCGCTGCAGTTCGGCTCGAACGGCCTGCATGGTGTCCAAGGCGTTGGCTCCGGTGGCTCGGTACACGGCCAGCGTGGCGGCAGGGTTTCCGTTGAGCATGGAGTCGGTAGAATACTCCTTGGCGGCCAACTCCACGCGGGCAATGTCCTTCAAACGCACCAGCCCCCCCTGGTCGTTTCCACGAATGACGATGTTTTGAAATTCCTCGGGTTTATCCAGCCGCCCCTTGGCTCGAATGGTAAACTGAACCTGCTGTTCCGGCCCCATGGGTTCCCGGCCGATGGCCCCGACGGCGGCCTGAATGTTTTGACGCCGCACCGCGGCGATAACATCCTCAGCCGTCAGCCCCATGGCCGTGAGTCGGTCCGGGTTCATCCAAATGCGAAGGCTGTACTCCTTTTCTCCAAAGATGAACACGTCGCTCACCCCGGGCAGGCGCACCAATGCGTCCTTGACCACATTGCTCATGAAATGGCTCAGGGAAAGCATGGTTTGAGTGCCCTTGGGAGAATAAAAACTGACCGCCGCCATGATGTCCGAAGAACGGCGCCGCACCGTGATCCCTTGCGCCACCACTTCCGCAGGAAGCTTGGGTATGGCCAGTTGCACCCGGTTTTGCAAATTCACCTGGTCGATGTCGGGATTGGTGCCCACGGCAAAGGTGACCGATAACTGATAGGTGCCGTCGTCGGAACACGTGGATGACATATAGAGCATGTCTTCGACGCCGTTGACTTCCTTTTCGATGGGAGCAGCCACCGTCTGGGAAATCACCTCAGCCCCGGCGCCGGGGTAGGCGGCAGTGACGAAGATTTCCGGCGGTGTAATCTGAGGGTATTGGGCCACGGGGATGTTGAAGAGAGCAATGAGCCCTCCGATGGTGATGACGATGGACACCACCGCCGCAAGGCGCGGTCGTTCGATGAAAATCCGAGAAAACATGACCGCTACCCCCTTTGTTCCGTCAACACTTCAGGGCGCACCGTCTGGCCGGGCCGCACCTTCTGAAGGCCCTGCACGATGACCTGTTCCCCCTCCACCAGCCCTGAGGTCACGGCCCACTCGGTGCCCAGGGTCGGCCCAAGGCTGATGTATCGAGCCGCCACCGTGCCTGAAGCATCCACAATCAGGACGTAATGACCCTTTTGATCCACCAGAACGGCCGACTGCGGCACCACCGGCAAGGGGTTAGGGTCCCGAGCCTTGACCAGCACCGTGACGTACTGGCCGGGAATCAACAGCCCGTCCGGGTTGGGAAATACGGCTCGCACCGCAATGGTTCCCGTCGAAGGATCCACCTGGTTGTCCACAAACTGTACGGTACCCGTGGACGCATAGGCCGTCCCGTCCAGAAGCCGCAAGGAGGGGGCCAACACCCGATTGTTTTTTCCGGAAGCGGCTTCCCGCAAGGCGGCCTGAACCGCCGCCACATCGTTTTCACTGACTCCGTAGACGACACGGATCGGGTCTTCTTGGACAATGCGCGCAAGGACTCCGGAACTGGGCCCCACAAGGTTCCCCACCGTATAGGCCGTACGGCCGATGCGCCCGGTAATGGGTGAGGTCACCACCGTGTAGCTTAATTGGAGTTGATCGATGGCCAGCTGGGCCTTGGCCGCCTGCAAGCGCGCCGCTGCTTCCGCTCTTGCCGTCACCGCATTGTCCATGTCTGTGGCGGGAACACTTTCCGCGCGGGCTGCCCGAAGCCTTTTAAGATAGCGATCGGCCCGGTCCAGCGCGGCTTCGGCCTGGGCCACCTGGGCCTTGGATGCTTCCACACGGGCCTTGTAAAGGTCCTGCTCAATCACATAAAGCACATCGCCGGCACGCACCCGCGCTCCTTCCCGAAAACGCACTTCTTGAAGAAAACCCTCCACGCGAGCTCGAAGGTCCACCGTCTGCAACGCTTCCACATGGCCCACGTATTCCGTGGCCGGGTTTACGTCTTTGACTCGAACGGGCACGACACCTACGGGCACGGGCTTGTTCTGCCCCGAATTCGAAGGGTCGGCTCCAAGAATGGGATCGACCCCGGCCCACCCCAAAAGCCCAACCGTTAAAAAAAGAGCCGCCCACCACCTGGCGACTCTGACCGAGTTGTCGGCACAGCACACTCCGGCGCATCGCCTCCAATAGCGGCTCAACTCCTGACTCCTAAACCCTTTGCGCCCCTGCATGAACAAGCCCTCACCAAGAAAGGGTTGACAAATCCAAACGTCTACTTCAAATTGTGTTTTGAATTTCATATTTAAAAATTCGATGTGAAAAAGTCAACGGTTCTTTGGAAAGGCCGCGCACAGGGCAGGGCGGATCGGGCAGTGTCACCGGCCATCACCTTTCAAAGGGCCGCTCAGGGTCGACAAAAGGGCGGGATCCCTCTTGCCGGTTCAAGACCTCGTGGGTCATCTTCCGTGAAGGGCGCGGCTTTCACGCATCGAATGCGAAAGGACGGAGAAAAAAATGGCTCTGCGACGCGACGGGCTCGCCACACGCACACGGCTTTTGGAAGCCGCCTGCGAGGTCTTTGCCGAAAAGGGCTACCGCGGGGCCCGCCTCGTGGATATATGTCGTCGCGCAGGGGCCAACATCGCAGCAGTGAATTATCACTTTGGAGACAAGGCTTCCCTTTACGTGCAAGCGTGGAAACATGCCTTTCGCAAAGACTTGAAAGAGGGGCCTGTGGTGTCCGAGCATGTGCCGCCGCGGGAACGGTTCGCTGCCCTGATTCGTGACCTGCTGATCAACTTTGTGAAAAAGAGCCGCCACGGGCAGTTTACCCGTCTCTACTTTCAAGAACTGGCCAATCCCACAGGCCTCATTCGGGATGCGCTGCAGGAACTTATTGAGCCCCACCGCCTGTTTCTTCTCAAGCTGCTTTCCGACTTGACGGGACTGCCCACCAACGACGAGCGTCTTCTTTTCAGCGAACTGAGCATCATCAATCAGTGTCGGGCCGTCTTTACGGTGCGCCCGGAAGACCTGGAATACCTCTTGGGACAGCCCATATCCCAGGATCTCATCGACCGACTGGCCGAACATATCATTCGGTTTTCTTTGGGTGGGCTCAGGGCCGTAACCCCTTGCCTCGCCGTGGATGAAGAAGAGGATGCGCCACGGCCTTCCTGAGGCAAGCTCGCCTCACCGGTTCTTTCAGCCGGGAAACAGGTGTCGGGCCAGGCCCACAATGGTCATGCCCACCAGCATGGCCAGGAAAAGATTCTTTGTTTTCGCCGCGAGGGCGGCAGTGCACGCGGCGGCGAGAAAACCCCACGATCCGGCCGCCAAAATGTTGGGTGCCACCAAAGACACCAACAGGGTTCCCGGCAGGGCGTCCATAAATGTTCGAAACCGGCCGTGTTGAGGCAAGCAGTTGGCAAGAAGCAAGCCGCCGAGACGGAGGGCATAGGTGGTTAGAGCCGCGGCGCCAATGGCCAAGAAAGCTTGCATTTCCTGAACACTAGCCATGATGCCTCACACTCCCGCGCTTGCCGTCCATGAGCACGGCGCTCAAGGATCCCGCCGCCGCACCGCCGAGAATGTACCATTTGCCCGGAAGGATTTTTTCCACAACCACCGCGGCACATGCCGCAACCAACCACGGCACGGCGTCCTTTCTCCCACGCCACAAAGACACGGCCAAAGCCGTAAACACGGCCACAAAGGCAAAGTCCAGAGCGTAGGCGGCGGGGTTCTCAATGGCGGCGCCCAAACAATGTCCCGACAAGGTTCCCAGACACCAGGCCGAAACAATGCAGAGGCCACCGCCCAACAAAAAAGACGTGGACACCGCCCCGTTGCGGCGTCGAGCTGCCATGGCCACGGCCCAGTTCTCATCGGCCACCCAGTGCATTCGCGTGGCTTTGTGCCATAGGGAGGTGCCTCGAAAAAGGGGCTCCAGAGAGGCCCCGATCAGCAGATAGCGAAGATTGATGGCCAAAACGGCCAGGGTCATTTCCGCCAAGGGCAACGGCGGCACCCACAGGTCCACCATGACGAACTGAGCCGACCCGGCAAACACGGTGAGGTTCATCACAAGCAACTGCAGCCAGGTGATCTGTTTTTGAGCGGCCAGCATGCCGAGGACGCTGCCGTAGGCAGCCACACTGACCGCCACCGGCAGGTTGGCCACAAAGCCACAACGGAGTTCCTGCCTCGAGGAAGGTTGCATCACAGATAGGCTTTCAAGCATACCCATCCACCTCGTGTCTGCACCAAACTTAACCCCGGCAGGAGCAACACCAATAGTCCAGCATGGGCCCTCACTTTTCCAAGGGCAGCACAATGACCGGAACGGTCGCCATGGCCTTAAAGCGAGCGGCATCGTCCAGGGATCCGATGCCTTCGCCCACATGCATGGGCACGGCCACCCTGGGGCCAATGGCCGCCGCGGCGCGCACCGCTTCCTCCGCCGTCATCACATAGGTGCCGCTCACCGGCAACAGCGCCACATCGGGAGCGAGTCCGGCCATTTCTGGAATATGGTCCGTATCTCCCGCGTGATAGATTTGAAGGCCGTCCACCGTGATCAGAAACCCCACATGGCCGGCTTCCTTAGGGTGAAAGGGAACCCCGGGACTGCGAAACTTGGTGAGGTTATAAGCGGGAAGGGCTCGAAGGCCGACTCCCCTGACCGTCAAGGCATCGCCAGGTTTCACGGTGCGAATGTCTCCGGAAAACTTCGCCGCCGCAGCGGCTGTGGTCACGATGACGGAGTCCGCCTTACGAATCTTGGCCACGTCGGCCGGGGAGGCATGGTCAGAATGTTCGTGGGTGATGAGGATGAGATCGGCTGGTGGGCCGTCTTTGATTCGATAGGGATCGATGTAGACGACGGCATCCTTGCCGTCGATTCGAAAGCTATCATGCCCCAGCCAGTGAATTTTCTCCACCAGCGCTTGCACGTCCTTGACTTCGGCGGCCCGCGTGCCGAAAGCCATGCCCAGAAATCCAACGCCAAAGGCCGCAACCCCAATAACCAAATTCTTGAAAATCGAGCAGCCTTGGTCCATGGTTCATTCCTCCCTGTTGTCATGTCTTCTTGATCGCAGGTTCCGTGACAACTGTGATGAACAGTAGGCGCCAAGGCTCGTTTGGTCAAGCGGGCTGTGCGCTTGGCTTTCTGAATCGGCGCCAAAAGCGATTGCCGAATAAGTGCTCGCCGCGGCGCACGCCTCTTCCATCCCTTGATTGAATGCCGGAAAGGGTAGAATCTGGGCCGTTTCGTGGACTCGAGCCGGTCGGGGCCACTTAATTGGTGCAGCAAGCCGTGTGTGGAATGATTTTCTCGGACAAAGTGGGCAGCGATCTAAAGGGGCCTGGGCCGCGCAGCGCCGGCTCAACACGGAACCTATGCAGAAAGGAAACGCGATGATCCAAACAAGGCCCTTGATTGTTGGGGGTTGGGAGCTTGCGGTGTGCGGTCTCCGCATGATGCAAACGGCGGCTGCGGCGCCCACGAAAGTTCGCGCGCGCTCGGCCATTCTGGTGGACTTCACAGACGGTCATGTTCTTTACGAGCAGAACGCCGACGAGCCCATCGTCTCGGCCTCTTAGACCGAGGTGGTGATCCTTTACCTGGTTCACGAAGCCATCGAACAGGGCCGTCTCAACCCGTGGAAACACGGGCGCGTGAGCCGTGAGGCTGCTGCAGGCGAGTCTCGAATGGGGCTTTGAGCCGAAGACTTAGCCGGGGCGGGGAATTGATTGAGACCTAAACAGAGCGATTAAAGCATCAAAAACCTACCTCATGGGCTGCTGACGTGGTCGAGTAGCGTGATCGGGTGCATCCCATAACCGCGCAACAGTAGCCCAAAAGGTGGGCACATCACCATGAGACGTACCTTAACCGCGACAAAAGGCAAAGCAACGATCGACGGCGTTGAGGTGACCCACAATACGCTCACAGGCCTCGACGGTTTGCGTCTGTTTGTTCGCTATCTTTGCAACATCCAGATTTTTCGGCAGATCGGTACTTTCTTTGGCTCCACGCGAGGCCGCCGCACGGGGCAGCCGATCATCGAGATTTTCAAGCAACTGCTGTGTTTTTTTATGGACGGCACCGGGGCCGGCACCTGGTCGACATTGACGCCCAGGCCAAGGACGCGGGCTATGCTGCCGTACCCCGAGTGTGAGCCAGACAGATTGGTTTCCTTCCACGGCGTCAAGTCGTTTCGTCGAGCGCTGTTTGGCCGTCCGCAGGATCAAGATGCTCAGATGGTGCTGCCTTTTGCCCGGCCCCACACGGTGGGGTGACCTGGGCATGGGACAAGCCATCCATGCGGCGCTCACCAAAGCTGGATACGGTCCATGGCTTCAAGGGCAAGGGATCCTCGTCGGGGACCACAACCGGGGCAGTGAAGAGCTGGTGAGCCGGGCACTGAAGGATTTCGGCTTCGAGCAGCAGCCTTTTAAGCGCTTTGCCCCGCCATGCGGGCTTTGACGCCACGATGCTGGTGTTCTTTTTTTCTCTACGAGAGCTTCACGCACGACGTCTGCACGCCGGTGGTCGAGCCCGTAAGCTAAGCCACCTCGCCGCGCCGTAGGGTGATGGACATGGCCGCCAAGATCGTACGGCCCGGCCGCCGTGTGGTTTTGAAAGTGACGGGGGCAACCTTTGAGGCCCTCCATTACGAGAGGCTCTGGCAAAAAAGCGGGACGCCGCCCTGATATTGCTAGGGGTAAGGGACGTGCAGTGCCGAAGAGATGACCTGCACAGGAGGAGAGGTGTTTTCAAAAATGGCGTACATTTGACGATACACGAAACAGCAGGGCTCATTCGCAAAAGACATGGCCCAGTTCAGAAGCTGAAAGATGGCGATCGGTGAGCCCAAATCGACGCTTCAATGGTCAGCCAGACCATCGCCGGCTCTGTCGCGCTCCAGAATCGCTCCAATGAGGTTCCCACAGAGCAGTCCGCTCCAGCGCTTAACCCGTTTCGATTTTCGGGAAAAAAGGTCGCGCCTACAGCGCCCAAAGGTCCCTCAAAGGGTCAAAAGGCGGCCGGCATCTGTTTCCAGGGCGAGCCCGGTTGACACAAAGAAAATCCCTATAGGCCCCGTCAGCGCCGCCAAAGGGCAAGGTTCTTCAGGCACTCAGGCCGGCAGGGCAACTGCGACATTCGGCAGAGAAAAGACCTAGGGGATTCTTTCTCGAAGCCCCAGGGGCGGGCTCGCCCCTGGGATGGTGGTCTAGGGATTCTTCGGCAAGCTGGGTCCCTGGCCAAGGGGCAGTTGCTTGAAACGCCCGCCGTACACAATGGGATCCCCTTTGTAACCCAAGGATTGAAAACCGATGTAGTCCGTGACATTCAGAAGCTCGAGCGTGTCTCGGCCGGCATAATAGAGTTGCTGAAAATCAATGCCGCGGTAGGCCAAGGCCTTGAAATCAATGGATGCGGTGTTTTGATGGCATCGACCACAGTACGGCTCCTGCCTTAAACTTTCGTGGCACTGGACACAGGAAAGGGCTCGATTCTTAGGCGTGATCTCATGATTCAAGCCCCAGTACATGACCGTGTCCACCCACTTGAATGTCCCGCTGTAGGCAAGTCCGGCCGCCTTCATTCCGTTTTCTATGGACTTTTTCCAGTCAAGCGTCTTCCAATAACCGCCTTCGCCGAACAGGTGCGGCACCGCAATGACATTCCTTTGCGCGTCGGCAGGTTGGCGTCCTCGCATCACCTTGAAGGCATAGATTTTGGCCTGGGGATCTTGAATATCTCCGACGGGTTCCGTGAGCTTGACCGGGCCGTTGGGTTCAAAACGATCCCCAAGCACATAACGGCGCACTTTGCCGTTGTACCAGTAGTATTCAGGCTTAGCACTTTCCTTCCAGATAAATTCTCCCTTTTGCCACGAATAATCGGGCATGCCGTACTTGTCTTTTTTGGGTTTTCTTTTTTTATCACCGGCCTTGGACCAATCCCAAAACACTTTGGTCGCCTTGCACTTGGCGTAAATGGGGCTATGGCATGTGACGCACGCCACATGTTCGGTGTGCCGGTTCAGATGATGATTCAAGACGTTAGAGGCATCCCCGTGGGGCTGCGCCGTATGGCACGTTTCGCACGAATGGCTTCCTTCGACCACCGGAACGGAAGTGCTTCGGCCGGAAATCTTGTGATTTCGCGTCTTGTGGCAGTCTACACACTGAAAATCCATACCCCCCATGTGCACGTCACAATTGCGGGAAGGGTAGTAGAGGATGCTGTTCATATCTCCGTGCTTGACCGCATCGCCACCGCCTCCTGAAAAATGGCAATCACCGCAGTTCTTTCGAGTGGGCCGGCCGACATTTTGCGCGATTTTTCTCAGGTCCAATTCCTTGTAGGGCATACCCGCGCCCGTGGGAATCTTGGCATAAGTGCCGGTCGCGTCGTGGCACACAAGACAATCGATGCGTGTTCTGTCAGTAAAATCAAAGTTCGCGTCTTTCCATCCATAGCCGGCATGACAACTTGTGCACCGAGGCCAATTGGAAGGCAGAGCAATGCAGAAGTTGTTCACCGTTTTTGCTGCCTTGCCCAACGACACATCCTTTTCATGACCTTCAGTGTACGGAGAGGGACCTCGCAACAGCCAGTGAGTACTGGCAAGCATATCTTCCCCCGCTTTGGCATGGCACCTCAAACATTCCTTGGTGACGTCCATGGGTTCGGGATGGGGCGGCAGTTTCACCAAGGTGGAATGGTCGGGGACATTCTTGGCGTGGCACTCCGTGCAGCCCACGGGCCCCTTATCCCTTTCCATATGGCATCCCACGCATTGGAGATGGTAAGCGGCTTTCAGGCCGGGGCGCTCGGGCATGCCCGCCTGAAAAGCTTTTTGATGGCAGGCGGAACATCGCGTGGTCTCTTTGGCCGCTGGATCCTTTGGCCGGTAATGGTGACACACCGTGCAGTCGCCCACCACCACCGCATGTTTCTTGTGCATGAAACGCACATAGCCGTAATGATTTTCTTCGGCCTCAATCATCGGGCTCTTGAGCACCATGTAATCGATGGTGAGGTCCGTCAGTTTGGGAAAGGCATCCCCTAAGCGCCTCTTTCGCTCTACGGGCGTCTCCTTGACAACTTCCTTAACCAAAGGCACAGTTTCGCTTGCTCTCTTGAGGGCTTCTTCCAGATCCACGGCCCGCCACGGCGAGCCGTCTTCAAACACGGCCTTGGGCGGCGGTGGAGGACCCTTGGGAGCTTCCGCCCCGATAAGGTTTTGAAGATTGGAGAAAAGCAAAAGACCCATCGCAAGCAAAGCCACTCCCACAAATCCGATGAGGCGCCGCGGGCCAATCGAAAAACGGTGCAAGACGAGGGTCTTTTTCAGGCCTCCCGAGGATCGTCTTGTCATGACTCAGCCCTCCCTGGCACGGAGTGTGTTACGCCCAGCGATGTTCCATGGCTTGGGATTCGAGGCGGCAACACGGGAAGATAGGTCACCAGTACCCGATACAAAAACACGATGGCCGCCGTGAGCGCCGTCGTCACCGCCAGTTCCCCAATGGACGGCCAGTAACCTACGACCGCATAGGGAGACCTGTAGCCCACGAGAAACACATTAAGGCGATTGAGAACAACACCGGCAATGATGAGGCACGCACTGATAAAAAGCCCTCTTCGAGATCGCCGAACCGTCGGCATTCCCAGCAAAACAAAAGGTAGAAAAACCCCCACCACTATTTCCACCAGAAAAGAAAAGCTCTGCGCACTGGCTTCAAAAAGAAAGCGGTACGTTCCACGCACAAGAAGGTCCCCGATCTTGAGGACACCATAAATTCCAATAAACAGGAAGGTGTATCGGCTGAGCTGGGATAACACGGGTGTCTCGTCTTCTATGGGCAGGGATGCCGAGGCCAGCACGTTTTCAAATATCACCATGGGAAATCCCACGGCCACCGCCGAAATGAGAAACAACAGTGGCAAGATGGGCGTATACCATAGGGCGTGCAACTTGGTGGGAGCAATGAGCATGAGGGACCCCAGACCGGACTGATGCATGCAAGAAAGGACCACACCTGCGAGAATGAACACCCACATGACACGATCAAGTGTTCGATCCGCCACTTGAAGAAATTTTTCCAAAACGCCGTTCAAGACGGAAAGAGGACCGGGAAGACGCACGCCGTGCTTGTAACGTTCCGCCACAATGGGAAGGAATTCGATATAGAGCACATTGGTGTAGATCACCACACACATGGCCACTTCAAAAAGAACTGAGTTGCCCTGCCAATAAATGATGGGATGCCAAATGGCCCAATACCGGCCGATGTCGATCATCAAGGCAATGGGCACGAACGTGTAGCCAAGCATGGCCGTAAGAAGGGCCGGGCGCGTAATCGTTTCGTAGGCTTGCCGGCCAAACACATGGGCCAAAGCGGCCGTGGTGAACCCTCCCGCCGCAAGGGCTACCCCCGTGGCGACATCGATGGCAACCCAAATACCCCAGGGGGATGTTTGACTGAGGTTTGTCACGGCCCCCAGGCCACCCACAAACCGCGCAACCACAAAAACAAAACCCGGAATCATCAAGGCCACCAACACCAAGACCCCGGGCGTCCACAAAGGAACCGCCAGCGGGGCGGCCCTATGCCGCTCGCTCATGGTCCATCTCCTTTGTCCTCGGACGTTTGCTGTTCCTGCTTTTGTCGCCGATGGGTTCCGTACATGATGGCTCCCAATAGCCCATAGAGCGTGAGGGGCGCCCAAAAGTAGGCAAAAATCCCATGTTGAATCGATTCAGTCGTCTGAGGAATGGGCCGGTGCGGAAGCGTAAGAAATCCTAGCTTTTCAAAAGGTTCTCCGCTGATGTAGAGCCATGAGGTTCCGCCTACTTCCGATGCCCCGTATATGTGCGGAATGTAACGCGCAGGTTCTGCTTCAATTCTCTGGGCTGCCAACGCCAAGAGAACATTGCGCTTGCCAAAGGTGATGGCTTCCACAGGGCAAATGGCGGCGCAGCCGGGAACACCACCAGGCTGAGAAATCCTCTCAAAGCAGAAGGTGCACTTGCGCACGCGCGGCGTGATGGGGTCATTATACTCGTATTGAGGAATCTGAAAGGGGCAGGCGATCATGCAATAACGACATCCGATGCATTTGGATTCGTCATAGTGCACGGCGCCGTTGTCCCTTTTGGTCAGGGCGCCCACAATGCACGCCGACACACAGGCCGGGTCTTGGCAGTGCATGCATTGAACCTTGACGTAGGTGGGCACGAGCCGGTTTCGGTCGTCCACTTTTCCAGTATGGTATCGGTTGACAACCGTAAAGGACTGCGGTGTGGGGCGGCGTTGTGAGTCAAAGACCAGCATGTCGTCAAATGGGACGCTCGGCGCCGGAAGGTTGTTGACGGTGTTGCAGGCCTGTTCACACTTACGACACCCCACGCATCGAGTAAGATCCACCAGACATCCGTAAGGGTCATCGGGAACCCTTCGGGACACTCCCGGCCACGCGGACGAGGGAGCCACCGCCGCCGACGCAACTCCCGTAGCCGCCCATGTCAAAAACGTTCGCCGATTCATGGACTCAACGTCTCCTTCGCTTCACGAGGACATGGCACCAGCAAGACCGGGCACGGGGCGGTCTGGGCAATGGTGAGCCCCACCATTCCCAAGCGCGTAATGCCTGGCCGGTCACCCACTTGATGGCATCCCACGACCACCAGATCCGCCCTCGTCTCCTCGGCAAGTTTCACAACCTCCACAGCCGGGTCCGCTTCCCAACAGTTAAAGCCAAACCGCGAAACCCCTTGAAGAAGCGGCCGACATTCTCTGGTAAACCGTTCCTCGATTTCTCGCGTCATCTGCAGTATGCGTTCATCGGGCGTTTGCGGATGCGCAAGCCTGTAATCCAACGCATGAAAAATATGCAACCACGCCCCATGGACACTGGCCAAATAGGCCGCCATTCTCAAAGCTTCTAGGCCGGATTTGGAAAAACGAAAAGCGACAAGGATCCTTTTCACCATGGGGCCCAAACCGTGGGTTAAGGTTAGCGTGGCGCCACTGCCCCGCCGACATGCATAAAGTTTACGGAAAAAGGATGTTGCACTTCCCGTCGCCTAACGCCTAAAGGACTCCACTTTTTTTAGAACGTGAAGACCTTGTACTCGGGATCGGTCATCATCTTCACCAATACAGGCGCTGGCGAGATGACGGCACCTTCAATAAGATCATCTGGAGAAATCAAACGCTTGTCCGCGCAGGCCTTACATACGTGAATGGGGGCTTTTCGTTCAATGAGGGTATCCAAGAGATCTTTCATGTGTTCGCCCGTAGAGGAACGAATTCCTTCCGCCATGCCGATCTGAGCCCAATGAATGGCATCGTCGATCAAAAACACTTCCACGTGATGGCCATCAGCCGCCGCCAGACTTGCAAACTGCATGGCCCGCGTCGCACTGCCCGAACGCTCAAACCCAATGGAAATGACAAAACATAGTTTTTGCATCGTCCTCCTCCTCTGTCTTTGGGTGATCTTTTTCCTCGGCGCGTCTCGCCATTTCAAAACACAGGCTTTCACCAAATCCGCACCCGTTGAACTTCGAGGCAACTTGATGCAAAGTTCCCGCCACAATCCTCTTAAAATGAAAGGCAAAGGCCGGTGGGCTTGGCGTCTGTTTCCACGGGCCCTTCGTCGATGCGTCACCCCGGCATGTGTTAAGAATATGTAAACAGATGTTAACTTCTGATGTAAACGGGCGTTAAATATTTAACGTTCGCCGGCCGCGCGACAAAACGCCGCAGGCGTCCTTGTCAGGGAAAGCTCAGGCCCAAAAAAGTTCGGCTGCGTTTCGAAACCCGCATGGCCGGCCGGCTCAAGCATCGTTGTCGGCCCGCCCCGATGCGGGAATTCCAGCCTTTGTGTGACCAAGGTGTTTCCTGGCATAGGGTTTGCCTGGAAACGATAGCGGTTGTTAGGTCGAGTCGATTGGGTAACCCAAAAAATTCCACGATAAGAAAGGAGTATTTTATGTCTACAGTAGATTTGAACACGTTGCAAGTGGCTTCTGTGGTCGATGCGCGAGGAAGCGCCTGTCCGGGGCCTTTGTTGGAAGCCAAGAAAGCTATTGGCAAAGTTAAAGTCGGCGAGGTTTTGGAAATTCTTTCCAGCGATCCCGGCACCAAGAACGACATTCCCGTGTGGGCCAAGAAGGTGGGCCATGAATATCTGGGTCATTTAAGCGCGGCTGGTTACGAGCGCATTTTCGTTCGCCGCAAGAAATAAGCAAGGAAACCCAATGAATGCTGCCCCTTTTTCCGGCAAAATTTTGATTCTGGCGACGGAAAGTTGCGCCTACCCGGGGGCCGACGCCGTCGGGCAGGCGCACATGAACTATCCGCCCAACACTTACATTATCAAGGTAAAAGCGCCCGTCATGTTCCCGGAGAGCTTCTACCTCAAGTGCTTTGATAAGGGCATTGCGGGCATTCTCATCATGAGTTGCGGCGTGGAATGTCCCTACGAGGGGGCCTACGAAGCTTTAGCTAAGCGCATCGATCGCGTCTATCAGCTCATGAAAGAACGGGGTTTGGACATTCGCCGTCTTCGGCTCACATCCATCTGCACGGTGTGCACTCGAGCCTTTCTTAATGAGGTCCAGCAAATGAACGATCTAGTTCGCGAGCTGGGACCTCCGGGCCGTGAGCAGACGATGGCGAACCCTTCTGAAAAGGGGCTCAAAGCGGTGACCGCTTGAATGAGGTGAATCATGACATCGCGTGAGACGCTGCGCTTTGACGCGCTCGTGGTGGGAGGCGGTATTGCCGGTCTGCAGGCGGCTTTGGACCTGGCGGATCAAGACTACACGGTGGCGGTGGTGGAAAAGGACGCCTCCATCGGTGGCACCATGATTCGCCTTTCCAAGGTGTTTCCCACGTTGGATTGCGCCAGTTGTATCACGACACCCAAGATGGCCGCAGCGGCCCATCATAAGAACATTAGGCTTTTTACCTTTTGTGAACTGGAATCCCTGCACCCCAACGGATCGGGAACCTTTGAAGCACGGATTCTAAAAAAGCCCCGCTACGTGGACGAAAACCGATGCATTGGCTGTCGCCAATGTGAGTATCACTGCCCGGTGTACGTGCCTGACGAAAATCAGGGTGGTTTTGCGGCGCGCAAGGCCATCCGTGTGCCGTTTTCCAACGCAGTGCCTCAAATAGCCGTTCTGGACGCGGAGCACTGCATGCTTTGCGGCTCGTGTGCCACGGTATGCCCGACGGATGCCGTGTGCTACGATCAGGAACCGGACCCTGTGGTCCTGGAGGTCCTCGCCGTCATCGTGGCCACCGGATTTTCCACCATGCCTTTGGAAGACAAGCCTCAGTATGGCCAGGGCACCGTTCCCAACGTGATCACCGCTTTGCAGATGGAGCGCCTCTTGGCACCTCACGGGCCGTATAACCGGGTGCTCCGTCCTTCGGACGGCATGGAACCCGACTCCATCGCCTTTGTGCAGTGTGTCGGTTCTCGGGACAAGAGCCTTGGCGTTTCCTACTGTTCTCGAGTGTGCTGCATGTATGCCATCAAGCAGGCCATGCTCCTCTCTGGAGCCCTGCCTCTAGCCGACATCACCATCTATTACATGGATATTCGTGCTTTTGGAAAGAACTATGAGCAGTTTTTTCAAAACGCTCAGGCTATGGGCATTCATTTCGTGAAAGCCAAGGTCGCGTGGATAGAAGGAGCAGAAAACGGATCCGTGGCGGTACGCTACGAAGACCAAATGGGCAATGGAGTGACCACAGCCTGGCATGACCTAGTGGTCTTGTCCGTGGGCAAACTTCCCGGTTGGAATCCGGTGGGGCGAACGCCTCTTGAGACGGAAAGCGACGGCTTTCTTCGGAGTCCTTACGCCAAGATCGCCCCCACGATCACCGGGGTGGATGGCATCTTTGCGGCCGGAGCCGCCCTGGGGCCGAAGGATATTGTGGACAGCATTGCAGAGGCGAGTGCGGCCGCAGCTCATGCTGCCAGTTACCTCCTCCAGCGTAAAAGGGACCTGAATTGGGCAGCGTGATCCTCTCTTAAGGAGTGTTTTCAATGGAAAATCGAGCCGAAGCATCCGCAAGGAATGACCAAACAGCCCGAGTGGGTGTTTACATTTGCCACTGCGGCGGCAACATTTCCGACCATGTGGATGTGGAAAGCCTGGCGGACAAGGCTGAGCATCTTCCCGGCGTGGCGGCTGTTCGCCGCAATATGTTCATGTGCTCCGACCCGGGCCAGGCAATGATTCTGGAAGATCTCCAAAAGGGCGTGGTGGACCGCGTCGTGGTGGCGTCCTGTTCCCCGAGCCTGCATGAGACGACTTTTCGCCGGGTCTTGGAACGGGCGGGAGTCAATCCCTACATGTATGAGCATGCCAACATTCGGGAACAGGTGAGTTGGGTGCATCATGGAGACGCCGCCACGCAAAAGGCCTTAACCTTGATTGCCGCCGCCACAGCCAAAGCACGGCTTCTGCAGCCTTTGGATCCCTTGCGTGTGGAGGCACGGCAGCACGTCACGGTCATCGGCGCCGGCATGGCAGGCATGCGTGCCGCCTTGGATCTGGCAGACCGAGGCTTTAGCGTGGCGTGCATCGAAAAGACTCCGTGGGTCGGTGGCCGTGCTGCCGCCCTAGATCGCGTGGCACCGACGGGGGAGGCCGCCTCGGACCTCATCCTCTCCTTGGCTCGGCGCATCATGCAGCATCCGTCCATCACGTTTTATCCCTGTGCTCGGCTCGTGGGCTTTGATGGGTATGTGGGAAACTTTTCCCTGGACGTGGAAATTGTTCCCCCGGAGGTACCGAACGATGAGGAGCTGCGGCGGGCGCACGAGGCGTGGACGGCAAAGGAACCTGTGTTTGTGCCATCTCGAGGGGCCTTGATTGCGCCTGTGCCGTCAACTCCCCAGAGGTTTCGCTTGGAGACCGGTGCCGTGGTGCTGGCCACAGGGTTTCGGCCATACGTCCCAAAACACGGAGAATACGGCTACGGCGTTTATCGAGAAGTCCTCACGCTTCCCCAGTTTATCGAAGCCCTTCGAGATACAGCCCCTCAGAAAGGCTCGACGCTCACCATCGACGGGCGCCCCATTCGCAGTATGGCAATGATCCATTGTGTTGGAAGCCGTCAAATTCCAGGCCTTCACGAAGAAGGACCCTCAGGACACCTCAACGAGTACTGTTCACGAACATGCTGCGCAGCGACCCTCTTTGCCGCCGCACAGGTGCGGGAACGCTTTCCCCAAACTCACGTGTTTGACTTTTACAGGGACATTCGAACCTACGGGCGAGGACAGGAAGAAATTTACCAGCACGCGGCCAAGAACAAGGTGTTGTTTTTTCGATTTGAACCGGAAAACCCGCCTCAGGTGCAGCCCTTTGACGGCCCGGGCGGTTTCCCGCTCACCGTGAGCGTTCAGGACACGTTGACTTTTGGCGAGGAGGTGCATGTTCCGGTCGATCTCGTGGTGCTCGCCGTGGGTATGGAGCCGTCCGACATCGGCGACCTGGTGCATTTAATGAAACTTCCCGTTGGAGCCGATCGGTTCCTGCTGGAAGTCCATCCCAAACTGCGCCCCGTTGAAATGGCCACCACAGGGATCCTGCTCGCCGGAACTTGCCAAGCTCCCATGGATATCGGCGAATGCTGTAACGCCGCTTCCGCGGCCGCATCCAAGGCCGCGGTGCTTCTGTCCAAGGGTTTCGTGACCTTGGATCCCTTTGTGGCCGAAGTCGATGCCCAAAAATGCGAGGGCACCGGCGCATGCCTGGAAGCGTGCCTTCGCGAAGGCGCCATTCGATGGGTCGAAGGGCAAAGGAATGGTCAAACCGTTCGTCACGCCGAGGTGGTTGCCGCCCTGTGCCTCGGGTGCGGAGCCTGTGTGGCCGTATGTCCCACGGGCGCTATACAGGTCAAAGGATCCACGTTGGCCCAGTTTGAAGCCATGGTGGAAGCCATCGCCGCTGAAGTAGCGGCGTAGATGAAGGCCATGGCAGACGGGCCGGGAAGGAAAAGGCCATGGATTTTCTCACAGAGCGCAAGCCGACTAAAGCTCAACACAAGGAAACGCTCAAGCGCCTTCGCACCCTTCGTCAAGACACCGTGCAGCGCGTGGCCGCTCAGGTGAAAGCTCAAAAGAAATGCATCGCCTCGATCAAGAGCGCGCTTCGTGACGGACCAAAAACGGTGCCGGAAATCGCCGAAGCCACCGGCCTCTCCCCCCAGGAAACCCTTTGGTGGATTGCCTCCTTAAAAAAATACGGCATGATTTTCGAGAGGGACAAGTCTGGTGCCTACTTCACCTATGGCCTTGCAGAAGATCAGGTGCCGAAAAGCGCGCCACCCACCGAATCTTGACACACTGTGGTTTTTAGAAACGAACCAAAACGGAGGCCGACCATGGCACTTGTCGATATTAACTTTGCCGATGAATTGGAGCAGTTCGGAGCGCCCAAGACCCTCGAATGTTTTCACTGCGGCACGTGCGCTGCCATCTGCCCTCTCATCGATCAGCATTTCCCCCGTCAAATGATTCGTTACGCTCAAATCGGGGCTAAGGATCGCATTCTGGAACGGGGCGCCGAACTGTGGCGCTGCCTTCACTGCGGTCTGTGCACCCAGACCTGCCCTCGAGAAGCCGACCCGGGAGAAGTCATTTTGGCCCTGCGGCGCTATGTGCTGCATCATTGGAGGAGTTCCGATCATGTATGATCCTCAGTCCATCATTCAACTCATTGCAGGCAATGTCCGGGCCACGCGTAACCCTTTCGGGGCCTTTTCGTGGGTCCTGAACCGGTGGTGGAAAGGCCTTGGGCTTCCGCGACAGGGAGACACCTTACTGGCCACAGGCCTCATGGTCCAGTCGGTTCCCTTCATTGAAAAGATCACGGGGCACCTTGAGAGGCTGGAGGACACTCGCTGGGCCCCTTTTGTGGGCTACGGAGCATGGATTCCAAAGAAACTGGTGCAATTGGGGTCCCTTTTCATGGTGAGGCCCAAGGAGCAGGCCCCATACAACCAAATCCTCAAGGATGTGGTGACGCTTCTTCGCCATTCCGGCATAAGGTTCGCCTATCGCCCGGACCTGGATTTTTACAGTGGCATCCTGCTCTACGATTTAGGAGATCACGAGGCATTCGTGGCTCACGCACGTTTTGTGGCTTCACAGTTGCGCAAGGCGGGCGTTCGAACCCTCATCACAGTCGATCCTCACACAACCTACGCCTTCAAGGTCTTGTATCCACGATATGCCCAAGCCGTGTTCAATGTGCACCCCTATTTTGAACTCCTGCGGCTTAAGGCGCCTCAGAACGGCCACCGAGTCACCGTGCATGATCCCTGTTTTTACGGGCGGTATGTGAAGCTTTCTCATATACCTCGCCATGTGCTTCGCGATGCGGGTGTCGTCGTCTGCGACGTGCCGCAGTCAGGGCTTCTGACCCATTGCTGTGGGGGGCCGGCCGAATCCGTGTCGCCCAATTTATCCCGGCATATCGTGACTCGGCGAGTGGAACAGTTGCAGCGCACCGGGGCCCCCATTTTAGCCATGTGCCCAATATGTCTTGGCAATCTGAAAAAGGTCGGAGCAGAGGTAGAAGATCTGGCCTCCTTCCTGGTTCGGCATGTCCTCAAACCTTCGAAACATTAAACACACAGAGGAGTCGGGAAAAATGGCAGAGGCAGAAAAAATCGTCTACATCGTCACCCACGCCGGGGACGACCCAGAGCGGGCCAGTCTTCCTTTTGTGCTGGCCAATGCCGCCCAGGCCATGGACGTGGAAGCTGTGGTGGTGCTGCAAGGGCCAGGGGTTTTTCTGGCCACCCATGGCTGTCTGGAGCATGTGTTTGCGGCCGGGCTTCCGCCACTTAAGGATCTGGTGCAAAACTACGTGGATGCCGGTGGGAAAATTCTCGTGTGCGGCCCGTGCATTAAGGAGCGCCACATCGAAGAAAGCGAGCTGATTCCCGGCGCTCAAGTGACCGCCGCCGGCGCTTTGACCCAACACATTCTGGAAGCCAAGGCCACGCTGGTCTACTGAACCCACGGAGCGATAAAACAGCCGGGCGCCTTACAATGCGGCACAGACGACCATGCGTTTCAGTTCCGCAAGGTTGTGCGCCACCGCACTCAGGCGCCTTTCCAACCAGAAACGTTGCGCGCGGAAGGAAAGCCCCTCCAACAGCCGGTTCAACCTCTGGTTATTTTCCATCCATGGCTTCAAAAGATCCGCTCTCACGTGGTCTAAAGGGTTTGTCTTTCTTATCCAAGCGATGTTCCACCTGCGTTCCAATGGAGTTCATGCGATGGTTGGTGTCATGGATGCGATCCTGGGGTTCATCGATCCGCCGGCCCAATGCAGCCCGGACCGCGTCCATTCGCTCGCCTCGTGCAGATCGAACGGGCGGAATCCGCTGGGCCAGCTCAGCCCGGGCCGTTTCAATCTGCGGCCTTACCTCCACGCGCAACGCATTCGTGCGGCGGCTTCGATCCGTCAGGTGAGCGTTGGCGTCTTTCAGCTAGCTGTTGAAGTCAACCGGCCATCTTTCAACCGCGCCTGCCTGCGTCTGGAGGTCTTTTAATTCCTCCATGCGGACTCCAAATTCAGGAAGAAAGATTTCCTGGAGGGTTCCTGGAGCGGAAACCTCCACTCCCGTGCTAGGCACCTCGGCTCTCATGGGCTCACCACGCCCAACAGAGCCTTTTCGCAGCACATTTCGCAGCGCTGCATTCCATTCAATCGATCCTTTTTGGAGGAGCGATGCGAAAATCATGGCCATCTTTTCGCCGGCTTTCATGCGGACGCAGGTTACGGGCACTTCTGGTTGACACGAGAAAATGATATATAAGGATCGAGAAGCATAATGGCAGACAATCACCAACGCCGCGTGACGCAAGAGCACCACCATATGCCGGCCATTCAACGCCATCTCGAAGACATCGTGAACACCATGAACGACGGTCTGATGGTCGTCGGACCGGACGGATCCCTTCTTTTGGTTAATGACGCCCTCTGCCGCATGATCGGTTACCGACGAGATGAACTCCTGGGTCGATCGTGCACTCTTTTGGACTGCGACAGCTGCGAAGGGATCCTCCGTCATGGGGGCACTCACTGGTGCCGTCTTTTTACCCTTGGCAACATCCACCATAAGCGCTGCGTGGTGATGCGCAAAGATGGCAGTTACGTCAGCGTGCTCAAAAACGCCGCCGTGCTCAAAGACGACAAGGGCGACATCATCGCCGCCGTGGAAACCCTCACGGATATTTCCGAACTCGACCGCAAAGATGAACAAATTGTGCGCCTTTCCCGCCTCTTGGACAGTGAAAAGGGTTTTCGAGGCATCATCGGCCTTTCACCCCCCATGCAAAAGGTGTTTGATCTGACGGAAAAGGCCGCCCAGAGTGACGCGCCGGTGATCATCTATGGGGAAAGCGGCACGGGCAAGGAACTCATTGCTCGAGCTATTCATGATCTGGGCCCGCACCGAGAAGGCCCTTACATTCAAGTCAATTGTGCCGCGCTGAACGAATCGCTTCTGGAAAGTGAGCTGTTCGGTCATGTGAAGGGGGCGTTTACGGGGGCGACCAGTCATCGGGAAGGGCGTTTTGAAGCCGCCAACGGTGGCGACATTTTTCTTGACGAAATCGGGGATGTGCCGCTGTCCATTCAGGTCAAATTGTTGCGCGTCTTGGAAAACAAAACGGTGGAAAGGGTAGGGGACCATCGCCCCATTCGCGTGGACGTGCGCATCATCACAGCAACCAACCGCGATTTACCCAAAATGGTTCGCGAAGGGACTTTTCGGGAAGATTTCTTTTATCGCATCAATGTGATCCCGATTTATCTTCCTCCCTTACGCCAGAGAATGGAGGACCTGCCCCTTCTGGTGGATTTCTTTCTCGAACAACACCGTCGCAAAGGAAAGAGGGTTCAGGGTGTGCATCCTCAGGCCATGGCTGCCCTCATGGCCTACCGTTGGCCGGGAAACGTTCGAGAACTCAAGAGCACTCTGGAATATGCCTGCGTTGTGACTGAAGACGGGCTCATTCGGCCCGAGCACCTGCCACCCCATGTGATGCAAGCCCAAGATGTTGTGTGCACGACAAGAACCGCCCCATCTGGCTTTCCGCAAAAATCGACCGTTGATGCTCAAAAACCGCATCGAGACCGCCGCCAGGAGCTCATTGATGCGCTGCGCCGCACCGGGGGCAACCAGAGCGAGGCGGCTCGAATCCTTGGGATCAGCCGCGTCACGGTTTGGAACCGCATGAAGCGCTATCAGATTGATCTACGCAAGGTTATTGCCGAATAAATGAATTCGGCCATCGAAAGCGCCGAGGCATCGAGAATGGCGTGCCGTTTTCACGAAGGGCATTCCAATGGGATCACCGGGCCGTCAATTCTCCGGGAAATTGGCCCAGTGGTCGCTGGAAGGTATAGGCAAAGGGTTCAGCCACAAGCTTTTCGGTCACCGCATCCACACTGCCTGAAAAAGCCGCAAACGGCAAAGCGATAACCGTTCCCACAAGCCCGACAGCACACGCGGCAATGCCGATGGGGCGGGCAATGAGCACGT
Source organism: Desulfosoma caldarium (assembly GCF_003751385.1). Classification (NCBI taxonomy): domain Bacteria; kingdom Pseudomonadati; phylum Thermodesulfobacteriota; class Syntrophobacteria; order Syntrophobacterales; family Syntrophobacteraceae; genus Desulfosoma; species Desulfosoma caldarium. The sequence continues at coordinate 29,249 of NZ_RJVA01000016.1, read as the reverse complement.
CAGCCAGCATAATCCCACCGTCCGGGCTCGATTCGGCAGCCTTCTGCTGGGCGTACGTTCCCGGGTTCTCGGCCCAGACGGGTTGCCATGCCATTAACACACCGGCTAAAGCCATCGCACAAACCCACAAGATGCCCCATCGTTTCATGATAAGCCCCTTCTAAGACCCTATTGGAAAATGCTCTTAGAGCCTCTTTCGGTGGGAGCAGTGCACCGCGAGCTCGTCTTGGACGGCTCGCGCCGCTCCCACCGATTCCGTGTCCTAACTAGTGTCTGTAATCTATGGAATAAACTACATAACATCCTTATCGCTTTGCTCCACGGCGCGATCGATTTCCGCTTTGAGCTGAGGCGGCAATCCCGGAATGTCCACGCTGAGAAATCCTCGCACGATGGTGGCAGTCGCCTCGTCTTCCGTGAGACCGCGAGACATGAGGTAGGCGATCTCTTCTGCGGCAATTTTCCCCACTGCCGCCTCATGGCTCATTTCCACACCGTCCACGTGACCTTCCAGTTCGGGAATGGCGTGAATGATCCCACCGTTAAGGATCAAGCCCTTGCATTCCAAATGCGCCTTAATGTCGGGCACTTCCCCGATGAGGTGCCCTCGCGCGATGATCTTTCCACCGTTGCTGATGGTTCGGGCCACAATTTCCGCCCGGGTGCCGGGTTTTTTTAGATAAACTCGGCCTCCCACATCGTACTCCGATCCCGGACTGCCCACGATAATGCTGTAGAATCGAGCGATGGAATTGTCGCCCACAAGGTGCGTGGTGGGATACATTTGCAGGGAACGCACAGGTTTCATGCACACATAGTTGTTGAGAAACAAGCCGCCTTCTTCCACCCGAGCCACGGACCGGGGCCGTACGGCCATGTCCTCTGCCCAGTTGTGGATCATGGTGAAGCTCAACTTTGCGTTCTTCTTGACAAAAAATTCCGAAATGCCCAGATGCGCGCCGCGCGTCATGTGGGGCGATGTGGAACATCCCGTGATGATGTGCAGTTCAGAATCCTCTTCGGCAATGATGATATTGTGCACGTTTTGTTGCAGGTTTTGCTTGTCAAGGTACAGACACGCCTGCACGGGGTAAATGGATTTGGCCCCCGGCAGCGCTCGAATCACATAGCCGTCATGCAGGTTCAGTTCCACGGCGGCGGTGTATTTATCCGCATCCACCGGCACGAGTTTCCAGTAGTAATCCCATATCCAGTCGTATTTTTCCAGAGCCTCTCTAATAGGTAGGACTTCAATCCCTTCCTGTTTCGCACCACAGCGCACCACAGAGGTATCCATTTGAATGTAGGTGCCGCTGCGCTCGGATTCTGTCACATCAAAGCCGGCCATGAGCAGCCTCTGCTTCTCCATAGCGGGAAGGGACAAAAGCTCCTCTTTATCCATAGGTCGGCGTTCAACCGGGCTTGTATTGAACTGACCCAGATCGATGTCGGCCCCAAGGGCCGCCGGCTTGTTCACCGCCTTGAGGGCTCTTTCTCTCAATTGCTCGCGATCGTGCATCGTACACACTCCTCATATCCCATTTCGCTGATACAGTGCAGAATTTCACGGGGATTGTCAGAACAGCTGAGCACCCCGTCATAGAGCACCTGGCCTTTGTCCGCGGTGAGATATTCCAGAATGTAGCCCGTGTGGGTAATGATGAGCCCCATCTTGGTGCGCTCCCGCTTGACCTGAAGCATGGATTTGATGTCCGTGGGAGCGCATTCTTTTTGAAGCAATCGCGCGATGGTCTGACTCACCAGCGCGATGTTTTCCATATCCACGCCGGATTCCGGCTCATCAAAGAGCATTAGGTCCGGGTCTTGCGCCATGAGCTGCAGCAGTTCGGACCTTTTGATTTCGCCGCCGGAAAACCCCGCGTTCACGTCTCGATCCAGGAAATCCTGAAAATTCACCTTGCGCGCCAACTCATGAACGTTGATCTCTCGGTCGCCGCCGCAAATCTTGACCATTTGATGCGTTTTGACGCCATGAATGGTCGGCGGTCTTTGGTACGCCATACCGATGCCCAATTTGGCCCGTTCATTGATGGGCAGGTGCGTGATGTCCACCCCCTTGAAAAAGATCTTGCCCCCGGTGACTTTGTACTGAGGGTAACCCATGATGGTCATGAGCAGAGACGTCTTTCCCGAGCCGTTGGGGCCGAAAAGAATGTGGGTTTCGCCCGGCTTAATTTCCAAGTCGATGTGTTTGAGGATTTTCTTTCCGGCCAGTTCCACTTCCAAGTCTTCGATCACCAGCATGGATGAACTCCTTTGTGTCGTCGTTCTCGTACCAACTTTTACAATTTCTACCCTAAGCACTAAAAACCCTGCAAGCAAGCGAAATCTTTTACTCCGCCTTGACTTTACCCCACCAGGGTGAATATGAGTCTTTGCCGAATTGCTCACCGGGCAACGACTTCAAGATGCACATTGGGATAGGAGACTCATGGCCAAAGACGTGATCGACTTGGAAGCCAAGCGATGGACCAAATTGCCGCCGCGTCTTCTGGCTCGGCACCTCATGACCCTTTCCGCCAAGGAACGCATGGAAACCATTATTTCCAGGCCAGATGCGGAAGCCGTGGCGGCCGCCTTATCCGACCAGGACTTCTACCTGACCGTCAAGGAAATCGGCGCGGAGGATGCCTTACCCTTGCTGGCTGTGGCCTCACTGGATCAGATCACCCACGTTTTTGACCTGGAAATGTGGCGCAAGGATCGCATCGTTCCCGGCCCGGCCATCCAGTGGTTGGATCGGCTGTTTCGCGCGGACCCCAAGCGCATGTTGGCCTGGCTCTATGCCGCGGATTTTGAACTGCTCGTTTCCCTGTTTAAAAAATGGATTCGCGTGGCTCAAAGGCCCGATGAGATCGATCCCTTGGAAGCCGTGGATTTTCTGCCGAAAAATACTTTGGACGATCAATACTATTGGGAAACGTTTTACCCCCAGTTTGAGCATCTCATTCGCCAAGTCCTGAGCTACCTTTTCGAGACGCACTACGGTTTTTACAAGGAACTCATGGACCACCTGCTGTGGGCTTTGGAGCCGGAAATGGAAGAGGAGGCCTATCGTTTTCATCGAGGCCGTTTGGAAGACCGCGCCATTCCTGATTATTACGATGCGCTGGAAATCTACAAGCCCTTGGACCTGCGCAGCATCCCTTTTGAAAAAATTCCTCTAAGCGAACCGTCGCAAGATGAGGGCCCGTCATCCCCGGGATTCGCGCTCATACCCATGGCGGAAGGAGCCTTACTACAGCGGGCTCTGGCGCAAGTGAACGATTCCCGCCTTGTGGACACTCTGCGCTGGGAAATGGCCGCCTTGGCCAACAAAATCGTGGTGGCTGACGGACTCGCTCCCGATGTCCCCGACGACTTGCACGAAGCGGCCGAAAAGGCCGCAGCCATGGTGAACCTTGGCCTGGATCTGCTCAGCGCGGGAAACGAGTCCCTGGCCTTAAGAGCTGTCCAGGAAGTGTACATGGAACACCTCTTTCGAGCAGCCCAGGCGAAGGTCTTCGGCGTGCAAAAAAGGCTGAAAGCGCTCCTGCGCGACGGCTGGATCGCGCGCTGGCCCCTGGGACAGACCATTCTGGACACTCCATGGGCCGAAAGGGTTGCCGCCCTTTTGCATAAAACCCCAAAGTTGTATCGAATCCAGGGGGCCAAACGGCCTCGCGTCGTGGAAACCTTTCTTCAGGACCGTCGCGATCTGCACGATGCCAGGACGTGGGTCGCCGTGGTGGAATCGGTCGAGCCCTTGTTTGACGTGGTCCAGGTCACCGTGGAAGACCTTCAAGGAAAGCTGTGGCTTGAGGGCCAGGTGCGCGTTCTCGAAGAGGTGACCCTGGGCGTTTTGCTTTTGACTGCTGCCGGTACCGCCCTTTTGACGGAACGATGGACCATGAAGCCCATTCCCCTGGCCCAGTGGCCTCGACTTTTTAGCCGAGCCACGCCCCAACGCTTAGAAACCCTTTTGCAAGAAATCGTGCACAGCAAAATTCAAGATTCCCAACAACGGCGCCTGGCATGGATCTACGTGGACGGGTTGCTCCAAAAGTATAGGGAAGAAACGGAATCCTTTGCCCCCCACAATGCGCCCGATGCGCGGCTCATGAGCCTCTTTCTCTTTGACCCCACCTAGGACGCCATGAAGATCCCTCCCAACTGTTACGCCCGCGCGAGTGGGAGTCTATAGATCATCGGCCATTGCGTCCCGAACCGAGCATCACCATGGCCTTTGTCACTGCCCTCGTCACTCCCGCGTAAACGGGAACCCATCCGCGTTTTGCCTTTTCCGTGGAACAACACCCAATCGTCACTCCCGCGCAAGCGGGAGTCTATCACCCACCATCTGGGCCTTCCGGGCTTTTGCTCGGGGTGCAGGCATATCCCACTCGAAAGGTGTTTCTGAGGCCCTGGCGACAGCGATGGGATAGAACGTGGAGTGTCATTTCGGTTGAGCGGCTTGCCGTCCGTTACAAAGGCATGCACCTCAAGAGCTTTAATAGGAGACTTGCTTGTTCGCCGCGATTATGCCTTATGCCGTGGCCGGGGGTGAAGAGCTTTTGGGTCAATCCAAAATGGTGCCAAAGAGGCCGGCGTCGGTCAACCGATTCACGCGAACCCGCACGAGACGGCCCGGTGCCACTGGGTGTTTTGTGGAAAAATGGATCGTGAGGTAGTTCTCCGACGTCCCTTTCCAGAGATTGGATGGCAGAGCGTTTTCCACTAAAACTTCAAGTACCGCCCCCACAAAACGTTGCTGAAAGGCCCTTTTTTTGCGCCGGCCCAGATCCCGCAGCACGCGCGCTCGCCCCTTGAGCACGTCGCCCACGGCCCGACCCTTCATGGCGGCCGCTTGCGTTCCAGGCCGCGGGGAGTACGGGAACACATGAAGGTAGGTCACAGGCAAGGATTCCAAAAGCCGCACCGTGCGCGAAAAATGCGCGTCCGTCTCTCCGGGAAATCCCACGATGACGTCAGCTCCAAAAGCCGCATGGGGAAATATTTTGTGCAGGGTCTGCACCGTGTCGGCATATTCTTCGGGGCCGTAAGGCCGGCCCATGGCGGCGAGAATCTCCCCATCGCCGCTCTGCAACGGCAGATGAAAATGGGGGCAAATCCAGGTATAGGTGGTGAGCGCTTGAAGAAGATTGCCGGTGATTTCTTTAGGTTCCAAAGAGCTGAGGCGAATCCTTGCGGAATGGCGCACTTTGTCCATGGCCTTTAGGAGTTCGCCCAGGCCGTCCACACCCAGGTCCAGGCCCCATTGCCCCAGATGAATACCCGTCAAGACCACTTCCCGATATCCAGCAGAGATCAGCCGCTCCAATTGCCGAATCACTTCCGAGGTTTCGAGGCTTCGGCTGCGCCCTCGACTGAACGGGACGATGCAGTAGCTACAAAAGGCGTCGCATCCATCCTGAACCTTGAGAAAGGCTCGGCTGCGATCGCCCAGCATGTTCGTCACGGGAAGGGGTTCCAAGGGACCGTAGCGCCGAGCATCTCCGACGGCGACACAGGGCTCATGCAATGAACCCGGCTTTTTCAACCAGGAGAGCAGTTGAAACTTTTCCTCGGTGCCCACGATATGGGTGGCCAGGCGTTCCTGAGCATACCGATCCCGGTGGATTTGCGCATCACAGCCCACCACGGCGATGTGCGCCTTGGGATTCGTGCGTGAGGCACGGCGCACAAGCTGCCGCGTCTGGTATGAGGCCTTGTTGGTGACCGCGCAACTGTGCACGATGTAGAGATCGGCTCTGGCGGAAAAAGGCACGGGCTGCCAACCAGCTCGAGTCAGGCTTTCAAAAAAGGCCGAACTCTCGTACTGGTTAACCTTGCAACCCAGTGTCTCCAAAGCGAACCGCATGAATCTCAAATCTCCCCTGAATTTTTCTGCAACACACCGCCGCCCAGGACCGTGCTTCCATCGTAAAAGACGGCGGCCTGCCCCGGCGTGACAGCCCGCTGTGGCGCTTCAAAGCGCACGCGCACCGTACCATTCGACTGAGGAAGAATCACGGCCGGAGCCGCACGATGCTGATAGCGAAGGCGCACGAAAGCTCGAAGGGGTTTCGAGGGCGGGTCGATGGAAACCCAGTTCAGTTGGCCCACAAGGGCTTCCGAAGCCAGTAGGTCCCGGGCCCGACCGACCCACAAGGTGTTGGTTTTCGGATCCAACGCCAGGACGTAATAGGGGGCTGTGGACGGAATATCAATGCCTCGGCGCTGTCCCACCGTGTAACGATAAAGACCTTTGTGACGACCAATGTAAGCCCCTGAAGTGTCTCGAACCGGCCCTTCGGCATGGAGCGTGGCCTGCGGCCAATATTCCTCCACAAAACGCCGATAGTCGCCCGACGCAATAAAGCAAATTTCCTGGCTTTCTTCGTGAAGAAGCGCGTCAAAGCCGTAGGTGCGAACCCAGAGTCGTGTGGATTCCTTGGTTTCATTGCCGAGAGGAAAAAGGGCGCGAGCCAATTGCTCCTGGCTCAACCCGTAAAGAAAGTAGGATTGATCCTTTCGCGCATCGGCGCCACTCAGCAAAGCGTAGCGCTCAGCGGGCCTTTCAGGAGCCTTCAAGCGCACATAATGGCCGGTAGCCAATTTGTCGGCTCCGGCCTTGAGAGCCTGCTGAAGCAGATAGCCGAACTTGATGGTCGGGTTGCACAAAACGCAGGGATTTGGCGTGAGCCCCTCTGCGTAGGCTCGAAGAAAAGGGTTGATGACCTTCTGGAAAAAAGTTTCGCGGCAGTCCACCACAAAAAGAGGGATATCCAGCCTTTGCGCCAGAACTTGAAGGCGGGATTCCCTGTGCCGGTCGGTTTCGGCGGTATCCGCCAAGCCGAAGGTAGGAAGCCGCATGTGAAAGGCCATGACCTCATGGCCGGCCTCCTTAAGAAGCCATGCGGCCCTCAGACTGTCCATTCCCCCGCTCAGGGCTATGGCAACACGCATGCTGCGGTTCTGCTTCCTGCTCCAAGTGCTCGTCTTCCAGAGGCACCACCTTTTCCGGGTGCCCGTTTTTTCTCCAATAGTCGTTTACGGCGGCCTTGAGGGCGTCCGTGCCCAAATTGGAACAATGGAGTTTCTTTTCCGGAAGCCCTCCCAGGGCTCGAGCCACCTCATCCTGGTTGATGCGAACGGCCTCTTCCAAGGTTTTTCCCTTGGCCATCTCGGTGACCATGGAACTGACGGCGATGGCGGCACCGCATCCAAAGGTTTTAAATTTGACGTCGGCGATGCGGTTGTCTTTCACCTGGATGGTCATGCGCATGATGTCACCACAGTTCACGTTACCGATTTGCCCGATGCCGTCGGGATTTTCCAATTCACCGACGTTTCTCGGGTTCATAAAGTGGTCCATGACAATGTCGCTGTAGTTCATGGGGTGAACCCTCCTTGAAGTGGGTTTTATGCCGCCAACCTATGCTTGATGCCTGGGATCGTCATCTTCCAGGGTCATTTTCTGGTCAAAAAGCACGATCATGGCGCGCGACGGACATGTCTTGACGCACAGCTCGCAGGCGCTGCACCGTTCCGAATCAAACAGAACTTCCATTTCGGGCCTCTTGATGTAAAGCGCTCCCGTAGGGCACACCGCCGTGCAGGCACCGCACTGGTAACATTTTTCTTCGTCTCGGCGAATTCCCTGCGCAATGGATTCCACAATGACCCCGATGTCTTTCAGATACTGCAGGCCCCGCTCGTAGTCTCTTCGGTTGCCCCGTAGTTCCATGACCATGAGGCCTTCCTTGCGCGGAAAGATTTGCGCCTTGAGAATGTTAAAGGAAAGGTTGTAATTGCGTACGAGATTGGTCACGATGGGCTTGTCGACAATCTCTTTGGGAAAGCGTAAAACGAGCATGCGTGCATACATGGCTGAACCCTCAAGAGCCCTTTGCTTTTTTAAGGGGCTGAAATGGGTCAACGTCACATTTGAGGATAAACGTCCAGACAGCTCTGCTTAAAGGAGCCGAAAGGTTCTGTCAAGACACCTCGAAACCCAAGACCTTTCTGGCCCTGGATGGCGCGTTCCAAATGGACACATTTCAAAAAGAGCGCACACCCACTCATACTCTTGTTTTTACTAAAAAAACAAAGAAAGGAGCCTCATGATTTCAGAACCTTTCGCCTCCCGTCTTCATGCCCTCAGAACCACCATGGAAACTCTCGCCCTGGACACCATGCTCATCACGGTACCGGAAAACCGCTACTACCTCAGCGGCTTTCGCGCCGAAGACATGAACCTAATTGAAAGTTCCGGTCAACTTCTCATCGGCATGGACCGCCAGGTTCTGCTCACAGACTTTCGCTACGAGGAACAGGCCGCTTCGGAAGCTCAGGGCTACGAGCTGGTCACCTATCGAGAAGGCTGGGAGCAGGTGCTGCCCGATCTTCTGCGCTCTTTTCACACACGCCGAATGGGTGTGGAAGGGCACCACCTGACATGGGAACGGTTTCGGCAGCTGGAGACGGCCCTGCGGGACGTGTGCCCTCAAGGGGAACTGTGGGGGGAAGAGGCTCTGGTGGAAAAGATGCGCATGGTCAAAACGGACTCAGAAATTGAAAGCATGCGCCAGGCTCTGCGCCTGACCGAAATGGTTTTTGATCAGATTTGGCAGGAGATGGTTTCGGGGCGAACGGAAAGGGACGTGGCCTGGGCCATTGAAAAGGGACTTCGAGAAGCGGGAGCGGAGGCGGTCTCTTTTCCGCCCATTGTAGCTTCCGGCCCCAACAGTGCTTTACCTCACGCAGTCCCAACAAATCGGCGCATCACGGACGAAGACGCCGTCATTGTGGACCTGGGAGCCAGGTACAAGCTCTATTGCTCGGACATGACCCGCACATGGCTTGGGCCAAAGGCTCCTCAAAAGCTCAAGGACATCTACCGCATTGTGCGGGACGCGCAGCGGGCGGCCATGGAAGCCATTCGAGCTGGCGTGGATTCCCATGATGTGGACGGTGTGGCTCGAGGGCTCATCGATCGCGCGGGCTACGGCGCCGCCTTCGGCCATGGCCTCGGGCACGGTATTGGACTTGCCGTGCATGAAAAACCAGGATACGGAAAAAAAACATCCGTCGTGCTTCAAGAAAACATGGTGCTCACCGTGGAACCGGGAATCTACATCTCAGGCCTCGGAGGGGTACGCTTGGAAAATATGGTTCGAGTGACCGCCAACGGCTGCGAGTGTCTCAGCCGAAATGACTGGTTTCTCGATGCATCGTTGGAGCATATTTGAGAAGTCCCAAGGGAAAAGGAGGTGTTCCATGGCCGAATGTGAAATACCCCGTGAAAATCTGCCCGATCCCGAAATCAAGGAACTTCTGCAAAGGGCCCAAACCATCGCCGTGGTGGGGGTGTCCCACAAGGAAGATCGGGACAGTCACAAGGTGGCCCGTTACCTCAAAGAACACGGCTACACCATGATTCCGGTCAACCCCAAGTACAAGGAGGTCCTCGGAGAACCCTGTTACCCGGACCTCAAATCGGTGCCCGTGCCTGTGGACATTGTGAACATCTTTCGAAACATCGAAGCCATTCCCGGCATCGTGGACGAAGCCATCGACGTGGGGGCCAAGGCGGTGTGGATGCAGCTGGGTTTGTGCCACAACGCCTCTGCTGAAAAAGCGCGACAGGCCGGCATGCAGGTGGTCATGAACAAGTGCATCAAGATTGAACATTCCAGGCACTTCGCCACGCACAAGGAATAAGCCATGGAAAGACTGAAAGCCACCACGCTCTTTGACCTTCAGGAGTTTTCCCATCGCGACGTTTTTCCTGCCGAAGCGCCCGTGTGGGAAACCCTCTCGAACCTCAAAGGCTATTTGGAACAACACCTTGTGTCTTCCATCATGGGACTCAGTTCCTACGGCATGCCGCTTCCTCAAACGGTGGTGCTCTTTGAAGGGCGGGTCTGGTATGACGGTTTCGAAATTCTTGGCGGGAACGTGACGAAGGGAAATTTCCGAGTGCGCGTCCGGGGTCAAGAGACACTGGAAGCCACCGTGCTTTATGCCGGGTCTGTGTTCATGGACCCTTACGTGCAGCTGGGCAAAGGCACGGTGGTGGAGCCGGGAGCGCTGATCAAGGGGCCGACCATCATCGGGAACGGCACGGAGATCCGCCAAGGAGCGTATCTTCGCGGCACCTGTCTGGTGGGGGACCGCTGCGTGGTAGGCCATACGACGGAAGTTAAGGGAAGCATCTTTTTGGACGGCGCCAAGGCCGGGCATTTTGCCTATGTGGGAGACAGCATAGTGGGCAGAAATGTAAACCTCGGCGCCGGAACCAAGCTGGCCAACCTCAAGATCAAAGGCAATGCCATTCGCATCAGGACGGAGAGCAGCATCGTCGACACAGGACGACGCAAACTGGGCGCCATCATCGGAGATGGCACCGAAATCGGGTGCAACGCCGTCACCAACCCCGGCACCATCCTAGGTCAAAAATGCCTCGTCTTTCCGCTCACCTCAGTCCCCGCAGGAATCTACAAGGACCGCAGCGTCATCGGGGGAAAAAAGTGACCGGGTTTCCCGAGGCAGATCTCTGTGCCCGAGTCGTCGCCCACTTTTCCCAACGCCACCGCGAGTATGAAAAAAAGGGAGGCGCCTACAAGATGACTCCACGGGGGGTCTGGGCCACGGCCTCGCCCCAGGCGCTGCTGGAGTTCTTTCATGCGGTGAAGTTGCAAAGGTACAGCCGGTTCGCAGACCTCGGATGCGGCGATGGTGTCGCGGTGTGCTGCGCGGCCCTTTTTTGCCGTGCCGTGGGCATCGAGGCGGACGAGGGCCTGTGCTTTGAGGCTCAGGAAAACGCTCGAGCCTTGGGGCTCATGCACAGAACAGCCTTTGTGTGCGCCGACTTTCAGCATCTTCGACTCAGTTCCTTTGACGTCCTTTACATTTACCCCGACAAACCCTTGGCCGGGTTGGAGCGAAAACTGACGAGCTGGAGCGGGACTCTTCTGGTCTACGGCCCGCACTTTTCCCCAAAGGGCTGCAAACCCGCGCAGGTATTCCGATGGAAAAAGGAAACCCTGAGCCTTTATGCCTTCCCGTAACCCCATGCAAAGGACACACACTGGAAAGCCCTTGAAAGCCGGTGACGCAACGTTAGTGTGTCCTTGCTGAAACGGCACGATTCTGCTAGCTGTACCTCGTGAATCTCGTTTCGCATTGACAGGAGGGGGAAAAAGTCCATGGGCATTTCGCATCAGATGCGCACTTACATTGATCGAGCCTCGTGGATTCGCAAAATGTTTGAGGAAGGAGCCCGATTGAAGCAGATCCACGGAGCTGATAACGTTTATGACTTTAGCCTCGGCAACCCCAACCTGCCACCACCCCCTAAGGTGAAAGAGGCGCTTCTGCGCATCATTCGCAACGGGGCGGCGTCCCTTCACAGTTACATGCCCAACGCCGGGCTACCGCAAACTCGGGAGAGATTGGCGGCGTATCTGGCTCGAGAACACGGCACGCCGCTTCGCGCGGAGCATGTGATCATGACATGCGGCGCCGCGGGCGCACTCAATGTGATTTTAAAAGCCCTTCTCGACCCTGGAGACGAAGTGGTGGTGCCGGCACCGTTTTTTGTGGAATACGGCTTTTACGCGGAAAATCATGGCGGTAGCCTAAAAACCGTTCCCACCACTGCCGATTTCTCTCTGGACCTGAACGCTCTTGACGCCGCTGTGGGGCTTAAGACCAAGGTGGTCCTCATCAATTCCCCGAACAATCCCACAGGACAAATCTACGACGCCAATGCGCTAAAGGAATTAGGGGAACTCCTTCGCCGAAAGAGTCGAACGGCCCGGCATCCCATTTTCCTCGTTTCGGACGAGCCCTATCGGAAAATTGTCTATACGGCGGAAAAACCGCCTTCCATTTTTCAGTACTACGAAAACGCCCTGATTGCCACGTCCTTTTCCAAGGACTTGTCACTGCCCGGGGAGCGAATCGGTTACATCGCCATGCATCCTCAGGCCGAGGATCAAGCGGCCCTGCAGGGAGCGCTCATCTTGGCCAACCGTATTCTTGGCTTCGTCAACGCTCCGGCGCTCATGCAGTGGATCCTGCCGGACCTTCTTGAAGAATCGGTGGACGTATCCCTTTATCGAGCCAAACGGGATAGGCTACTCGATGGCCTGAAGCGCGCAGGCTACTCTTGTTTTGAACCTCCGGGAGCCTTTTACCTCTTCCCCCAAAGCCCTTTGAAGGATGATGTCACCTTTGTGCGGCTTCTGGTGGATGAAAAGATTCTCGCCGTTCCCGGCAGTGGTTTCGGAGGGCCAGGATACTTCCGCCTGGCCTATTGTGTGGACGATCAAACCATCGAAGGAGCCCTGCCGGGTTTTGCCAGGGCCATGGACAAGGCCCGATCCATGAGGTGATTCCATGTCAAAGAAGAATGTTTTCGTTCCCAAACCCGGCACGCACCACAACAGGAGTGGCATTCCCAAGGCGTTGCTTGGGCGGATTTTCATTGCCTTGTCCATTGGGGTGGTTTTTTTGGTGGTGCTGTCTTTGATCTGGCGGCAAAACGCGCAACCGCCCATCGGTGACACGAAGGACGCCGGAAAGCCGAAAGTTTTTCGAGAGATTCCCAAGACGACCCTGCCGGAACCTCAGGTTTTGAGCCTGGACAAGGCCTCGCCCCACGAACCCTCGGGAACTTACGTCAAGCACGCCGTCCCCGTCTTCGAATCCAAACCTTTGGGAGCACCGGCGCCTTCGGAACCGACTCCTCCATTGGAAAATCCTCCAGAGACGGCTTCTGAAAAGTCCGTGACTCAAACCGATAGCGGCTCTTCGGCACCCGCAGGGATCACAAAAACGCCGAACCTGCCCAGCACTATGTCCTCCGAGTCTCAAAAGCTCTCCACCTCCCAGATCACCCCCTCTTCATGGGTTTATGCCGTTCAAGTGGGGGCTTACTCTAAGAAGGAAAATGCTCAAGAGGCCGTGGAGCGACTGAAAAAAATGGGACTGCCTTCCCAGATCACTCCTATCAGTCACCCCAAACTCGGGGCGCTGTATGCGGTCCGCGCCGCTCCTTTTAACACCCAGGAAGAGGCTCAAAAAGCGGCGGAAAAAATTGCCAGAGTGGAAAAGGAAAAACCGTTTATTGTCAAGGTGCCTGCCATCCGCTAAGGGCTTTCCACGGATGAGTTAAGCCCAGCGAAAGGCTTTTCAGGACCGTTGTCGCAAAGTTTTTTCCAAAGCCGCGGCACACGCCTCGGCATCCGTGGCGTGGGCGTTTGTCCCTTGCTGACACCGTCTTTTGATTTCCCGGCGGCACAGTTCCCAGATGACGCATGCTGTTCGGTGTCTACAATATAGTGCAGGGTCCGTGCACGCTGTGCACGCATCCAAACACTCTTGACAGTAACCGTACTCGAACTTTTCACAGCGAACGACAGCCGGCCGATCCGGATGGAATCTGCAAGAACCCATGAAAGAAATCCCTTTCGCCTCGTGAATGGCCTTCACCCTTGCGCTTCGGCGGAAGCTTTGCGCGCCATCAAATAGTTCTTGACCGATGGAAATATATCCATGTTCGTATGCGGCAGAAATAGGGCCGCGATAAATTCGTTCATGAAACCGGGATGCACGGACAGTTCAAAATAGGTCATCTGCCGGGCAATGGCCGAGGCCTTTCGAAAGGCGTGGGTGGAAAGAAGGCACTGTCGTGCGCCGGCCACGGAGCTGTTGCCGATAAACTGCACACGATCCAACGGCACGTCAGGAAGAAGGCCGATGCGAACGGACTTCTCGATATCCAAGTGCGCACCAAACCCACCGGCCACATAGATGCGTTCCAGACTGTCAAAGTGCAAGCCCAGGTTTTCCAACAGGATTTTCATGGCAGCCAAAACGGCCGCTTTGCTTTTCATAAGGTTGCCGATATCGTCCTGGGTCATCACAACCGCCTCTCCCGTTTCGCTTTCATGAGGAAAGGCCACCACGAATTCGGGGACGCCATCTACCACTCGCACCTGGGGATGATCCAGGCGAATGAATTTGCCGCTCTGATCGATAATGCCTTCAGCGGCCAATTCCGCCATCAGATCGATGAGGCCGGAACCGCAGATTCCTTTGGCTTTAGCTGCTCCCACGGTCTCATACGTAACCTTGGAACCGTGAATCTGCACCTTTTGAATCGCGCCTTTGGTGGCCCGCATGCCGCACCTGGTGCCGCCACCTTCAAAGGCCGGCCCCGCAGAGGCCGAGCAGCACACCAGCCATTCGTTATTGCCGATGACGATCTCTCCATTAGTCCCGATGTCGATGAGGGCGCTCAGTTCCGGCTTGTCATTCATGCCGCAGGCCAAAACGCCGGCCGTGATGTCTCCACCCACATAGCTGCTCACGCACGGCATACAGTGCAACACGGCCTCCGGATGACCGATCAGCCCCACATCTGCAGCCCGAACCCATGGAAACCGCGTTGCCGTGGGAATATAAGGCTCCAGGCGTATGGTGCATGGCTCAAGACCCAGCAGCAGATGGGTCATGGTGGTGTTCCCGGCGGCCACGAAAGCGATGATGTCCTGAGGTTTGATCCCCGCCGAGGCCATCAGTGAAGAGATCAGTGCATTGATGGTGTTGACCACGGCGTTTTTCAGAGGATCAGTACCTCCGCGACCGCAGGCAAAAATCATTCGAGAAATGACATCTTCGCCGTAACGGGCCTGCTGGTTATGGCTGGCTTCCACGGCGGTGACCTGCCCGGTTCGAAGGTCCACAAGCTGCGTCACGATGGTGGTGGTGCCCACATCGATGGCCACCCCAAAACTTCGCCGGCTCGTGTCTCCGGGCTCCAGTGCTCGTAGGTGGTAGCAATGAGGATCCAGCATGTGAGCCAAGGCCGTCACTTCCCATCGGCTTTCCCGAAGAAGGCGCGCCAAATTCTTGAGGCAGCTGAAATCCGCCTCCCATTTGACGTCGGGAAATTTTCTATGGAGTTCTCGGTAGATACGCTCCAGGTCCGAAAGGTTATCTTTGAGGGACGGTTCAGGAAGATTCAGAAAAATCTTGGCACACAAGGGGTTGAAATAGGGAATGGAAGGGGAGGCGCCCCCCTCTTCAAGCACTTCGGGGGCCGTATAGTGGACGAGGTGATCGACCGTGAGAATCTGTTCTTCTTCTTGGCGCGATTCTGGAGGAATCCAAACCTCCACATCGTCTTGAAGTAATTTGGCCTGGCAGGCCAAAACGTATCCTGCATCCACTTCCTTGCGATCCAAAAAGCCCACACCCTTGCTGGAAAAGTCCACCGATCCTTTGACGACCTTTAAACGGCACTTGCCGCACACGCCTTGCCCACCGCACAGGCTGTTGATGCTGATGCCCGCATTCCCGGCAACATCCAACAGCGTGTCACCGGGGGCGGCGGAAACGGTTTTGTTTTCCGGCTGAAATGTCACGCGAACGGATGAACTCATGGCAGGCTTCCTCCATTAGATGGTCGAGTAGATGGTCAAGGTCATCGGCAAAACGATCATCTGTGCGATGCGGCAAAAATACGCCTTGGAGTTGAATCCTTCGATGCTTTATAAGATGCTCCAAGAGCTATGGCAACCCTCAGCACCATGGGCCGGCAAAAGCCACCCCGGTCGTCGCGACGCTGAATTTGAAAATGGCCCCTTTTCCCGCGCGATGTGGACATGAACCCGGAAATTTTTTTCGGTTTTGTCCCCGAACTTTTGACAGGGGGCATCGACGAACAGCGTTCCTTTCGTGACGGCGAATTTCAAAAGCAAGAAATCTGGTGAGGTTAGCAAAAGTAAAGGTTGAAGAGGATGAGACGCGACAAAATACCTGACTGGAATGAGGCGGTGGCCGTTCCGGTCGAGCCCGTATTGGACCTTCACACCTTCGACCCTCGAGAGCTCAAGCCTCTTTTGGAAGACTATCTTGAGGAAGCCCATGAAAGGGGATGGTCCCAAGTCCTGATCATTCACGGAAAGGGCCGAGGCGTTCTGCGACATCGCGTTCGAGCGCTTTTGGCCCGACACCCTCGAGTGGCCGCCTATCATGATGCCCCGCCGACTTTGGGATCGTGGGGAGCGACCCTGGTACATCTCAACGTGGACAAGGACGGCAATATACAAGACCCCGCTACCGGAAAATTTTTCTACAATCTGGACGGGCCGCTAGGCCCCTCGGCTTGGCTTTGGCTGGGCGTGGGCGTGGTCCTGGGCGTGGCGCTTGGTGCCGTGTGGTGGTGGCTGCGATGAAAGGTAAATCTTCGGACTGGCGCAAGCCGCAATAGGGGACCGCGCTCTATGGCCAAATTGGCCTTGCCCTGCTCCCACAAACCGAGGCCTGGCGTGCCCGGCGCACGGGATGTGACCCTCCCCATCAAAGAATGCTGAACGGTCATTCCTCCGAGGGGGCGAAACCTCGCCGCAGCGTGTTTTCCACCACGTTTCTTGGAACCATGAACTGAAGCAAATAGTCCGGACCCCCGGCTTTGGATCCAATGCCGGACATTTTGAACCCACCGAAAGGATGCCGTCCCACGATGGCTCCCGTGCAGCCTCGGTTGATGTACAGGTTGCCCACACGAAAGGCTCTTTTGGCCTTGTCGATGTTTTCGGGACTGCGGCTAAACACGGCGCCCGTCAAGGCATACGGTGTGCCGTTAGCCACATCCAAGGCTTCATCAAAGGAGCTCACCTTGAGAACACTGAGCACGGGGCCAAAGATTTCTTCCTGAGCCAGGCGATGGTGCGGTTGAATGTCCGTAAAAATGACCAGCGGAACATAATGGCCGTTGGGATCGCCAAAAGAGCGTTCCACCAGGACTTTCCCTTCAGATCGGCCGACCTGAATGTATTCCAAAACTTTTGCCTTGGCACTGGCATCGATCACAGCGCCCATCAGGTTCTTGGGATCTTCCACGGGGCCCAATTCGAGGCTTTCCGCGGCGGCCTTCAAGCGCGCGATGAACTTGTCATAGTTCTCCTCCAAAACGATCAGCCGCGAACAGGCGGAACACTTCTGGCCCTGATAGCCGAAGGCCGATTGCAGCACGTGCACCACGGCTTCATCCAGGTCGGCATCCGCATCGACGATGATGGCATTCTTGCCGCCCAGTTCCAACACCACGTTTTTGATCATCGAAGCGGAAGGCGCCGTTTCATGGGCCCTCTGAAGGATATTTAAGCCGACGTCTTTGCTGCCGGTAAAGGCGATCATGGCCACATCCGGATGGCTGACCAATATATCGCCCACCACCGAACCAGGCCCGGGCACAAAATTCAGCACTCCGGAAGGCAACCCGGCCTCTTCGAACAGGCGCACCATCCGCCACCCGATCACGGGGGATAGGGAAGACGGTTTGTAGACCACGGTGTTTCCCGTGACCAAAGCGGCCGAGGTCATGCCCGTGGAAATGGCCAGAGGAAAGTTCCAGGGGGCGATGACGGCCGCCACACCTCGAGGTTCATAGAAAAGGTGGCTCATTTCTCCGGGCACGTGACCCATGCGCTGCGGTGTTCCCAGGCGAATCATTTCACGGCCGTAGTACTCCAGAAAATCAATGGCTTCGCACACATCCGCATCCGCTTCCTTCCAGCTCTTACCCACTTCAAAGACCTGAAGCGCCGCCAGCTCAAACCGCTGCGACCGTGCGATCTGCGCGGCCTTAAAAAGATAAGCCGCTCGGTCCCGAGGCGCCGTGTCCCGCCAGGCCGCAAAAGCCTCCTTGGCGGCTCGAATGGCCTCCTGCACTTCGCGGCGGCCGGCCGACGCCACGTGGCCCACCACTTCCCGCATGTCATTAGGATTGGTCGACGCAAACTCCCGATCGCCCGTGATCTTCTGTCCGCCCACCATCAAAGGAACTTTGACGGGAAAGCTTGTGCGCACCTTGGTCAGAGCCTGTTGAAAATCCCGACGCACCTGGGATTGTGTCCAGTCCCAGGGCGGTTCGTTGGCAAAGGGTGGTGGGGCATCGATTTCCATCGATGGCCCCGGCGCCGCAGCCTCAACGGACTGCTCGGCCAGAATCTCCAAGGGGTCTCGAAGCAGAGCCTCTCGAGACACGCCTTCGGTAAAGCTCAGCCGCAAAAACGATTCGTTGCTTGTATTTTCTAGGAGGCGCCGCACGAGGTAGGCCATGCCGGGAATGATTTCGCCAATGGGGGTGTAGAGCCTAAGAGGCAGCCCTGCCTTTTTAAGGGCCGAACGCACTGGTTCGGCCATGCCATAAAGAACTTGGTATTCGAGACGGTCCGAAGGGACACGCAGTTCCTTGGACAATTCCAGGACATAGGCGAGGCTTCGAATGTTATGGGACGCACAGGCGCAGGAGACCACAGCATGGTTTTCCAACACAATACGGGCCAGTTTTTCAAACTGGGCGTCCGTTTCATGTTTGCGGGTAAAAACGGGAATGGGCCATTGATTCTGCCTCGCCCAGACCACTTCCGCATCCCAATAGGCCCCTTTCACGAGCCGCACCGTGCAGTGCCGTCCTCGTTTTCTGGCCCATTCGATGAGGGAACGCACATCCTGCTCACTGTCCCGAAGATAGGATTGAATGACAAGGCCCGTGTGGGGATAATCCCTGAATTCTGGCTCATCCATCAGACTTCGGTAGAGGGCCAAGGTCATGTTCTTGAGGGCCGTGTGTTCCATGTCTAGACACACAAATGCGCCCCTCTCCATGGCTTTGCGAAAGATGGGTCGTAAGCGTTCCTTGGCCCGATCCACTCCATAATCAAAGGCCACGGGGTTCATCTGCGAGTATAGGGCTGAGGGCTTTAAGGAGATGTTGACTTTGGGCGCAAAGCCCCAGTCCAAATTTCCTGATCCTCCACCCAAAGGAGCCCACCGCGTGGAGGCGTCTCCAAGAAAGTCCAGAAGCTCCAAGTACCTCGATAAATACACCTCCTCTTCTTGACGGGACACGACGGCTTCACCCAAAAGGTCCACCGTAAAGGCCAAGCCCTGAGCTCTGAGGTTCTCCAGGGTCCCGATGGCCTCCTGAGGTGTCGCCCCGGCAATGAATTGCGCTCCCATGGATTCAATGTTTTTGGCCATGCTCTTGGCCACCATCTTGGCCGCAAAAGATGTGGGCGACAGGTGCCGAAGGCCCCATTGAAGCGCCACTGGAAAACACTGATCGGGACGGCAGAAATATTCCTGAAGGTGCTTGGCCACGGACTCCGGTCGAGTGAGGTAGGGGAAAACGTCGATAAACCGGAACATTTCCACCTTGAACGCCTCATTGTGCATGCACCAATCCATGACCTTGCCGGTCCAGTAATCCTTGCGAAAAATGGACGGGGTTTCGTCTTCGATCAGTTGGTACAGCCACATTCCGGTCTGACGAATCCTTCGCTCGAGATCGTTTTTCATGGGCCTCGCTCCTTTGCGTTCCGTCGGCGATCCATAAGCGTTCCAACAAGGGCATTTCCCGCCGCCCCGACCAACTCCGGCTTAAACAAATCGGGTTGTGCACGAGTTGTCAAGTTGACAGGCTCCAGTTTTTTCTGATATGTTCCGCAAACTTTTTTAAGGATCAGAATTCAGGCGGCAAAAGGTGTGATGGCTCAGGCTCAGGGGTTTCAGAAAACGAGGAGGGAGGTATCCATGAAGAAAGGGCTCGTTGTACTGGCGGCGATGTGTCTTCTTTTTTTGAGCGGTTTTGTTTCGGCCCAAGCAGACACCATCAAGATCGGCCTCATGGGCCCCATGACCGGTCCGTGGGCCAGTGAAGGCCAGGAAATGAAACAGGTTTTGGACCTCCTTGCTGCAGACCTGAACGCGAAGGGGGGCGTTTTGGGCAAGAAGGTTGAAGTCATTGCCGATGACGACGGCGGAGATCCTCGCACGGCGGCTCTGGCAGCCCAACGCCTGGCCACGCAGGGTATCGTGGCGGTCATCGGCACCTACGGATCTTCGGTCACGGAAGCCACCCAAAACATCTATGACGAATCTAAGATTATCCAAATTGCCAACGGCTCCACCGCCATTCGGCTCACCGAAAAAGGGCTCAAGTACTTTTTCCGCACGTGCCCTCGAGACGACGAACAAGGCCGAGTGGCCGTGCAAACCATGGCTAAACTAGGGTTCAAGAACGTTGCCATCCTTCATGACAACACCACCTACGCCAAAGGCCTTGCGGACGAAGCCAAAGGGCTCCTGGAAAGCCAAGGTACCAAGATCGTCTTTTTTGATGCGTTGACTCCCGGGGAACGGGACTACACCGCCATCTTGACCAAGCTCAAAGGCGCCAACCCCGATGTGGTCTTCTTCACGGGCTACTATCCCGAAGCTGGGCTGCTTCTTCGACAGAAAAAAGAAATGAACTGGAACGTGCCGTTCATCGGCGGGGACGCCACCAACAATCCGGATTTGGTGAAAATCGCCGGCAAGGATGCGGCTCAGGGCTTTTATTTTCTCAGCGCGCCGTTGCCCAAAGATCTGCCTTCACCGGAAGCCAAGAGCTTTTTGGATGAATTCAAGAAAAAATATGGCTCCACTCCCAATTCTATCTACGCCGTGCTGGCCGGGGACGGTTTTCGCGTGATCACCGCGGCCATGCAAGCGACACAATCCACGGATGTGGACAAGCTCGCCGCCTATTTGCACACGAAATTGAAGGACTTTGCCGGCTTGACCGGGAAAATCTCCTTTGACGAAAAGGGTGACCGTGTGGGCGAGGTGTATCGCGTCTATAAGGTGGATGCGGAAGGAAATTTTATTCTACAACCATAACGGTGGGAAAATTGCCCCTGCTTGCAGGAGCGCTTTCCGAAGGCAGCACACCATCGAAGCGCTCCTGCACGCATTCGAGAACCATGTGCCAGCGGGCGATCGACTACTGACTCCATGGAAGAATTCTTTCAGCAACTGACCAACGGGCTTGCCGTGGGCGGCATTTACGCTTTAATCGCCCTGGGCTACACCATGGTCTACGGAGTTCTCAAACTTATCAACTTCGCCCATGGCGATTTGTTTACCATTGGATCCTACTTGGGCCTCACCCTGCTCACCTCCCTGGCTCTGACAGATCGTTTAGGTCCTGCGGCGGGCATTGCGGTCCTGGCGCTCATGGTCATGGGCCTGGTGGCTTTGGTGGGAGCCCTGTTGGAACGCATGGCGTATCGACCTCTTCGCCAATCCCCGAGGTTGTCCGCGGTGGTTTCGGCGCTGGGCGCCTCTATCTTTTTCTCCAACACCGTCATGCTCATCTATGGCGCCCGCTTTCAGGTGTATCCTCAGGGAATTCTGCCCAAAACGGCTATCGAACTCTTCGGCCTTTACATTCCTCTGGTGCGGGTGCTCATTTTGGGCTCGTCCGTGGTGATGATGGTGGCTCTTTACACCTTCATTCAACGGACGAAGATCGGCACGGCCATACGCGCAGCCGCCATTGATCAGGACGCGGCGCGCCTCATGGGCATCGACGTCAACCGCGTGATTCTTTTGGTTTTCCTCATCGGGCCGGCCTTGGGTGGCGCCGCGGGGCTCATGGTGGGATTGCACTACGGTCAAATCAATTTCACCATGGGCTGGGTTTATGGGCTCAAGGCTTTTACGGCGGCCATTTTGGGAGGCATCGGCAATATACCGGGCGCCATGGTCGGTGGCTTGCTTCTCGGGGTCATAGAGGCACTGGGTGCCGCCTATCTTTCGGTGGCCTGGAAGGATGCCATTGCCTTTGGAGTCCTGATTTTCATTCTTATCGTGCGCCCCACGGGACTTTTGGGCGAACGGGTCGCGGAAAAGGTATGATGCGGAATCGGATGCTGATCTACGGAGCCGTTGCGGTCGCCTTGGCCGTTAGCCCTTTGTTCCTCAATGCCTACTGGACCGATGTGCTCAACAACATCGGGCTCTACGCCGCCCTGGGACTCAGCCTCAACCTCATCGTGGGCCACGCGGGCCTTTTTAACCTGGGACACGCCGCCTTTTACGCCGTGGGCGCCTACACGGCGGCCATCCTAAACACCCATTTTCACATTCCCATTTTGGTGCTTATGCCCCTATGTGGGCTTACGGCAGGGCTCTTTGCCCTCATCGTCGCCCGACCCATCATTCACCTTCGAGGTGACTACCTGTGCATCGTTACCATCGGTGTGGGAGAAATTGTTCGCATCGCGCTTATCAACAATGTTTTCGGCATCACAGGAGGCGCCAACGGTATCTTTGGCATCGCTCGACCCAACCTGTTCGGCTGGGTGGTTCGCAAACCCCATGAATTTTTCTACCTCATCTGGGGCTTCGTGGCCGTGACCGCCTTTTTCTTTCATCGCCTGGAAAATTCCAGATTCGGCAGGGCCTTGAATTATCTTCGAGAAGATGAGACGGCTGCCGAGGGCAGCGGCATCGACACCGCCCATTACAAGCTCATGGCCTTTGTCCTTGGAGCGGCCTGGGCGGGCATGGTGGGCAACATTTATGCGGCCAAAATGACCATTATTGCACCGGAATCGTTCAGCTTCTGGGAATCGGTGATCATGTTCACACTGATTATTTTGGGCGGATCCGGAAGTATTCCAGGAGTGCTTCTGGGAGCCTTTCTCGTCGTGGGATTGCCCGAAGTGTTTCGAGGCTTTACCAATGCGCGCATGATGATTTTTGGGGCCGCCATGATTGCCATGATGATCTTTCGCACCGGGGGGATTCTTCCAGCTCGGCCGCGCCGTTACACCGTGCCAGACCGACACTTGGCGGAGGAATCGGCGTGAGTTTGCTGCGTCTTCGGCGTTTGACCAAGTCCTTTGGCGGCCTCACAGCGGTCCACAACGTCTCATTTGACGTAAATGTTGGCAGCATCGTGGGCCTCATTGGGCCTAACGGCGCCGGAAAAACCACGGTCTTTAACCTGATCACAGGCATCTATCAACCGGATCAGGGAGAAATCCTCTTTAACAACACCTCGCTGCTGGGCTTGCGCACCCATCGCATCATCGGCCTCGGCATCGGTCGAACTTTTCAAACCATTCGCTTGTTTCAGAGTCTCTCCGTTCTGGAAAATGTGTTGGCGGGATGCCACTGCCGTATGCGCTCCGGCGCCTTTGCGGCCATGCTGGGCCTGGGGCGGCATCGGCGGGAAGAAAAAGAAGCTCTAGAGCAAGCCATGAACGCCCTTGCTTTTGTTGGACTTGACAAGAACCCTTTGCAGCCGGCCAAGAACCTTTCCTATGGCAACCAAAGGCTCCTGGAAGTGGCTCGAGCTCTGGCCACGCAGCCTAAGCTCCTTATCCTGGACGAACCCGCGGGCGGCATGAATGAACAGGAAACGGAAGCCCTCATCGAACTGATTCGAAGAATTCGATCCCGCGGCATCACGGTGCTGCTCATCGAACACGACATGAACCTGGTCATGCGAGTGTCCGAAAAGATCGTGGTTCTCGAACACGGGTCCTGCATCGCCGAAGGCACACCCTGGGAAATCAAAGCAAACCCTCGCGTCATCGAAGCCTACCTGGGGACGGAAGAAGACTGAAATGCTTCAGCTCGTGGATCTTCATGTGAAGTACGGCCAAATCGAGGTGCTGCACGGCATCCAGATCACGGTAAACCCTGGGGAAATCGTAACCATTCTCGGTGCCAACGGTGCCGGAAAGTCGACCACTTTGCTCACCATTAGCAGCCTGGTTAAGCCGTCGAAAGGAGCGGTGATGCTGGAAGGTGCACCCCTTCATAAACTACCGCCTCACGAAGTGGTGCGCCGAGGAGTGGCCCACGTGCCGGAAGGGCGCCGCATCTTTGGCACCCTCACGGTTCAGGAAAATCTGAATCTTGGAGCCTTTACGCGAAACGACACGGCCCGCATTCACCAGACTCTGGATTGGATCTACGAACTGTTTCCCATTTTGGCGGAAAGGCGCCGACAACTGGCCGGCACTTTGAGCGGCGGGGAACAACAGATGCTGGCCATCGCGCGAGGGCTCATGAGTCAGCCGCGAATTCTGCTGCTGGATGAGCCCAGTCTGGGCTTGGCTCCGCTTCTTGTGAAAACCATCTTTCAAACTATTCGGAACATCAACGCGTCGGGCGTCACCATCGTCTTGGTGGAACAAAACGCTCGAGCAGCCCTCAAGCTGGCCCATCGAGGCTACGTGCTGGAAGTGGGCCGCATCGTGCTGGAAGACTCGGCCCAGGGACTTCTCGCCAATCCCGACGTCCAAAAGGCCTACCTGGGTGGCGCTTAACCTAACACTCAAAGGGGCAACGACGCCACAACCATCGTTCCCTATGGGCTCCGGCGACAAATCCGATCCCAACGAGTGCGTAACGCCCCATTGTTCATGCGAAGCGAGTCGGGAATTCTCCATGTCTCTCCCCAAGATCCTCACCCGGGGCAGAGCAGGGTAGGGCAAAGGAATCACACTTCGCGCTTGCGCCGTTCCTTGCGCGCAGCCTTTTTCCAGCTCCCATCCTTCTTAGAGCCTTTCTTTCCCGAAGAGGCCTTGGTGCGGGGTCCTTGAAGCCCTCGGTCCGAAAAGAGCCCCTGCAGGTGATGAGCTTCCAGACGAAAGGAACCGAAATCGGCGCGAACCTCCTGCTTGGAAGCAAAAGGTGCCGGGCGACGGGGCGGCTGAGCCTCCGGCTCTTTTCCCTTCGTCTCCTCAAGGGCAATCATGGGAAACACCACATGAGCCGCATCCACAGCCCTAGCCAGAAAAAAATCTTCCCCGGCCTGATAAAACACTCCGCCAGCCTCATGGGCTTCTCGAGCTCGAATCTCCAACACCAAAGGCCGGGCCACGCGGCGCCGAGCCATGCGTTCCGCGGTGCCTTGATTCGCCCACAGAGGAACATAGGATCGGTGCAGGGCTCGAAGGCCTTCTGCGCGCACAGCGGCAAGGTGCCGAGGGCGAATGCCCGTGTACAGGCGATCTGGAGGGTCCACGCAAGGGTATGGCCGAGCGGGCGAAGCGTCGGCGATCCGACGCAAGCGCGACCCATCCAGGACAAAGGGTAGGGTGTACCCTAAGAGAGTCAGCTCCTTTAGAGTGGATTCGCGGACGAAACGCAGCCGAGGATCCTCCAGCAAAGCCCAATAAAATTCCTTCCACGGCATGGTGCCGTCGTCGTCCCAAAAGAGGCCGTACTCGTGGGGTGACGCGCAAGCCATGGTGGTCAAAATCTTGGCCAGGGTCTTAAGAGGCACACGCCGGCTCATGGGTTAAGCCCTCCCAAAATGGCAATGATGGGGGGAATGCAGTGGCGGGCAATGTCACTGCGCGAGCCGCCACCCAAGACCACTTCCAGGCGCCCTGCGCAAGTCTTTTCCGCTAGTTCTTTCATCATGCGGGCGATGAGCAGGTACGCTGCGCGGCTCAATCCAATGTCTCCGTAATCCCCGCGGTGCGTATCGAAACCAAAATACCAAAAGATGAGCTCGGGCTGAAAATTCAGGCACCGTTCATAAAAAGATCTTCGCGCCGTTTCGTAATAGCGGCGATCCGTGTCCGTTTCGAGGCCGGACGGCTCATCCTTTACGCCTTCAAACACCCGCCACATAATAGGGCCACCCGGCACGGGTACATCCACCTTGGTGCCGTCCGGGGATTCGTAGGCACTGTAGCACAAACACACGTGAAGCACATCCGGATCGTGGCGCACCAGGTCTCTTGTGCCGTCACCGTGATGCGCGTCCGTGTCCAAAATGGCAAAACGGCGCAACCCATGGCGCTCCCGCAACACTGTGATGGCCAGCACCACGTCGTTGAAACAGCAGTAGCCTCCAAAAAAATCCCGACCGCTGTGATGACCCCCGGCCCCGATGAACGCAAAAGCGTTGCGGATTTCCCCCAAAGCGATCTTTTCGGCCCCCAACACCACACCGCCGGCGGAATGCCACGCTGTGGAACAGAGCGTATCCCGCATCACGCCATCCAAAAGCTCGCGGCTGTGCACTTTCAAAATCCATTCTTCAGAAATGGGCGGGGATTCCATGAGCACAAAGCGCGCATCCTGCAGCAGGGGTTGGAGAGCTTGAGGAAAATCCTGAAGTCGCGATCCCTGGGTGAGGTAACTGCGGCGACTGAAACTGGGATGATAGACAATTCCGGTGACCATGACGCCCTCGCTTTTTGGTTTACATAATATACATTATCGGACGTTAGTGGAAATTTTTCCTTGACATTGTCCCGGTTCTTGGCTAAAGATCCGCTTGAGGGCTGAGCGGGAATAACTCAGTGGTAGAGTGCGACCTTGCCAAGGTCGAAGTCGCGGGTTCGAATCCCGTTTCCCGCTCCACGAAAGTTTCAAGGGGTGGTTCGCCACCCCTTTTTTCTTCTCTATCCAAAGACCTAAGCGGCACGGCTTCCATGGCGCCCAATAAGCCTCCGGGATTTTCCGCATCCTTAAGACCTCGCTCTCGAAAGGACGCTCTGCAGCG
Organism: Desulfosoma caldarium; assembly: GCF_003751385.1. Classification (NCBI taxonomy): domain Bacteria; kingdom Pseudomonadati; phylum Thermodesulfobacteriota; class Syntrophobacteria; order Syntrophobacterales; family Syntrophobacteraceae; genus Desulfosoma; species Desulfosoma caldarium. The sequence goes on along the minus strand of NZ_RJVA01000016.1, from coordinate 2,863 downwards.
CCTCTATAGCTTGGTGCAGAGCAAAGACCGCATCCTCATCACGATCGATCCGGACCCGGATTCCATCGCCGCCGCCTTTGCCCTGAAACGGCTGCTATGGCGCCGTGTCTATTCCACCACCGTCGGTATCATTCGACCCATTCGTCGACTGAACAACCTAACCATGGTTCGCCTGCTCAAACTTCCCCTTGTGCTTCTTGAGGACAAGAAGCTTGACGAGTTCAATCGCTTTTTCCTGGTGGACGGCCAGCCGACCCATAACGAATTCTTTCAAAAGTTCGACTACTCCCTGGTCATCGACCACCATCCCATCACAGCACTGCCGGAGATTCCCTTTGTGGACATTCGACCCGAGTACGGAGCCACCTCCACGATCCTCACGGAATACCTCAAGGCCGCCAAGATCAAACCATCCAAAACCCTGGCCACGGCACTCATTTACGGCATCAAAACGGACACTCGAAACTTCGAGCGCCAGAGCCGCGAAGAAGACGTTCGAGCGTTCCACTATCTCTACGACAAAGTGTACCAAGGGACACTGCGCAAGATCGAAATCTCCGACCTGTCCCTCAAGGATTTGACCTATTTTTGCGAAGCCATCAAGAACAAGACGGTGGTCAAAGATCGCATCTACACCCATCTGCCTCTGGTTCCTTCCGCCGACATCTTGGTCATCTTGGCTGACTTTCTGCTCAAAGTCCATGACATCTCTTGGAGCATCGTCAGTTCTGTTGTGGACAACACCCTCGTGGTCATTGTGCGCAACGACGGCTACCGCAAGAACGCCGGCCGAAGCGTGCAAAATGCCTTTGGCGCCTGGGGCAGCGCCGGAGGCCATCGAGCGGCGGCGCGGGCGGAAATCCCTTTGGAACGCCTAAAAACCGTGGTGAAGAAAAAGACCCCCATGGCTTATGCCAGGTTCGTTCGCCACCGACTGCGCGCGTCCTAAAACCGCCATGAGCACGAAACGGGCCAGTTCAACGCCGCCCCCAATTGAGAAACGCGCAAGGATACACGGCGCTCCCTTTGATGAGGCTTTCAAGAACGCCCATGGCTTTGAATGATACAAAGCATCCCATGAAAACCGTGGAAATTTTCACCGACGGGGCATGTTCGGGCAATCCAGGGCCCGGAGGCTGGGCTGCGCTGTTGCGTTATCAGGGTCACGAGAAGACCCTAAGCGGCTCATCACCGTGGACCACCAGCAACCAGATGGAACTGACCGCCGTCGTGGAAGCGCTCAAGGCCTTGAAGGAGCCGTGCCATGTGGTGCTTTATACCGATTCCCAGTATCTGCAAAAGGGCATGACCCAGTGGATCCACAAGTGGAAGAAAAACGGCTGGAAGACCAGTCGCAAGGAACCTGTAAAGAATAAAGATCTATGGGAGGCACTGGATCGCCTAGTTCAAAAGCATCGAGTGGCATGGCACTGGATCGCGGGGCATGTAGGCCATCGGGAAAACGAAATCTGCGACACCCTAGCCCGGGCGGCCATTCCCTCGAAAAATCGGCGGCCCACGTGATGTTTTGAGACCTTGATCGCCATCGTGGCCAAGTCATCGAGATGATTGGGTCGCGCCGCTTTGCTCTGCAAAAATCACGGCGTCTTGCGGCGCTTCCACAAAAGAACGCGTCATGGAGTCCTTTGAAATCATGGGCTCATTTTAGACACGCTCCTAAATTCTCCGTCGGCACGACCAGGTGTTCTTGGGTCTTGTAAAGTCGGCGCCATGGCCGTGACGATCCGCACAATCGTCGGAAAGCCTTCCTCCCCGCGGTTTATTTTTCGATAAATCAAAGTACTTAAAACCAGAGCGAGGCCGAGAGCCGCGCAGGCGCTCATGACGCATGCCGCCGTGGACGTCCATCCCACCAGGGAAGCCCAAACGCTTCCGAACAGCACGGCCCCTGCGGGAAGCCCAAAGAAAAGAACCGAAAGCGTCCACAAGGACTTGGCGGGAAACAGAATTTCTACCCTCTCTCCCACGCGAACCCCTATGGGGTCCAAAACTTCCAAAGGGCGCTTCGCTTGTCGTGAGCGCGGCGGCGTGCAAGCGCCGCGAGCAGAGCATGTGGGACAGTTTAGCCCGCCGCTTTCCACAACCACGAAAGCCCGCCCCGTGGCAACCTTGAGCACCGTGGCGCATCGAACCATCGTGACAAGACTCCATAGAAAACAGATCATTCGGCTTCAAAGGCCCTTTCCCTAAACGGCGTAACGAAATGCCGGAAGGCCGTCTTCGTGGGGAAAAGGCGTTCGAGCGATCACCTCACTGGGAAGGGGTGACGTATCGTCCCAGACGTCAAAGGCAAAGTACAGGAGATTGAGTTTTTCTTCATAACGCCGTTCCAGCAAAAAGGCGTAGAGGGCACGAACTCGGGCGGGGTGTCCGTCTTCATTCTCCTGCGAGGAACGCCGTTTGAGGAGAGCCTCAACGAAAGGCAATGGGGGAATCAACAGAGCTGCTTCAAAGGCGTGTGGGTTAAACCCCAGCCATTCGGCGTCCGGCTTAAAGGTTTGAAAGGCCGCGAGAAGCGGTTCCCAGGATATCTTGTCAGCATCGGGTGTTGGCAGCATGTCGTTTGTGGCCTTGGCACGAGAAAAGCCGGTCAGAGTAGGGGACCGGCTTGTGGTGGGAGGATTGGGCTGGCAGCGACCGACTCTTCCACGCGGTTTCCCGCGCAGTACCATAGGCGCTGAGGAGCTTAACGGCCGTGTTCGGGATGGGAACGGGTGTGGCCTCCTCGCCATAGCCACCAGCCCAAAAGGGAAGAATAGGGTGAGTGTACGATTGCGAAGATCCATTTCCTTCAGAGAAGGGATGGTCAAGCCTCACGGCCGATTAGTACCGGTCAGCTCCA